>PMCF01000187.1 GCA_003154115.1 Anaerolineae bacterium
CTATCAAAGATCCCGGCCGCTTACAGGAAGGATGAACTGGCAAGGTCATGCGCCTTCTATATTCATGGCTAGATTCCTTGTTTGTGGTGCCCCCGCTGGGGAAAGCGCCCGGCATCTTCGAGGACGTGGCTTGGAGCAATTGCATCTCTGGTCCGAAATATGTCTTTCCTCGTTACTACTCAGCCGTCATTCCCGCGAAGGCGGGAATCCAGCCACCGGCAGTGGATTCCCGCCTTCGCGGGAATGACCTTGCACAGTCCGGCGTTCTGGCTGAGTAGTTACCTTTCTTCGCAGATACGCCGCCGGGGACGGCGGCTAGAGCTTGCCACGTCTCAAAACTGAGCGCAAGTCAATGGACAATGAGAGAACTCTGTCCTTCACTGCGGCTAAGCCAACTTCGCCAGCGCAATGCTCAGGAAATACAACAAGACCAACGGAGCCATGACCAGCGCCATGTTGAAGGGATCGACGGTGGGCGTGATGACGGCCGCGACGATGGCCGCGCCGACGACGGCGAAGCGCCACCAATTTAACAGCTTGCGCGCCGTCACGATCTTCAGCTTGGCCATGAAGAAAATCACTAGCGGCAACTCAAACGCGACCCCAATCCAGAAGAGCAGTGAGGTGACGAAGGGAATGTAAGCCGCCGCCCGCCAGTTGGTCTTGAAGATCGTCGGTGCGAAAGTCGACAGGAAGCCGATCGCGGCGGGCAGCATCAAGCCCCAGGCGAAGGCCACGCCCAGCAGAAACAAGAACGTCGCTCCGGGCACGACGTAGCGCACGTAGCGCTTTTCTTTGGCTTCGAGTCCCGGCGCAATAAACGACCAAATGAAATAGATCAGGAGCGGCATGGCCAACACTGCGCCTGACACGAGCGCCACGCGGAAGTAGGTGGTGATGTTCTCGGTGGGATCAATTGTTTCCAGGATGCTGCCGTAAGGAGCGATCAGAAACTGCAGAATCTGGGTGGCAAACGCAAACGAAATCGTCGTGGTAATGGCCAGCGCGATGGCACATTTAATGAGCACATTGCGCAATTCGCGCAGATGCCCCATCAAGGGCATGATCTTGTCATTGCGTGAGTTACTCATATCGTGTACGTATCACTGGATTCGGTGGGTACTGAGTCGAGTGGTGGCTCGATCGGCCCGGCGGGGGCTGCGGGCGCAGGCGGTGGCTCTGGAGTGGACTCGCCGGGTGGTGGGCTCTTTGGCGCGATCGATTGATTCAGATCGGAGGGCAGCGTCGTCGTCATGAAGCCGGTGGCCACCTGGCCGAGCTCGCGTTGAATGCTGCGAAATTCTTCCTGCAATGCCGTAATTTCGCCGGTCAGCTGTTGGATGTCGGTACCATAGTCGCGCGTGATGTTGTTCGTCAGCTCACGCAGCTGCCGCACCCAGGTGCCCAACTGCCGCATGACTTCGGGGATGCGCTCCGGTCCCAACACGATGAACGCGATGAGTACGACTAAAGCAATTTCAAGTGGGCCAATTCCAAAAACTTCCATGTTATTTGTTTGATTTGGCCGACGCTTCAGACTCGGCCAAGGCCCCTAGGACACCGTTGATAAAGCGCGGCGCGCTGTCTGAGCCGTAGGACTTGGCAATTTCAATCGCTTCGTTGATGGCGACTTTCAAGGGCGTGATGTGCGCCAGGCTGAACTCGTAAATGGCGATGCGCAGCACATTCCGATCGACCACGGCCATCTGATCGACCGGCCATTCCGGCGCGTGCTGATGAATCAACAGATCCAGTTCCGCGCGATGTTGCCAGACCCCCGTCACGATTTTGCGCGCGAACTGCTCGCCTTCGGCGCTTAGCTGCTCATCGGCCAGACAGTGGGTTAACACCACCCCCAGTTCATGCTGGGTAGCGTCGAGCTCGTACAGGGCTTTGAGCGCCGCGATGCGCCCGCGTTGTCGTGATTTCACAGAGGCTCAGTCAGTCGGGTTAGGGTCAACCGTGGTCGCTGGATACTCCACGTCTTGAATATACACATTGATCGCCTGCACATCCATGCCGACGATCTCTTTGATCGAGCGGGCCACCTCGCGCTGAATGAGCTGCCCGGTTTCATAAAAGTTCGTGTCGGAACGGACGACGATGTAGATGTCGGCCTTGACCTTGCCGTTGACGACTTTCACGATGGTGCCGCTGTTGGTCTGTATCAGCTGCCCGTTGTTGCCCATGCGCGCTACGCCCGGCACGTTGAGCGTGGTCAACCGCGCAATCGTGTTAAGCACCATGGTCGAAATGGTAATCGTGCCCTGTGATCCTTCGTCCATCGTCGGCTCCTCAGATTATTGCATCACCAGTCCGCCGTCTACGCTCAACACTTGTCCGGTGATGTAGGCCGCTTCATCCGAAGCGAAGAACGCCACGGCGTACGCCACATCCTCGACCGTGCCCAGCCGGCCCAGCGGCGTCATCTTGATTGCTTCGTCGAGCATATTCTTGGATAGTGAGGCCGTTAAATCCGTGGGGACGAAGCCGGGGGCCACCGCATTGACGGTGATGTTGCGCCCGCCCACTTCTTTGGCCAGCGATTTCGTGAATCCGATCAGGCCCGCCTTCGACGCCGAGTAGTTGGTCTGGCCGCCGTTGCCGGCCAGACCGGACACCGATGCGATGTTCACAATCCGACCGACCTTCTGGCGCATCATCGGCTTGAGCGCCGCCTTGCTGCAATTGTACGCGCTCTTCAAATTCGTGGCGATGACCACATCCCAATCGGATTCCGACATCATGGCCAGCAGCATATCGCGCGTCGTGCCCGCATTGTTCACCAGAATATCCAATCGCCCGCCGAAGTCCAGCGTCGCCTTGATCAGGCTCTGCGCCGCCTCGAGCCGAGTGACATCGGCTTGCAC
Organism: Anaerolineae bacterium; assembly: GCA_003154115.1. Taxonomy (GTDB): domain Bacteria; phylum Chloroflexota; class Anaerolineae; order Fen-1058; family Fen-1058; genus Fen-1058. Next base: position 2,871 of record PMCF01000187.1, read on the forward strand.
CGCTAACGCTTCGCCCCCCGCCTGTTTAATGACGCTGACCACTTCATTGGCCGCCTCAGCGCTGGCATGATAATTCACCACAACCTTGGCCCCGCGCTTGCCCAATTCGAGGGCAATGCCGCGCCCAATACCGCGCGAACCGCCGGTCACAAGTGCTACTTTCCCTGCTAATGCTGACATGCGTCCTCCCATCACAGTCATTGCTAGCGTTCTACGCAGTGCGTGGAGCAATTCTCCGCCCTTTATCAAGTGAGATTGCTTCGTCGCTAGAAGACGCTTCTCACAATGACAAATCTTATTCTTTCGTCGCCAAAGCGATCTGCGCTAATTGTTCGATGACGGCCACCACGGCCGAGTTGTCCAGATCGCCTAAGCCGTTTGCGACCAGCGCATTGAATAACTGCGTGTTGGTCGCCGTACCGGGCAGGGGCACCCCGTAGGCTTTGGCCATCTCCATGACGATGTTCAAATCTTTATACTGCATCGACGCTTTGAACCCCGGGGTGCGATTGCCTGCAAACAAGCGCTGTGGTTTGTTGTCCAGCGTCCAGCACGCCGCGGCCCCGCCTTTGATCGCGTCGACGACCTTTTCGGGATCGGCGCCCGCCTTCTGGGCCAGCACCAGCAGTTCACCCATGGCCACCATCTGCGCGGCAACCATGATTTGATTGCACGCCTTCGCAATCTGTCCGCTGCCCACCGGGCCGATGTGAATGATGCGCTTGCCCATCACCTTTAAGATTGGCTCGACGGCGAGCAGCGCATACTCGTCACTGCCCACCATGATCGACAAAGTCGCGTTTTTCGCGCCTACATCGCCGCCGCTGACGGGCGCATCGATATGAATCACCCTTTGATCGGCTTCCAGCGCGGCGATACGGCGCGTAGCCGTGACCGAGATGGTGCTCATGTCCATGTGAATGAGACCCGGCCGCGCTCCTGCCAGAATTCCATCGGCGCCATTGACCACCGACTCCACCTCGGGCGAATCGGGCAGCATCGTGATGACCACATCGCTGTTCATCGCTACCGCGCGCGGCGAAGTGGCCGCTTGCGCGCCTAGCTTGACTAGCTCATTGACGGCGGCATGGCTGCGATTGTGCACCGTGAGCGGATAACCGGCTTTAACGATGTGTCCGGCCATCGGCTTGCCCATCAAGCCCAGACCGATGAAGCCCACGCGCATTTTAGGCAGACCAACATTCGCAGGAGTGATGTCATCCATATTTTTTTTGCTCCGGGCGGCTAGTGTATCACACTAGTCTTGAGTACGCACAGCGGATACCAGATGAACGGCAATTCTCAATTTGGCCGGTGTCATTCCGAGCGACGCCCAGCGCGCCTCCGCCGCATAGCGGCGGGCAGGGCGCGCGAGGAATCTCTGTCTCAGCAGGCGGTGCTGCCGGCCTGGCGCAGAGATTCAGAGATTCCTCGTCGCTGCGCTTCTCGGAATGACACATGCGGCACGTCTTGATACGGGCCGCCATCTGGCCGCCATCTGGCAGCCGGAAAATTGGCCGACGTGCCAATCGAAAGAGCCGGCGCTTCATCGTGTAGTGCGTGCTAAGCCCAATACTGTTAAGATAAGGCTCCAAGCCCGCGTCCTCGCGGGCGGGCCAACCGCGAGGACGCGGTTGACGAGCGCTAACTAAACAGGCTTAGTGCTAAGCCTCGATCAGAAGTTGAATGCCCTTGGGATCGCCTACACTCATCGAAGTTAAGCTGGTATCGATGCGGCGTATCAATCCGGCCAGCACATCTTTCGATCCAATCTCGATGCACGTCGTCACACCTTGCTGCACCAGATATTGCACCGACTCCGTCCAGCGCACGGGCGACGTTAGCTGGGCTTCCAGTTCGTCACGTAAATCAACGATTTCGATCGGGCGAGCGTAAACGTTGCCGATGACGGGAACCTGTGGCGGCGCAAAGGAGATCGCGTCGAGTTCGCCCCGGAACGATCGGGCCGCCAGCTTCATCAAGGATGAATGTGAGGCGATGCTGACCTGCAATCGAATCGCGCGTTTAGCGCCGCGGGCCTTGGCCAGCTCGATCGCTTTATCTAAGGCGGTTGGATCTCCCGAGATCACCATCTGGCCGGGGCTGTTATCATTGGCGACTTGCACCGGCTTGCCGGTGAGCATCGCGGCTTCCTGACACACCTGATCGACGCTGTCACGGCCCAATGGCATGATGGCGGCCATGCCGCCCGGATTGAGCGTGCCCGCTTCTTTCATCAAGCGGCCGCGCTCACGCACCAACTTCACCGCATCTTCAAACGACAACGATCCGGCGGCGACCAGCGCGCTGAATTCGCCCAGGCTGTGTCCGGCGACAAATCTCGGTTGAAGCTGTGGAGCGACACGTTGCATGACGCGCAGTGTGGCGATGCTGTGTGTGAGGAGCGCTGGCTGGGCGTTGACGGTATCCATCAATTCATCTTCGGGGCCGTCGAAGCACAATCGAGACAAGGCAAAGCCCAGGACGGCATCAGCCTGGGCAAAGATCGCTTGGGCTTCAGGATAAGTCTCCGCTAATTCACGGCCCATGCCCACGACTTGTGAGCCTTGGCCGGGGAAGAGGAAAGCAAGCGTGGCTGGATTCATTCCATTCACCCTGAGAGAATTTGGGCTCTTCCGACTTCAACGGGAATCGCTCCCGCTGGATGGGTACATCCAGCGCTTGGGAGTGGCGGATGTACCCATCCGCCGGGAGCGTCTGATAATAACCCCGCTCAAGTCAGATGAGCCAGAATTTGTTAAAGGAACCCCCGGCGGCAGCTCCAAGCTTCGCCAGGTCTGGTGCTATGCAACACACGAGGCCGGTCATGTTGCGCTGACCGGCCCCGTCGTTGAGCTGGGATTACTGTGCGTTCTTGCGATTCTTACGCTCGTCACGCGCCGCCACGTCCACGACCTGACGGCCGTTATAGGTGCCGCAAGTCGGGCACACGCGGTGCGGGAGTTTCAATTCCTTGCACTGTCCACACATTTCCAGTGTCGTCGGCTTCAGGTTGTAGTGCGCCCGGCGGCGATTGCGGCGCCCCTTCGAATGTTTGCGTTTTGGTAGTGGTGTCATGAGTTTGCTGCTCTTCCTTTCAAGATTACGCCTGTTACTGTGACCGGGCGCGAATTATAGCAGATGCAGAACGTATGTCAAGACAGGGCCTGTCAAGACAGGCGTGAGGAAGAACTGCTGCTCGTTCCCGCTTGATCCAGGTAGGCTTTTTCAGTGTTCAATTTCAGCAAGCCATTGCGCACAATGCTGAGCGCTTTAGCCAGATCTTCTTCCAACTTGCCCAGCACTTGCACGGTGTAGTCGTCGGCGTCGGCTTTCAAAGCGTCGGCTTCGCGCTGCGCCCGCTCGACGATGGTGGTGGCGCGGCTTTGCGCCTGTCGCGCAATTTCCGTTTCGGAGACTAGTTGCTGCGCTTCCTCCTTGGACAGCTCGACAATGCGCGCGCCCTCTTCGTTGGCCTGCGCAATGATGCGATCGCGTTCCTGGTTGATGCGCTTGGCCTTCTTCACTTCTTCGGGGATCGAGACGCGCATCTGGTCGATGATTTCCCAGGCGCGCTGTTCGTCGAGCAAGACCCGTTTGCCCACCAGCGGCGGATGTGAACCTTCATTCAGCAGCGCTTCCAGTTGATCGATCAGGTGCAAGATGTCCATGGGCGACCCTCGTTCAGGCTATCGATTGCTGACTACAGTGTCTTACAATTTGGCAAAATTTGCAAATGCCGTTCGACCCGTTGATTCAGTCGCGCAGTGACGTGATGGGCACGGGTTGATTGATGGGATCCTGCGCGCGCTCAATGGCTTTGCGGCGCAGCGCTTCGACCACAAACGACGGCGCCATGCTGGATACATCGCCGCCCAACAGCGCCACTTCCCGCAGCGTGCTGGAACTCAAGAAAGCGTAGGCCTGACTGGTCATCAAGCATACGACCTCGATGTCCGGCGCGAGCTGCTTGTTGGTCAAGGCCATGTGCCATTCCAACTCGAAGTCGCTCACCACGCGCAAGCCGCGCACGATGACTTGCGCGCCGACTTGGCGCGCATATTCGACCGTGAGGCCGCTGTAACGCGCGATCTCGACGTTGGGCACATCGCGCAGCGCCTGTTCGGCCAGCTGCAGCCGTTCGTCGATGTTGAACAACAGGTTCTTCAACGGCCGATCGTACACGGCGACGATCACGCGATCGAAAATGAGTGCTGACCGTTTGGCGATGTCGATATGGCCGTAGTGGATGGGATCGAATGAGGCCGGATAAATGGCGTTCGTCAAGGTGGCTCCTTGAAATCAGGCGATGTTGGCGAGCTGCAGATCGAACGTGAGATCTTCACCCGCCAATGGATGATTCCCATCCAGCGTGACGCTAACATCGGTGAGCTCGGTAATACGCACAGTGATGGCTTCGCCGGAAGGTTGGCTCAGTTCCAGCATCTCGCCCAGTCCCAGGGTGACGTGCGGCGGCACCTGTTCGCGCGGGATGGTCAGCACCATTCCGTCTTCATAAGGACCGTAAGCCTGATCGTTTGGAATGAGAATCGTCTTGGTCTCACCCACTTCCATGCCCGTGACGCCCTCTTCAAAACCCGGAATGACGTGATGCGCGCCCAAAATAAACTCGATTGGATCTCCGCCCAGCGATGAGTCAAAAACCGTGCCATCGTCCAGCCTGCCGGTATAGTGTACTCGAACGGTATCGCCTGTTTTAGCTTGTGCCACGTAGGGCTCCTTATTAGCTCAAATCTCCCGCGCCGCTTTCCCAGAATTCTTGCAGGCGGTTCGCCAGCGGTCGATGATCTTCTGCGTTCAAATCAGGATCGGCCCTTAGAACCTTTTCGGCTTCACGCCGGGCCAGATCGATCAGGCGCGCGTCGGTGATGTTGCTCAGGTGCATATCGGGCAGACCGCTCTGCCGCGTCCCAAAGAATTGACCGGGCCCGCGCAGCTGCAGGTCTTTTTCGGCTAATACAAAACCATCATTGCTGGCTTCCACCGCTTTCAGCCGTTCGGTGATGTCGGACGCACTCAAGTCGGTTTGCAGCAGGCAGAACGACTTGTGTTCGCCGCGACCGACACGCCCGCGGAACTGATGCAGCTGCGCCAGGCCAAACCGTTCCGCCCCTTCGATCATGATGAGGGTGGCGTTCGGAATGTCGATGCCCACTTCCACCACGGAAGTAGAAACCAGTATCTGCGTTTCGTTGTTGGCAAAGGCGCGCATGGCCGCGTCTTTGTCGTCGGGCTTCATGCGCCCATGCAGCAGGCCAAGTTGATATTGCGGGAAGACGTGCTTCTGCAAGCGCGCGTGTTCTTCCACGGCGGCCTTGGCCTCGATCTTATCGGATTCTTCGACCAGCGGACAGATGATGAAAGCTTGCCGCCCTTTTTCGATCTGCGCACGAATGAACGTATAGGCGTGTTCGCGTTCGGTGGGCAGCACGATGCGCGTCTCGATCGGTTGGCGGCCCGGCGGCATCTGATCGATCACAGAGAGATCGAGATCGCCGTAAATGGTCAGCGATAACGTGCGCGGGATGGGCGTGGCCGTCATCACTAGAACGTGCGGGCTGGCGGCGCGGCCTTTCTGCCGCAGGGCGGCGCGTTGTGCCACGCCAAAACGATGTTGCTCGTCGATGATGGCTAAGGCGAGATCGTGGAAGATCACGGTCTCTTGAATCAGCGCGTGCGTGCCCACGATGATATTTGCGCGCCCCGCGGCGATCTCGGCCAACGTCGTTGCGCGCTCGGCTGGCGGCGTGCTGCCGGTCAACAAGCGGACCGCCAGCGGCGGCGTTGCGCCTTGCTCGTTGAGCGCCGCGAACAACTTACTCAGATTCTTGTAGTGCTGTTCGGCGAGAATTTCGGTCGGGGCCATGAGGGCCGCCTGCGCCTGTGATTGCGCCGTCAGGAACATCGCCGCGGCCGCGACCACCGTCTTGCCCGATCCGACGTCGCCCTGCACCAGGCGGCTCATCGGATGCTGCGTGCCGATGTCGCCGAGAATATCGACGATGACACGCTGCTGCGCTTCGGTGAGCGGGTAGGGAAGCGATCGAATGAATTTATCCAACACCGCCCGATCGGTGTTCAACGCCTGACCGGTATCGCTGCGCCATTGCTGCTTCTGTTTCAGCAGGCCAAGTTGCAGCAAGAACAACTCGTCAAAGGCCAGCCGCTTGCGCGCGGCTTCCAATGACGAAGCTGAATCAGGAAAGTGAACCTGCACCAGGGCGGTCGGCAAGCTCATAAGGCCGGCCGAAGTGCGCACTGCGTTGGGTAGATCATCGTTGATGCGCGGCGACCAGTAATCGACGACGCGCCGCGTGATCTTGCGCAGCCAACGATTGGAGACGCCTTCCGTCAGCGGATAGACCGGCACGATGCGCGCGGTGTTGAGCAGCTCCGTGTCGAGCAATTCGTATTCGGGCGAAGAGAACGTCAAGCGCCCATTGTACTCGTCGACTTTGCCGCTGATCACCAGCTGTGTGCCGCGTTTGATTTGATTGGCAACGTAGGGGTTGAACCACGTGCATTGAATCGTGCCGGAGCCGTCGCTGAGAATCGCCTGAAAGATCGAAGCGCCGCCGCGCACGCGTTTTTCACCGGCATCCCACACGGTGCCCATGATGGTCACTTCGTCGCCAAACTGCAAACGGCTGATCGGCTTGAGATTGCTGAAATCGTCGTAGCGGCGCGGGATGAGATACAGCAAGTCGCGGATGGTTTTTACGCCCAGCCGTTCCAGTTTTTCTGCGTACGCCGGGCCGATGCCGCTGATCACCGTTACGGGCGAGGCCAAGCCGATGGGATTGCCTTGCTCGTCGCGTGCTTCGGGCAGGGGGCGCGGCGCCGGGGGAAGCGGCGCCGGTTGAGGTCGTGCCGCAGCCGGTGGAACTTCGGCCTTTTCGATCGATTTAGCGACGATCGGCGTCAGTGGCGCAATTGCGGCTGGTTCATGCGGCGTTTCGACGACTGCGGCTTTTTCAGGCTTCACTTCGGCAGCTGGCTCGATCGGTTTGGCCGACATCGCCACTTGGGCCGACATCGCCACTTGGGCCGACATCGCCACTAGGGCCGAAGCCGCTGCGGCTGGATCGGGCTTGATCGGGCTTTGTCCCATCCCCAGCAGCTGCACGATCTGATGGATTGCGAGACGGCGCGGATCGACCGGATTGAGCGCGCTATAGGTGCGCAGGATGTCGGCGATCTGTTTCGCTGCGGGACTGTCACCCGCTTCTTGCTGCCAGCGCGCTGCAAATTGCGTCAGGCCGCCAATCATGGCTTTGTCGCGATAGCCGGTATCCGCTTCCAGTTTGAGGATCTTATAGAGTTTATCGAAGGCCGGATTCTTAGCTGTCATGGTTTCGTCAGGTGTCCCATTCGTGTGCAAAGTAAGCCCATTATAAGCTATTCGGCCACGACGGCGGCGATGCCAAGTGCATTCGGGCCGACATGCGTGCCGACCGCAGTGGTGGCCTCGCAGATGATGATGGGTTCGCGCAACTGAGGAAGCGTCTGAGCAAACTCGGCGGCGAGCTGCTGCGCCGCTTCATAACTCGCCGTGTGCAGCACTGCCAGCGATTGCAGTGGGCCGAGATCGTAGGTCAGCTCTTTGAGGCGCTCGATGGCATTGTGGCGCGTGCGCGCCCGACCGGCCATGCTTACTTCACCGTCGCCCACGTCGATGAGCGGTTTGATGCTGAGCAATTGGCCGAAGCGCGCCACGAGAGGATTCACACGCCCGCTGCGGCGCAGATACGACAAGGTGTCCAAGGCGGCAAACAGATGTACCCGGCGCTTGGCTTCTTCCAGGGCTTGAATGATTCCCGCGAGCGATTGACCTTGCCGGGCGGCGCGGGCCGCCAGAATCACCTGCCAGCCCAGGCCCATCGCCAATTTGCCCGAATCCCAAAAGGTCACTTGCGCATGAGGGGCCAGACTGGCGCCGAGCCGCGCTGTGTCGAGCAGGCTGCTCCATTTGGCCGCGACGTGGATGGACACAATTTCACCACCAACGCCTTCATACACTTCGGCAAATTCGCCGGCGCTGGGCGTGGAAGTCGTGGGAAGAATGTGGCTCGTTTTGAGGCGGCGATAGAATTCCTCGCGCGTGATGGTCACGCCGTCGTCAAACGATTGTTCGCCAAAGATGACGTGCACGGGCGTCACCGTGATATTCAGCGCGCGGGCGATGTCCACTGGAATGTCCGAGGTGCTGTCGGTGATGATGTGGATCATGTGGGTAACGAGTAATGAGTAACGAGTAACGAGTATAAGGCCGCTGCCGTCGGTCCCGCCAGAAGCCTGCGCCGCAAGCATGCGGCGCAGGCTTCTGGCGGGACCGGCGCACTAACTTACTGACATTGACGGGCGACTAGCTGATCGATCAAAACCTCCGAGGTCTGCGAGCCGCGCGCGATGTTTGGCGGGTGGTTTTCACTTCTTCATCAAAGGATGATGCGATATCATTAGCCGCCCAACGGCGCGGTTCACCCGCTGCCACCGACCCAAGTGCCAGTGGTCAGTCTTAACGCCTAAATTACGCAGCTTAGGCGGTCGGGTGCAAGCCGTTGTTAGCCGCGTGCCTCGAATAACGATTTCTGCCCTGACCTATCTTGTGGTAAATCTTTAGGCTTTCTCTCTGTACGGGGATCAATAGAATCAAATCCATCAAATACTTCGTCTACCCGCCTTTGACTCATAGCGATATAGTCTGGATTAACATCAATCCCTAGCCAATGACGTTTCAATATTTTAGCCACTCGGCAAGTCGTACCACTGCCAACAAAGGGGTCTAGCACAACCTCGTTTTCGTGAGAACTCGCTTTGATGATCCTCTCTAATATTGCCTCTGGTTTCTGCGTAGGGTGTTGTTCCCTTTCGGGATTAGAGTAATGGATGTGAGAAAACTCCCATACATCGCCCGGGTTTGCACCTGCCATGTTGTTTCGCTCACGATAATACTTTTGAGGGATGCGGACGGCTTCCAAGTCAAAGGTGTATTCTTCTGATTTAGTGAAGTATAGAATATCTTCATGTCTTGGTGAAAATCCGGTTTTGCGCCCCATGCCCTGTGTATAATGCCAAGTAATCCACCCGTTAAAGTTTAGTTCAAGTTCAGACTCCATAATTAGGAAAAGTTTCGAGATGAATCGAACCCCCATAAAGACATAGATAGACCCTGTTGGCTTGAGTATTCTAATGGCCTCTTTTAGCCAAGTTCGTGTGAATGTTTCATACTCGTTCCACGCTTTGAGGTCATGATTATTACCGTAGTCCTTTCCTAAGTTGTACGGCGGGTCTGCCACAATCAGGTCTATACACTGATTAGGAAGTTTTGACAATTCTACTATTGCATCACCGCAAATCAACTTGTCAAATGCAATCACGCCTCCTCCTTAATCCATTCGTTCTTTCTAGCCATTGTTACCCATACTTCTTCGCCTTGAGACTTGATAAACTTTGCGTCTAGCATCTGCAAAAATTCCCAAGCGGTTCTTTGAACGATTGTAACGTAGTGAATATCCCGAATTTGAAGTTGCCCCGTTCCAAGCGCAGGATTATAACTGATGTCTGGTGCGGAGATATATTTCAAATCGTAGACGGCGTAAGAAACCACTTCCATGATGCCATTAGTCATCCCTGTTTCGGCGTCTCGTTCCCCGTAGACCTTGTGCTTCAGTGACAGAACGATAAAAATGTTGTAGTGTTCGCTAACATCTTGAAC
>PMCF01000161.1 GCA_003154115.1 Anaerolineae bacterium
AATCGTCGGAAGTTTCTGAGCAGCGAAGCGAAGCAATCTCAGTCTCGGCGTGGAGATTGCTTCGCTTCGCTCGCAATGACACTCAAACTGTGTAGCGTGGACTACTGATCAATGCAGGGCTGCACCGCCGCGTAATTCGCCGCTTTATTCAGCCATGGCCGGCGCACCAAATACGTCGCGTAATAGCGCACCTCGCCCCATAGAAAATCGAGTTGACTGCCGAGACTAATGTAACGTGAGGTCGGCGTAGGCGAGGAATACGCGTTGAGGCCGAAGTCACGGGCCATCGTCAAGGCGCGGCGCATGTGCAGCGGATCGCTGACGATCAACACCCGATCGAAGCGCTGTTGCTCGACGATAGCTTTAGCGCCCAACAGATTTTCGTGTGTGAAGTGTGAAGCCGTTTCGCAGAAGACATCCCCCGGGCCTACGCCATGTTTGATGGCATAGACGCTTGCCGCGATCGATTCCGCCATTTCATCGCCATCTCCTATTCCGCCCGTAAAGATGAGGGCTTTCACGCGGCCCTGCTGATACAGATCGATCGCGTGCTTGATGCGCTCTTCAAAGACCGGCGAGGGTTCGCCATCCCACACCGCGGCCCCTAACACAATCGCGGCATCGGCCGGGCCGTCATCGCGCACGGTGGAATAGTGGATGATGTCGAGCGCCAATGCGATCAACCACACCACCAGCAGGCCAACCGCGATCAAGACCACTCGCATGCCGCGGGAACGAAACAGACCGGCCGCTTTGCGAGAAAGCGTCGGTCTGTGTACGTCAGCGGGCGTAGCCGGGTGGCCGGACACCACGTCACTCGTCAGGGCGAAACGTCCGGCGGCGATTCGTCAGGCGATTTTTCTGTCGCGCTGTGCATGGCCGAATCGATCTGTTTACGCAGTTCCTCGGCCATCTTGATGATCTCGTCCACCTGTTCCACGGCGGTGCTATCGGGCGCATCATCCTTGGCGGCATACAGGCTCATCAACATGCTGTTCATTGATTCCGCCATCGCGCCAAAGAGCTGATCGGGCGTCAGCTGGTGCGGATCGATCCCCCACACGGCCAGACGCGCATCCATCAGACGCTGAAGTTCGGCTTCGTCGAAGTCGTCCACAGCCTGTGCGTATTCGTTATACAAGCGCTCGATCTCGTCAGGATCGGTGGGAAGTTGTTCGGGGAGCTTCATGTCGGCCTCCACATGATGATGCCGCATTATACCATCGTGACGAGTGATGCGTGACGAACCGATGATAACCAAAGCGTGCGGCTGAACGGCGCGCCCGTGATATAATCGCCCCCACTTTAGTCATTGATCATTGTTCATCGGAGGATCCTATGTCCTGGCCTGGTGTCATCAAAGCCTATCGACCTTACCTTGACGTGGCGAACGTCGAGCCTGTCACTTTGCAGGAAGGCAATACGCCGCTCATTCCCACACCGCGCCTCGCTCACGCGTTGGGCCTGCCCTACTGCGATCTGCGGATCAAATATGAGGGACTCAACCCCACCGGCTCGTTCAAAGATCGCGGCATGACTGCGGCCATCACTCAAGCGTTAGCCGACGGCGCGCGATCGGTGATCTGCGCGAGTACGGGCAACACCGCCGCCTCGGCTGCCGCGTATGCCGCGCGCGCCGGTCTCAAATGCGTGGTGCTGATCCCGCAGGGCAAGGTGGCCGCGGGAAAGTTAGCCGGAGCGATCGCGTATGGCGCACAGGTCATCTCCATTCAAGGCTCGTTCGACGACGGTCTACGCCTGGTGCGCGAGATTTCGATGAACAGTCAGATCATGCTCGTCAACTCGATCAATCCGTATCGCCTGCAAGGGCAGAAGAGCGCCGCGTTTGAGATCTGCGACGAGTTGGGCAATGCCCCCGATTGGTTGTGCCTGCCCGTCGGCAACGCGGGCAACATCACTGCCTATTGGATGGGCTTCACGCAATATAACGCGATCGGCAAAGCACAGAATCTGCCGCGACTGTTGGGCGTACAAGCCGCGGGAGCCGCGCCGTTGGTGCTCGGTTACCCGATCGAAAAACCGGAAACGATCGCGACCGCCATTCGCATCGGGCGACCGGCGCGTGGCGAAGAAGCTTTGATCGCCGCGCAGGATTCGAAAGGCCGCATCCTCTCCGTGACCGATGATGAGATTCTGGCCGCGTGGAAAATGCTGGCCGAGATCGAAGGCATCTGGGTGGAGCCTGCCTCCGCTGCCGGAGTCGCCGGGCTGCGCAAAGCCGCCACACAAAATCCGCACGCGTACGCCAACAAGACCATCGTGTGCGTGCTCACCGGCCACGGCCTGAAAGATCCGACGACGGTGATGGAACGCGCGCCGGTTCCGCTGGAGATTCCAGCAGAATTAGACGCACTGCAAAAAGCAATTACTGGCTAACAAGTAACGAGTAAAGCGCCCTGTTACTCATTACTCATTACTCGTTATTCATCAACATGACACTATCATTCCACATTCCACATTCCCCATTCTGCATTGTGGTTCCTGCCACCACTGCCAACCTAGGCCCCGGCTTCGATTGCTTGGGCATGGCTCTCTCGTTGTATAACGAAATCGAAGTGACGCCGCTCGCCGCACCGTCGGACTCAATCGCCATCGTCGAGATCGAAGGCGAAGGCGCTTCTGAACTGCCCTGTGACGATCGCAACATGATCGTGTACGGTATGCACCGCATCTTCGCGCGCGCCGGAATCACACCGCCGCCGTTCAGGCTCAAAACCATCAATCACATTCCCATGATGAGCGGCCTCGGATCGAGTTCAGCCGCCATCGTCGGCGGCATCGTCGCAGGCAATGAGTTGATCGGCAACGTCTTCTCGCGCGATGATCTTTTGACGCTCGCCACGGAGATGGAAGGCCATCCCGATAACGTCGGCCCGGCCTTGCTGGGTGGATTGATCGTTGCGGTCGCTACAGAGAGTCTGCCCATCGTGGCGCAAGTGGACGTACCGCCGCTGCAAGTGGTGATCGTCACGCCCGATCTGCAAGTCTCCACCGATGAGGCCCGCCGTATGCTGCCCTCCATGCTCTCGCGCCACGATGCGATCTACAACATTGGGCGCGCGGCATTGGTCGTGCAGGCGCTGTCCAAAGGCGATTTCGATCTACTGGGTCGCGCTATGGACGATCGGTTGCACCAGCCCTACCGCAAGCATCTCATCAAAGGCTACGACGATGTGGTGAGTGCGGCCAAAGTGGCCGGCGCCTCCGCCGTCGCCATCAGCGGATCAGGCCCCACGCTCATCGCCTTCGCGCCCGATCGACACAAGGCCATCGCGCACGAGATGCAGCAGGCCTTTGCTGTGCACGAGATCAACTCGCGCGCGTGGGTATTGGAGGTCGATCGGCTGGGGGCGCGGCGAGTTTGATATGTCTCCCATCAACATCGCACAGCAACGATTGATCAATCAGCACATTGGCGTGACTCCCTTTGCGACGCCCCATGAGGTGGTGAAGTGGCTGGTTGCCTCTCAAGCGCAGGACTATGCCGGAGCAAAGTGGGCGCTGGGCTTGCGTCTCCGACAAGACATGCACGACGCCGACATCGATCGGGCCTTCAACGAAGGCTCCATCCTCCGCACGCATGTGCTGCGCCCCACCTGGCATTTCGTCACACCGGCCGACATCCGCTGGCTGCTGGCTCTCACAGCACCGCGCGTTCATGCGGCCAACACCACGATGTATCGCAAACTGGAATTGGACAGCGCGACCTTGAAACGTGGTCACAAGGCAATGACTAAAGCCTTGCAGGGCGGTCAACACTTGACACGCGATGAACTGCGCGCAACGCTTGAAAAAGCGGGCATTGCGGCGGATAACGGACAGCGCTTAGCCTATATCGTGATGCAGGCGGAATTGGACGGCGTGATCTGCAGCGGACCGCGGCGCGGCAAACAATTCACGTATGCTTTGCTCGAAGAATGGGTGCCACCTGTAGCCTCGTTGCAACGAGATGAAGCGCTGGCGACACTCACTCGGCGGTACTTCACCGGCCACGGACCAGCCACGGTGCAGGATTTGGTGAAGTGGTCGGGGTTGACCATCGCTGATGCGAGACGCAGCCTTGAGGCCGTCAAGAACAAATTGCAGCACGATACGCTGAACGGCGAAGACTATTGGTTCGCGTCGGCTTTACCCGATCGAACTCCAACCTCAACGGCTTATCTGTTATCCGTCTACGATGAATATCTCATCGGCTATACCGATCGCCGTCTGATCGCCGAACCTGAGATCGCCGCCAAATTATTCACCATGGGCAACGCTTTGACCGCCGTCGTCGTAGTTGACGGGCGGATCGTCGGAAGTTGGCGGCGCACACTCAACAAGGAAGCGGTGACCATCGAGATCAATCCCTTCAGGTCGCTGACGAAAGCCGAACAGCGCGCGGTCATAGCCGCCGTCAATCAGTATAGTGAATTTCTGGAAAAACCTGTGACACTGATCTGAGGACAATCATGGAACCTGCCGAACAGATTGCATTATGGGCCGACAAGTTACGCGATGTTTCAGCCATGGGTCTGATGTTTACGAAAAGCGTTCATGATGAAATCGCCTACCGCACGGTGCAGACCGTCGCACTCGAAATGCTCGCCCTGGCGACTGGCGAATCGCTGGAACAGATCGAACCATTGCGCGCAACGATCTTCTCGAAGCCAACACCAGTGGTTGGAGGCGATGCAGCGATCATCGACGACGCAGGGCGAATCCTATTGATCCAGCGCGCCGATAACGGCCTGTGGGCCATGCCCGGCGGCGCGTTCGAAGTGGGTGAGACGCCTGCCGAAGGGGCTGCCCGCGAAGCACTGGAAGAGACTGGAATTCATTGTCAGCCCGTCGCGCTGGTGGGCGTGTTCGATTCGCGGCGGTGCGGCATATCGAGTCGTCACCATCTGTATGCCTTCCTGTTTCTGTGCCAGCCGCTCGGTCAATCGACTGAGCCGCCCACCCACGCCATGGAAGTATTGCAGACCGGCTGGTTTGCCGAGTACGATTTGCCGGAAGAGATTGACCCCGGACATCGAACGCGGATACCGGAAGCCTTCCGCGTATGGCACGGCGATCAGCGCGCGTTCTTTGATTCTGATCAAAATAGCCGTCTGCCGTAACTACTCAGCCGTCATGCCCGAGTGCTTCTGTCGGGCATCCAGATTCGCCGCTGGCACGGTTTCTGGATTCCCGCTAACAGCATGCGGGAATGACAGCGCCGCGCGGCGACTGGTAGTTACCGTCTGCCACAGTAAGTCTCATTGCCCCTCGCCATTTGACGCCTCACAGCCCACAGGCTACAATCTTTTTAGCATTTACAACGGGCGGGAACATCACCCGCCCGTTGTTGATCGACATCGAAGACCTGGCAGGTTTTCCAACGACCAACAACACTCGCTCACGCTGAGCGCTCAAGCCAGGCACCTTGAGCAGATCGTCTGGGGAAAACCTGCCAGGTCTATCACGAGGATCTATGCGCCGCAAAAACAAAATCGCTTCCGCCGACTGGAATCAATTCCGCCGTTTGATGGTGTATCTGCGCCCGCACCTCGGACGCTTGATCATCGCCATGATCGCAATTGTGATCGGCAGTGTGTTGAGCCTGGCCGGGCCGTACACGCTGCAATTTCTCATCGACGCGGTCTTCACGCAGAACAACGCCCCGCTGCTGAATCAAATCACCGTTGTCCTGATCATCATCTTTGCGCTGCAGGCCGTGTTCTATTTCATCCGCGCCTATCAACTGCAATTCATCGGCGAACGCGTGATGATCGATCTGCGCTTGAATTTGTTCCAGCACCTGCAGAAGTTGTCGCTGAGTTTCTACAACGAGCGCCGCACCGGCGAGCTGGTCAGCCGCGCCACTAACGATGTGTCCACCGTGCGGTCACTGGTGACCAGTGACATCTCGACCGCGATCACACAGGTCATCACGTTCTTCGGCGCGTTGATCTTGATCCTCATCACCGACTGGCACTTGACCTTGTTCATGCTGGCCTTAGTGCCGCTGGTCGTCATCGTGGCGATCTTGTTCGGACGACGCTTGCGAAAAATCTCCAGCGCAGTGCAAGATCAACTGGCCGATGCCACGACGGTGCTGGAAGAAGCGATCGGCGGGGTGCGGGTCGTCCAGTCGTTCACGCGCGAAGATTACGAAATCGGGCGCTATCGCGGCAGCATCGAACGGACGTTTGCGCTGGCGCTCAAGCGCATCAAACTGTCGGCCACCTTCGGGCCGGTGGCCTCCTTCATGGGTTTCGCCGTCGTGATCGCCGTCTTCTGGTTCGGCGGCCAGCAAGTCTTGAACGGTAGCTTGACCGCCGGTCAATTGACCATGTTCTTGATCCTCACCTTGACCATCGCCGGATCGATCGGGTCGTTCAGCGGATTGTGGACCAGCTTGCAAGAGGCGCTCGGCGCGACCAAGCGCATCTTCGAGATCATCGACACGCCCTCGGACATCACCGATCGCGTCGATGCGAAACCATTGCCCCGCATCGTTGGACACGTCGTGCTCGACAATGTTTCGTTCGCTTACAAGGATAACTCCGATCAGCACGTGCTGCGCGGCGTGTCGCTGGAAGTGAAACCGGGCGAGGTGCTGGCGCTCGTCGGGCCGAGCGGCGCAGGCAAGACGACGCTGGTCAATTTGATTCCGCGCTTCTTCGATCCGCAAACGGGCGGTGTGTGCATCGACGGGCAGGATATTCGATCGGTGCAAGTGAAATCCCTTAGGGAGCAGATCGGCCTGGTGCCGCAGGACACGCTGCTCTTCGGCGGCACGGTGCGCGAGAACATCCTGTACGGCAAACTCGACGCAATGGAAGCGGAGCTCACTGCCGCCGCGCGCGCGGCCAACGCTCACGATTTCATCACGCAGTTATCCGGGGGTTACGAAACCGTAGTCGGCGAACGTGGCGTAAAATTGAGCGGTGGACAGCGCCAGCGCATCGCGATCGCGCGGGCCATTTTGAAGGACCCCCGTATCTTGTTGTTGGATGAAGCTACTTCGTCGCTCGATAGTGAAAGCGAAGGGTTGGTACAGGAAGCGCTCGATCGGTTGATGCAGGGCCGCACCAGCGTGGTGATCGCCCACCGCCTCTCGACGGTGCATCATGCCGATCGGATTGCGGTGCTCGAACAGGGCCAACTCGTCGAGCTGGGCACGCACGCGGAGTTGATCGCCCATGACGGGTTGTATGCACGACTCTACAAGCTGCAATTCAAAGATAACGGGGCCACAGTTGCCGCACCGGTGATTGAAGAACCGGTGGAAGCCAAACCGAAGCCAAGAAGTCGCAGTCTCATTCCGGGATTGATTGGATAAGATGGCAGGAAGTCAATTAATGGAAACTACACTGGAAACTACGTATACAGCAGCGACACCGCTGGAACTCATCGCCGAGCTGCGCGCAGCCTTGAGCGCGGTGATGCGCGTCGAGAACCACACGATCCACGAACCGCCCGTGGGTTTGATTGAATTCACCGGGCAGCTCACCTGCCCGTCCGATCAAGCGTTCAAGCACATCTACACATCATTCATCGCTCTGGGCTATACGCCGATGCTGACCAACCGTGACGGTAAAGAAGTCGTCGTCGCGCAGCACGGCATTGTGGAAGCGACTAAGAGCGATCCGCGCATCAATGCGGTGCTGCTCGTCCTCACGGCCATCAGCACGTGGTTTGTGGGCGTCACGTTGTATGCCGCCACTACGCCGTTGGGCGCTCGCTTGCTGGCGCGCACCAACGACTTCGGCCAATTGATCGGCGTCATCCTGCGCAATCCGCCTTTGTGGATTACGGGCTTGCCTTACGCGCTGACGCTGTTAGCGATTCTGGGTGTGCACGAAATGGGCCACTATGTGATGGCGAAGCGCCACAAGGCCGACGTGACCTTGCCGTATTTCATTCCCATGCCGATCGGCCTGGGCACGATGGGCGCGGTGATTCGCTTGAAGTCGCCCATCAAGAATCGCAAGCAGTTGTTTGACATCGGCGTGGCGGGGCCGTTGGCCGGATTAGCGGTGGCGGTGCCGTTGTTGATCATCGGCCTGGCTACTTCGCCGGTGGAGTTTGTCGGGCGGTCGCTTCCCGGCGGGCAAGAAGGCAATTCGATTTTGTACCTGGTGTTGAAGTTGATCATCAAGGGCCAGATTCTGCCGGGTGGCGGCTATGACGTGGTGCTCAACGCCATGGCCTTCCCCGCCTGGTTCGGCCTGATCGTCACGATGATCAACCTGTTACCCATCGGCCAGCTGGATGGCGGGCACGTCATCTTCTCGCTGTTCGGGCGCGAGCAATGGAAGATTGCCGTCGTCGCACAAGTGCTGTTGCTGGTGGGAGGCATTTATTTGGCACTCACGACGAGAGAATTCTTGAACGTGTGGATCTTGTGGGCGATTCTGGCGCAAGTGTTCGGGCTGCGCCATCCGCCGCCGCTGGACGATCTCACGCCGCTCGATCGGAAACGGCGCTTCATCGGCTGGGCCACGATCGTGATCTTCTTCTTAATCCTGACACCGCTGCCGTTTTCGTAGCTGGTTATTAGTCGTTGGTCGTTGGTAGCCAACGGCCAATAACTAACCACCAACCACTAACAACTAACCACTAGAGCAGTTTCCAAGTTGATTTACGATCCGGACTCGAGGCTTTAGCCGGATTCTGCGGCAACCACCGGCTAAAGCCTCGAGTCCGGATTACCGAATTTGAGCGTCAAAACTCATAAAAGGCTTCGTCAGGTTCAACGAGTTTGCGGCGTGATAGTCAACGACCCGGAACCGACTAACGATATTTCCAACGTGCCGGGATAACGCA
This sequence comes from Anaerolineae bacterium, assembly GCA_003154115.1. Classification (GTDB taxonomy): domain Bacteria; phylum Chloroflexota; class Anaerolineae; order Fen-1058; family Fen-1058; genus Fen-1058. Next base: position 8,818 of record PMCF01000161.1, read on the forward strand.
CCTGCGGTTCGATCGCTTGGCCGTTCCAGTCTATGGCGTATTCTTGATCAGGCGGCAAGACCGCGAGAGCCAACCAGGGAGGCGTGTCTGAATCATGGCGAAGCGTGGCTCGCAAAGAGCACTTGTCTTCCGAAACGTGTAACGCTTCAATCCACGTATCGAACCCGCAAGTGAGCGTGCCCGGACAATGATAAGCATTGAACCACGCCAGCACCGGCGCAGACAAGCCGCCGAAGTGATGCCAGCCCGCGCCACGCCGCGACGCGACGACGAAATGCTCGAAGCAATTGTAGGTCGCCGCCACTTCATCGCGCCAGGTATCAAGCGCCGTGCGCGCGATTCGAAAGGCCATATCGCTGTAACCCAGATCGAGCAGGGCTTTCCAGATGAACCATTGATACGGGAACCACACCATGCCGTTCCAGTAACCATCTGGCCGATAGTAAGGGGCGCTCTGATCGACCGCCGTCAACCCGACGGACGTCCACAGATGATCAGCTGATTCGATGCGCTCATACAGGCGGCTTTCCTGCGCCCGATCGCAGATCCCGGCGATAAAGGGACTGACGCCATCAAAGCCCAGATTCAGATTCTGGCCGCTGGCATGGCGCAGAATATCGATCGGGTGACCGGCTGCATCGTGGACGACGTAACTGAAAACACCGTCAGCGTCATCCCACGCATAATCGTTGAGTGCCTTGATCCATAGATCAATATCGGCTTGATAATCGTTCACGTCGTCATCTCGCCCCAGCGCGCGAGCGGCCTGCTGCAAAATTTTCGCACTGCGGATGGCGTGCGCGGTTGTCACGACTGGCGTTACGGTTGCTTCGAGGTGGTGGGCGTGCACATGGAACTGCGGTGGATAATCATCCCAACCGGCGGAGTTGTAGAAATAGTCCCACGTCTTCAACAAGTTCGACTTGAGGGTGCGGGTCGTGGAGCTGCCGAGTCTGCCCGCCAGAAAAAGATAGAACTGGCGCAGACGCGGATAGAAGTAGTGCAGCAGTTCCGGTGACTGTGTGCGATTCCACAACTCTTGAAAGGCATAGATCTGCACGGGCACCGGGCTGCCGTGATGGATGAACGCGGCCTGCTGATCGCCGGGCGGTGTGGTGTAAGCATTCAGGCAGTCGATGCTTCGCATCCGATCAACATCCAACAGTCCTAAGCTGATGAAACCCGAATCCCACGTGTAGAGGCAATCCCACCATTTACCCGGAGAAAAATGACGAATGAAACTGCGCCGCGTGTAGACCGGATAGATCACATTGGTTAGCAACGTGGCCGCCATCCGTTCCTGGCTGAAGGCATAGTCCTGCCCGGAAGGATTAACGTCGAACGTGACCTTCGCCTGTCGAGCGCGCACATAGTTGTCTTCCAGAGTTTTCGATTGAAGATCGAAAGCGGCCAAACGCCCGTTCACTTCTTGCTCATCGCCATAGCAGACCAATCCGTAGAAGACCGATCGGGAATGCGGCGCGAGTATGATCGGGCGAATGAAGACGTTGGTGAAATGTCCGCCATCATCCGAGTGCAGTTCTGTCTGAACGTGCTCGTTGACGAAGTACCGCATGGCGCGATCGAGTTCGCTGGAAAAGTACTGGCGCACTTCCGAAATCTCACCGGTCCACGCCAGACCATAAACACTCGATAAATCCGCGTAACGCAGTAGTAGCGTGTTCCGGATCGGCCCGTCTTGAAGTTGAGCGATCGGATTCCACTGGCGCTGCGTGAACGTGACAAGGTCTCGATCAGTCTGATCGACTAACACGAAGCCATCGAGTTCTACAGGATAATCGCCCAGCGAAATGAGTTCCAGCGCATATCCGCCCGCCGACAGTGGCCCTAACGAAATGGGACACAAGGCAAATTCTGTGGTGGATCTAAACGCGACTTGATCGTGAACGATTCCCCGAACTTCAAAATCCACCCGACCAGCCGGGGCGCGATAACGCGCCAGCAATAAGCCATGCGCGATCGGGCGCGGGAGCGAAAGAGTGTACTGCACCCGATCGCCCGCCTCAGCCCCAAAGCCGCAACCGAGGCCGGTGCCGTTGACAAAGCCATGATCGCGCACTTCACCGCGATACCAGCCTTCGTAGACGAGGTGGTCGCTGGGTCGCGCGGTGGCATAGCGGAGATCGGTGTAGTCCAGCGCATCAATCCAGATCGCACCCGAAGGCAGATGAACTTCAGCCGGAAGCAGCGCTTCATCCGAATAAGGCCGCAGAGGCGGGAAGTTAAGGTACGCCATATAGTGCAACGCCTGATGCTGTGGTAGATCAGTGTTGTTGACGAATTCGCAGCGCGCGACGCGCGCGTTGGCGTCCGGCTCGTCGGGCAAGGCAAAATAGGCCACATCGCAATAGACTTGATCTTTCCATTCCAGATCGTAGCGATAGGCAAAATAACTCAGGCCCGGCGCAGCTTCCCACGGATGATAACCGGATTCCCACTTAACAGACGGAACAGTTACCCGGTGACGAAAATACGCGGGAAAGACGCTCAACTCAAAACGCAGGCCACGGGTCAGGTCGGGGATGTGGGCCAGGCCGTTGTATTTTTTATTATAGGGGCCCCAGTCCGGCAAACGCAAATCATGCGAATGCGGCTGCGGGAGTTGATCGGAAGTTGCAGAAAAATCTTTCATGATTCATCAGGAATTGTTTCTCAGATGGCTGAGGCTGTCATGCCCGAACGCTTCTATCGGGCATCCATCGTGACGATTGGCGACAATCTGCTGGCTGGACTACTGGATCCCCGCCACATCGTACCCGGCACAATGCGCCAGCGACGCGCCAGGCGAAAGCATGCGGGAATGACGCGCACAGGGCTTTAAGAGCCACGGCTCTTCCGGCTTGAACAGGATTATCATTGACTGCTCCCGCTGGATTGCCAAATCCAGCGGCCCTGATCGGCGGATTTGGCAATCCGCCGGGAGCATTTCCTCAGCGCAGGCTCAGCGCTTCAGGCGGTGTGACTTGAATGGCGTTCTGTTCAGGATGCGCGGCGGTCCCCTTGAAATTCTCGGCCACTAAACCGGTCACATCATGGGCCTTAAGGGCGGCGCCATAATAATCGGGCCGCTGAGCGCCCCAGATAACGCGACAGTTCCGCACGATGATGTCATCGGCATCGTGAATCAAGAAACCGGCGGTTGGCCGCTGAATGATCCCTTCGACATCACACGGGCGGCGATCGTACTGGCCGCCCAGATGTTTGCTGGTCTTGTCGATCTCCACTCGGACGTTTTCCAGCAGCACATCCTCGATGCGACTGTCCGAACACCCGCCGATGTAGACGCCGTTCTCGCTGCGGCACAGGATGTTGTTGAAGCGAATATTGCGTACCTTGCCGATCGTACCTTCCGTTTTGCCTTCAGGAAAACGATACAACGTGCCGGGCGCGCGTTTGAAGGCTGTCACGTAGATCGGCTCCGCCTTGCCCCACCACACATCGGCGAACAAGCGTGATTCGACGATGATGTTGGAAAAGAGCACGTTTTCGATCGTGCCTTCGTCCCGATTCTGGATACCCAGGCCGCGATTCGAGGCGCGGATGATGCAGGCATCGACCACGATGTTGCGCATCGCGTCTATGTTTTCACTGCCCAGTTTCAGCGCGCAGGAAGTAGAAGTCAGGATGCAGCCCGTGATGGTGATGTTTTCGCACGGTCCATATTCGGCGTAATCGCGCCGGTTCTTGATGCAGATGCAATCGTCGGCCGATTCGATGTAGCAATCGCTGATGCGCACGTTGCGGCTGTGATCGATGTCGATCCCATCACAGTTGCGGACCTTGAGACTGTTGAGGATGCGCGCGCCCTGAATCAACACATCCTGACAACCGGCCGGATGCACGCACCAGTACGCGGCGTTGGCAAAGGTGACATCGCGAATGGTGATGTTATCACAGCCGATCAAGGTCAGTAGGTGCGGACGACGATCGACGCCGTTGACGAATTTGTAGTTGTAATGAGTGGGTTCTTCGTTCTCCATGAACTGCGATCCACACCCGTCGATCGTGCCCGTGCCGGTGATCGAAATGTGATCGGCTCCGCGAGCACTGATCCACATCGAGCCTTCCGACCAGTTCTTGAAAGGTGTTTCGGTGTAAAGCGCTTCATCCAGACTGGCGCGCAGGGTGGCATTGGCTTCCACGTGCAAATCCACATTGGACTTGAGTTGAAAAGGCCCTGTCACAAAGACGCCGCCGGCGGGCACAACCACGCGCCCACCGCCGCTGGCATGACACTCGTCAATCGTGCGTTGGATCGATGCGGCATTCTCAGTCTGGCCATCGCCAACCGCGCCGAAATCGACAATCGTGAATGAAGACATGAGCTGACTTTATCCTAACCCGAAGGTAAGTGCAGTGACCGAGAGTGGTGGCAATTGTGCAAGCGCCTGACCCTCGCTGATCCGCACGCTGGTGAACGGTTGACTGCAAATATGCCCCGGCCGTTCAAAAGTATTGCAGGCTTGAGCGTTTGGCCCCGTCACGATCTCAGCCGATTCGAGATTTTTCAAGGATCGTCCGGCCAGATCGATTTTTACGGGTGCAGCATCGGTCTGGCTGCGGTTGATCAGAAAAACGTGCAGAACCCCATCACCCAGAATGGCGCTGACATCAAGCGTGTTGACGTAGCCATAGCTGCGGCTCATATAGCCGGGGCCTTTCACTGCGGGTCGCAGCGCCATCCCGTCGCGCCGATTGGCATACAACACGAACGGATAATAGATCGTGTGCAGCAGCAACTCGTCGCCGCGCGTGTGAATGGGCGCGATCACGTTCACGATCTGCGCCAGATTGGCGATCTTGACCACATCAGCATGGCGGATGAAACTGTTCAAGAAACCCGCCACGACTAGAGCGTCTTCCAGATTGTATTCCTCTTCGAGCAGATGCGGAGCAAACTGGCCGCGACCGTCGGTATGCGCAGGACTTGTCGCTCGATACCAGACGTTCCACTCGTCAAAGCACAGGTAATGACGCTGCTTGCTGCGCCGCCGCGCTTGCACGTAACGGCAGGCCGCGTCCATCTCCTCAATCTGTTGATCGATCGAGTTGGTCACGGCCAGGTAATCGACTGTGTCGCCGTTCGGATTACCGACGTAGCGATGCAGGCTGACGTAATCGGCCAGATCGCCGATGTACTCCAGCACGGTGCGATCCCACTCCATGTAAGTGGGCAAGGTGAGGGTGCACGAACCGCTCGCCACCAGCTCAATCGTCGGGTCGGTGTCTTTCATCAGCTTGGCCGCTTGCTGAGCGCGAATCGCGTACTGATCAGCGGGAACGTGCCCCAGTTGCCAGGGACCATCCATCTCATTGCCCAGACACCACAGTTTGACGCCGTACGGATCGGACGAACCGTTAGCAGCGCGCAAGTTGGCGTATTTGGTTCCGATCGGGCTGTTGCAATATTCCAGCCAGTTTCGGGCTTCTTCAGGCGTGCCGGTGCCCAGGTTGACCGTGAGCATCGGCGTCCAATCCATCTGTCGCGCCAACTTCAGATATTCGTCTGTGCCAAACTGATTGGGTTCGATGCTTTGCCACGCCAGTTCATGCAGTGTGGGACGCGAGGCGCGCAGGCCGATCCCGTCTTGCCAGTGATAGCCGGAAGCGAAGTTGCCGCCGGGATAGCGCATGGCCGTCATGTGCATGGTTCGCAAGGCATTCAACACATCCGTGCGAAAGCCATCTTCATCCGCGTGGATTGAATCGGGTTGATACACGCCTTGATAGACCGCGCGCCCCAGATGTTCGAGGAAGCCGCCGAAGATGCGCGGGTCCACTGGCGCAATGGTGTAATCGGGATGAAGAGTAATTTGAGTAGCGTCCATGGTTTATCTTTTCAATCTAGCCAGTTCCACCGCTTGTGACTCTTGCCCATCACCAAGCGGGACGCGGCAAAGCATTCGATCTTCATTCAAATCAATTCCAACTCGACGACGGTGTCGAGATCATCGGGGAGTTCGGCGCTTGGGAACTTGATAAAGGCATCCTGCTTGTATTCTGCCGTCATCCACGGCCGGCTCAGAGTGATCTCGGAGCCATCGGCGAGCAGGCGGGCTTGTTTGATCTTGCCATTCAAGCCACGCAAATTGATGGGACCAATGCCCCGATCGTAAATGTGCGCGTACAACCTTTGCCCGCGTTGGGTGTAACGTCCCCATTCAGGCTTGGGTAATTCCGACCCGCCGCAACCATAGACGCTCGCGCTGTTTTGATGCAGCCAATGCCCCACTTGTGCGAGGATTTGTTCGCACGCGGCCGGGATCTCACCCCGCGCATTCGGTCCCACATTCAGCAACATGTTTCCATTTTTGCTGACGCATTCGACCAGCGCGCGGACCACCTGCTTGGCTGATTTGTAATCACGGTCGGAGGAACAATAGCCCCAATGATTGTTCAGGGTCATGTTTGCCTCCCACGGCACCGGTTGACCATCCTCGTCTACAAAGCCCGTGGGCGGAATGATTTGCTCAGGGCAGGCAAAATCGCCAGAATAGACAGGCGGGTCTTTGGTCGCAAAAGATCGGTTGCTTTCGCCACTCCCGCCCAGGCGATTGTCAATCAAAAGGTGCGGCTGCAACGCGCGCGCCATTTGCACGAGTTCGGTCGCACGCCATGCCTCGCCCTTCAATTCGCCGTATGAAAAGTCGAACCACATGATGTCGATCTTGCCGTAATTCGTCAGCAGTTCCCGAACCTGACCGTGCAAATAATCCAGGTATTTGGAAAAATCGCGCGGCTGCCCTTTATACGCTTCGTTGTCCCGCATCGGGTGGTCCCGATCGCCGTAAGCCGGATAGTGCGGATGATGCCAATCGAGCAACGAATAGTACAGCCCGACTTTTAATCCCTCGGCGCGAAATGCCTCGACATACTCCCTGACCAAATCCCGCCCGGCTTTGGTGTTCGTCGCTTTATAATCAGTCCGCTGGCTGTCGAACAAACAAAATCCGTCGTGATGCTTGGCGGTGAGCACCGTATATTTCATCCCAGCGTTCTTGGCGATCCTTGCCCAAATCTTAGCGTCATAATTGGTAGGATTGAATTCGTCGAAATATTTCTGATACTCCTCGTTGCTGATCCGCTCTTCACTCCGCACCCATTCTCCTCTAGCAGGGATGGCATACAAGCCCCAGTGGATAAACATGCCAAAACGACCCGACAAAAACCATTGGGTCCGCTCGGTGCGGGCGGCGATCAGGGGGCTGGGTTGTGCCGTCATTCTTTTGCCTCTTGTCTATGCGGTGTGGAACCGAAGATGCGAAACGCGGGATGTCTATGTACTGTGCTTACCCTTGAACGTGACCGTCGTGGCGGTAACGCCCGCCAGAGTGAGCTCTTCGGCGCGATGGCAGCTCACAAAATGATCGGGGCGTACCTCGCGGAGGGAGGGCGTTTCCTGTTTGCAGAGCGGAGTCGCGTACCGGCAGCGCGGATGGAAGTAGCATCCGCTCGGCGGATTGGCCGGATCGGCCACTTCCCCTTCGAGGAGAATATTCGTGTCGTGATAACGCGGGTCGGGCTTGGGCACGGCCGACATCAAAGCTTCCGTGTAAGGATGGAGCGGGCTGCCGAAAAGCTGCTCAGTCTCAGCCATTTCGACCAACTTCCCGACGTACATCACCGCCACCCGATCGCTGATATGCTCGACCACGCTCATGTCGTGCGCCACGAAAAGATACGTCAAGTGCAGTTCGGATTGCAAGTCGCGCAACAAATTGAGGATCTGCGCCTGGATCGACACATCCAGCGCCGAGACCGGTTCGTCACATACCACCAGCTGCGGCCCTAAAGCCAGCGCACGCGCAATGCCAATGCGCTGTCGTTGCCCGCCGCTAAATGCGTGAGGATAGCGCGTCATGTACTCGGGGCGCAGGCCGACTTTCTTCAGTAACTCGGCCACCCGATCTTTGATCTCCTTGCCTGAAGCGATCTTGTGGAGGATGAACGGCTCACCCACAATCTCCAGCAGGGTCATGCGCGGATTGAGGGAAGAATACGGGTCTTGAAAGATGATCTGGATGTTTCGCCGCAGGGTCAGCATGTGACGTTTATCCAGTTCGGGAATGTTGATCGCCCCCAGATTGCGATCCTTGAAAATAATGCTCCCGCCGGTGGGCTGATATGCGCGGAGGATCAGCCGTCCGGTCGTGGTCTTGCCGCAGCCGCTCTCGCCGACCAGTCCCAGCGTTTCGCCCTCGCGGATGAAAAAACTGACATCGTCGACGGCTTTGACGTTGCCCACCGTCCGGCGCATAAATCCCTTCTGGATGGGAAAATACTTTTTGAGGTTCTTGACCTCCAGCAAATACTCACCCGTCGGGCTGGTCGTGTCAGGCATGGTGCTCTTCACTCTTTTCCTTTGAATCGACATATAGCCAGCAGCGGACTGAATGGCCGGGTTTGATCGGGGTGATCGGCACGGGCTGATCCCGATCGCACACGCCGGGCATGAATTCCGGGCAGCGCGGATGGAATGGGCAACCTTTCGGGATGTTGTAAGGATCGGCAATACTGCCCGCGATGGTGTAGAGCTTCTCGCCCGATTTATGCCCGAGGTAGGGGATCGAGCGCAGCAGCGCATGGGTGTAAGGATGATAAGGATCGTAGAAGATGTCATCCACCGAGGCATACTCGACATCTTTTCCGAGATACATGACTACGACATCATCGGCCATCTTGGCGATCACGCCCAGGTTGTGGGTGATGAACAAGATCGCCATGCCCAGATCGGCCTGCAGCGATTTCATCAATTGCAAAATCTGGGCCTCGGTGGTCACATCGAGGGCCGTGGTCGGCTCATCGGCAATCAGCAGGCTGGGATGGCAGGAGAGCGCCATCGCGATCATGGCGCGTTGACGCAAGCCGCCCGACAGTTGATGCGGATAAGCATCGACCCGCTGCTCGGGTTGAGGAAAGCCAACGTGACGCAGAATCTCGATCGTCCGTTGGCGGGCTTCGGCCTTATCGACTTTTTGATGGAGTTGAATCGCTTCGCCGATCTGTGTGCCGATCGTGTGCACCGGGCTTAACGACGTCATCGGTTCTTGAAAGATCTTGGCGATCTCATTGCCGCGAATGTGACAGATGGCATCGCTATCGGGCTTGAGGCTGGTAATATCGATCGCCTCCGGCGCTCGATCGGCCGGGTAGCGATAGAATGTAATTTGGCCGCTAACGATTTTCCCGGGCGGTGGAACCATTTGCATGATCGCCTGCGAGGTCACACTTTTGCCGCAGCCGCTCTCGCCGACCACGCCCAGGGTCTTGCCGCGCTCGATCTCAAAGCTGACATCCTCGATTGCCCGGACAAGGCCTTCATTCAAGTTGAAGTGCACCTTCAACCCTTCGACTTTCACTAGAGGCTGTTTCATGTCCATCATCGTCATCGCAGCGCCCTTTCCTCAGCGGACATAGGGATCGGCGGCATCGCGTAAGCCATCGCCCACGAAGTTAAACGCGACGACCGTCAAGATCAGAAACAGCGCCGACATGAGCAGCCAGGGCGCGAGCGCCACCGAGCTCACATTCTGAGCGTCCTGGAGTAAGACGCCCCAACTAACGACCGGCGGTCTTAACCCCAGCCCGATGAAACTGAGCGCCGTCTCGCTCAAAATCAATTCTGGGATGGTCAGCGTCGTCACCGCAATGATATGACTCAGGAAGGATGGCACCATGTGGCGCAGGATGACGCGCAGATCGCTGGCCCCCAGCAATTTCGCGGCCATGACAAAGTCTTCCTCGCGCATCGCCAGAAACCGGCCTCGGACCTCGCGCGCCATCTTCGTCCAGGTAATGAGCGATAGGATCACCGTAATCAAAAAGTAAACGGTGAGTGGATCCCAGTTCAATGGAATGGCGGCCGCCAGACCCATCCACAAGGGCAGGGTGGGCAGGCTCTGCAATAGTTCGATCAGGCGTTGGACGAGCATATCGACCCAGCCGCCAAAATAACCCGATAGCCCGCCCAGAAAAATGCCCAATACCAGGCTCAACACCGTGCCGACCAGACTCACGGATAGCGAAACGCGTGCGCCAAAAATCACGCGCGAGAGCACATCCCGTCCCTTGCTATCCGTGCCCATCAGAAACAGCGTCCCGTTGCCGGGCTGCGTTTGCACGCCAAACAGATGAATGTTGGACGGGATGAGGCCCCACAGTTTGTAGGGCGCCCCAGTCACAAAGATCTGCACGTAATGCTTGGGTTTTGTCGTGTCTTCGGTGTACGTCAGCGCGAATGTGACTGGATCGCGCTGTTTCTTGACTTCGTAGGTAAAGGGCCGCTGCAGCTGGCCATTTTCGTCGATCAGATGGATGGTTTGAGGTGGAAGGAAGGTATAGCGGGCATCAAAGGCAAACGGATCATAGGGCGCGACGAACTCGGAAAAAATAGCGCAGAAATACAAAATGATCAGAAAAATGCCGGCGGCGACGGCCATCTTGTGCTTGCGAAACTTCCACCACATCAACTTGCGCGGGGAAGCGACGTAGACTTCTTCGTCGTGTTTGGCCTTCGAATTCGGTGCGAGTGGGAGGCTGCTCTCCATAGAAACCGCCTATCGGTTAGTCGTATCGAATGCGCGGATCGGCGATCGCCAAAAGGATATCGGAAACCAGCGTGCCGATGACGCCAGCCAGACTGAGTATCAAGAGGAACCCGCCGGCCAGATACATATCCTGAGCAAGCAGAGCCTGCAACAACAGCGGCCCGGTAAGGGGCAGGTTAAGGACAACCGCCGTGACCTGCGACCCGGACAGCAACTCCCGAAAATCCCTGCCTAAGCCGCTAATGAAAGGATTGAGCGCCACGCGCAGCGGATATTTGCGGATGACATCGCGCTCGCGCAGCCCTTTCGCTCGAGCTGTGGCGACATAGGGTTTGGATAGCTCATCCGACATATTGGCGCGCATGGTGCGAATCAGATAGGACGTACCGCCAATTGCCAGGACGACTATGATCACCCACAGATGTTTAAGGAGATCGGCCACTCGGGCGAGACTCCAGGGAGCCGAGACAAACTCTCGCGAAAATAGGCCGCCCACATCCGCACCGAAGTAATAATAGGCCACCCACATCACCACCAGCGCCAGCACGAAGCCCGGCATGCCCGTGCCAATAAACGCGATGAAATTGAGGACGTAATCCAGAATCGAGTATTTGTGCGTGGCTGAATAAACGCCGATCGGGATGGCGATCAACCAGACGATGCCGAGGACAAAGAGGTTGAGGGCAATGGTCAGCCACAACCGATCCCAGATCAGATCGGCCACCGGCCGATTGTACTCGAACGAATAACCGAAATCACCCCGGAGAACGATGCCCGTAATCCACTTGAAATATTGAACGGTAACGGGCTGATCGAGCCCGTAGTCTGCCCGCAATTGCTCGAGCGTTTGTTGATCAATGCGCTCGCCTTGTTGTTCCAGTTTAATTCGATACTGGTCAAAAAAATCGCCAGGGGGCAGTTGGATGATGATAAAGACTAGGATGGAGATGACCAGCATCAACGGGATGGAAATCAGGATGCGCTTGAGGATGTATTTGAGCATGCCCCGTCTCCTGGTTGATCAACTTCGCACTTGTTTGACAACCGATGTGCTGATCTTGTGCGGGAATGCAAGTTACCCGCATATTATACGCGACTTAACTTTGTCCGATGATTGCGTCACTTCCAGAGAAAAGTCCCTGGGTTGGAGCAGCCGGGTTTCACCCCCACATGGGGCGAAACCCGGCTGCAACTAATGGTTACTGCGCGTTGTCCAGGAAGAACTGGGCAGGTTGTGCCAGACCTTCCTCACGGAAGGCTTCATCTTGTACAAAGTTATCGGGAACGTTGTGCATGTGGTTGGAGACCACGTAAGGCACTGGATCCTCACCGACCAGGCCAATGACCCACACATTGTCCTTATGGATCGAGACGATCTGCTGAATGGCCTTCTGGGCCTCGGCGGGATCGCTCGTGCTCGTCGCCTTCTTGTAGGCATCCCAAATCTGACGAATGGGGTGATCCTTCGGAGGTTCCTGGCCCTTGGTTCCACCGCTCAGGAGCCACTGACCCCACAACGGCGCCCACAGGCCATCGGTACCGAGATAGTTCGAGGGATCTGCTTCGATGATATTGTTCCGATCCCACCACCAGACCAGCATATCCTGCTTGGCATTCTGCTGCGTTTGGTCAAACAGGGTGCGATCGACACTCTTTTGCTGGAAGTCAATGCCGATGTCTTTCCAATACTTCTGGACTAATTCGCAGAAGGTGCAGGGTGTATCGGCGTCACCCAGGGCGGTAATTGCCAGTCGCTTGCCATCGTCACGCAGGCGGTAGCCATCCGCATCCTTCTTCGTCAAGCCCAGATCGTCGAGCAGCTTATTGGCCGCCGCGGAATCAAACTGGGTCCACTTGCTTGAGAACTCGGCATCGTAATACGGCGTGCCCGGAACGGGGCTGGCCTGGCGCGGCTTACCGAAGCCATTCCAGGCAATCTGTTGAACTTCATCGCGATTGATTGAGATGTTCAGTGCCTGGCGGAAGTTGGCATCGTTGAACAGTTTGTTCAAGGTGGGGTCTTCCACATTGAGGTTTGGCAACAGCACGAACATTTGGGTCGACCGCCAGATATTCATGTGGTAGTTGCCCTTTTGCTCGTTTTGCTTATACAGCGGCAGGCTCGACGCGTTCAGATGGCGGGCTTGCTCGTCCAGTTTGCCCTGAACGACCCACAGATCGACCGTTTGCTGGTCCTGGTAAAGATCAAACGTGAGCTTATCGATGTACGGCAGCTGATTGCCTTCTTTGTCCACTGCAAAATAGTACGGGTTGCGTTCAAATACCACCTGTTCGGCGGGCGGCGGAACCTTAACGACCCAGGCCGATAGGGTTGGCATATCAGGATTGAGCCAGGCACTTTCGATGGCACCCAGGTCGCCAAATAGCTCTTTCCAACTTTTAACTTTCTTGTCGGCGACGATTTTATCCAAGTCAGCCTGACTGGCATATTTGGGGAGAAACTTCTTCAAGTAGTGGGCGGGCAGGATGAAACCGGGCCTGAGCAAATCAGGCTCACCCGAACTGCTCGACGCCAACTGCGACAGGAACAACGGATCGGGAGCGGCGAGCTTGACGTCGAAAGTAAACTGATCCGTGATCTCAACCTCAATCGGTTTGCCGCCACGGAGCAGCTGGCTGGTGTTCAAGTCTTTATTCGGGTAATAATCTTCGTACCAGAACTTGACGTCATCGGTGGTCACGGGCACCCCGTCTGACCACTTCAAGCCCTCGCGGATGTGGAATGTATAAACCGTCGCGTCGGGGCTGATCTTGTAATCATCACACCAGTTGGCCACAAAACCTATTTTGTCTGGATTAGAAGGGTCCCACTCTACCAGGAACTCTTCTTCCAACTTCCGCAGGCCGTTGCGATCACCGATACCATTATAAGCGCGATGCCAGGTTCCGCCGTAGGTGCCGATCTTCTCGAACACGGGCAGAACGCGTGGATTCTTGGGCAAACGCTGCTCGACCGGGGGCAGGGAGCCGGCCGCGACCAGCTTGTCTAACATCGGCGCTTCTTTATACGTGGCCGCAGCCGGTGCGGTTGTGGGCGCAGTGGTTGGAGCGGCGGTAGTCGGAGCGACTGTGGCCGGCGCAGCTGTGGGTGCTACGGTAGCGGCCGCTTTCGTGGGTGGCACGGCCGTCGGGGGAACGGCTGTCGGCGGAGCCGCCGTCGGCGTAGCCTGGCCGCCGCAGGCTGAGAGCAGCATCGAGAACAGGATAACGATCGAAGCAATCCGCATCATGCGCGGTGCGAATTGCCCGTGGTCCCTCTTAGACATTTCTTGCCTCCTTGAAATTGGAAAAACTGGTTGAACACGTCGGACAAGCGATGTTTGATCTCTGTCTATTATCCAACTAGTCGATTTCGACCACCTCCTTCCAATCGTTGGCAATTGCCTGAAGGTTTCTGCTGATCTGCGTTCGAGCAAATAACCTGGGGCCAACATGATCGCCGGGCAGCGATGGCTACCACCGCATATGGTCATTGACAACAAGCATCTGTAATTTTAGGGTGATGTTTCAAAGAGGCTACGCTGAAAGGGGCCGGTTGAGGTCCCTTTCCCAGGTGGATGCTGTTACTCCCTCACACTCCACCTCATTTCGCCCGCATACGTTGGCGTTAGCGCTAACGGTATTTTACCAAAAATGTCTTGACTGTCAATAGGCAAATTTCGATTCGGTAGTGTAGCAATTGCTGTCTTACGTGAAAAATAACCTGATTGCACACGAGTGCGATATTTTTTGGTTTACCCATTGACAATTGAATCGTTTTGGCTAAAATTCTGTTAGCGTTAACACATATCCTCCCGAAAAGAGTGGAATTCATGGCACGCGATGTAACAGTAGCCGATATTGCGCGTGAAGCCGGGGTCTCCATGATGACCGTCTCCCGAGTGATCAACCATAAGGGTGACGTCAGTGCGGCCACGCGCCAGCGCGTTCAAGAAATCATCGACCGACTGAACTACCGCCCCAGCGGCATCGCCCGCAGCTTAGCCACTCAACACACCGGCACACTCGGCCTGGTGATTCCCGATATTTCCAATCCTTTCTTTGCCGATGTCGCTCGAGGCGCGGAGCATATTGCTTACGCCGAGGGATACAGCATCTTCCTGTGTAACACCGAAGAAGATCCCCAGCGCGAATTAGCGGTCGTGCAATCACTCGAAGAAAAACGGGTAGACGGCGTGGTGTTGATCAGCCGGCTTCAACCGCCTCAGATTTACGATGTGCTCAAACACTTGCCGGCGGCGGTGCTTATTAATCAGCGACTGGACAGGAAGAATGGCTCGACAACGGTTGGCACAGTGAGGCTGGATGATGCGGCGGGTGGTCAGCTGGCTACCCAGCATTTGCTCGATCGCGGCCACCGGGCCATCGGCCTGTTAGCCGGCCCGGCTACGTCTTTCAGCGGTCAGGCCCGATCCAACGGCTATCAGCAAGCCCTGCTAGCCGCCAGCCTCTCGCCCAATCCCACTTGGAAAAGCCATTGCCCTCCAACTGTGGAAGGCGGACAGGTGGCAGCCCGCGCCTTGCTGCTGGCGCAGCCCCAATTGACCGCCCTTTTTTGTTTCAATGATCTGGTAGCAGTCGGTGCCTTGCAGGCCTGCGCCGAACTGGGCCGTCGCGTGCCTGAAGATCTGGCCGTCGTCGGTTACGACGATGTGCCGCTGGCCGCGCTAGTCACTCCGGCCTTGACGACCTGCCATGCACCCCGTTATGAGCTGGGCGCCGAGGCCGTGCGCTTGCTGTTGGAACAGATTCGGAATGATGCCAAAGTGGGGACCGAAATTGTGCTGCAGGTCCAACTGGTCGTCCGGGCCAGTGCACCTTAGCGACGATTCAATAAACCACCCGGAATTGTAGCGATAGCAGTGAGCAACGCGTGCTGCGAGCATCTTTCGCCTGGCGTGCAGCTTCCTCGCAACGACAGATCATAGAGGAAAGGCTTCAACCGATGAACACACAACCCACGATCCGTTTTTCAGCCATTGGCCTGAATCACAATCACATCTACGGGCAGGTGCGCTTGTTGCTGCGCGCGGGCGCGGAATTGGTGTCCGTCTACGCCGCCGAACCGGACCTGATCGCGGAATTCACGCAGGCTTTTCCGCAGGCACGTCTCGCGCGCGAAGCTCGTGAAATCCTAGAAGATGAGAGCATTCAACTCGTCGTCACGGCGGGCATTCCGAGCGCGCGCGCCCCGTTGGGCATTCAGGTGATGCAACACGGCAAGGATTTCATGAGCGACAAGCCGGGCTTCACGACGCTGGAGCAACTTGCGCAAGCACGCCGTGTCCAGGCCGAGACGGGCCGCATCTATTCGATCTGTTTCAGCGAGCGGTTTGAAGTCGGCGCGGCGGTGCGAGCGGGCGAATTGATTCAAGCAGGTGCGATCGGTCAGGTAGTGCAGACGGTGGGCCTGGGGCCGCATCGCCTTCATCCGCCCGCGCGGCCCGATTGGTTTTATCAGCGAGCAAGATACGGCGGAATTCTCACCGATATTGCTTCGCACCAAGTGGATCAGTTCCTGTTTTACACGGGTTCCACGCAAGCCGAAGTGGTGGCTGCGCAAGTAGCGAACTACAAACATCCGCAGTATCCCGAACTGGAAGACTTCGGCGACTTGCTGCTGCGCGGCGACAGAGGCACGGGCTACATTCGGGTGGATTGGTACACACCAGCGGGGTTGGGTGTGTGGGGCGATGGCCGCCTGACGATTCTGGGAACCGACGGCTACATCGAACTGCGAAAGTATATCGATGTGGCCGGGCGAGCGGGAACCAATCACCTGTTCCTGGTCGATCAAAAAGGTATCCAGTATTTCGATTGCAGCCAACAGGAGTTGCCATACGGGCGGCAACTCATCGCCGATATTGAGAATCGTACGGAAACAGCGATGCCGCAAGCGCATTGTTTCCTGTCATCGCAACTCGCACTTGAAGCCGAAGCCAACGCACAGCGGCTGGGGTATTTAAGCCATGACTGAACTTTTGCGAATGGGCATTGTCGGAATTGGCATCGGGCGCGAACACATCGCGGCTTTGCAGACTTTGCCCGATCTATTTCGCGTCCAGGCGATCTGCGATCTCGACGAAGCGCGGGCGCGTGCGGTTGCGGCGCAATACAGTGTGCCGCACGTGACAACAAGTTTCGATGAACTCTGCCGGCGCGATGATGTCGACGTGGTTCACATTTGCACGCCGTCGCATCTGCACTACGAACAGACCTTGCAGGCGCTCGAGGCCGGCAAGCACGTGATCGTCGAGAAGCCCGTCGCCGGTTCGCTGCGGCAAGTGGACGAGTTGATTCGCGCGGAAAAACAATCGGGCCGGCGCGTGATGCCGATCTTTCAATATCGGTTTGGACACGGCGCGCAAAAACTCAAGCTGCTGATCGATCGTGGAATTGCCGGACGCGCGTATCTAACGACTGTCGAAACGGCCTGGCGGCGCAAGCCCGAATACTACGCCGTGCCCTGGCGCGGCAAATGGCACACCGAACTCGGCGGGCCGATCGTGACGTTGGCGATCCACGCGCACGATCTGGTTTTCTATTTGCTGGGTTCTGTTAAGAATGTCTTTGCGCGCACGACGACGCTCGTCAACCCGATCGAGACTGAAGATTGTGTCTCGGCGTCGCTGGAAATGCGCGATGGCTCTTTGTGTTCGCTCGCGGTGACGACGGGTTCCGCACGAGAGATCAGCCGCCATCGTTTTTGCTTTAGCAACCTGACAGCGGAAAGCCATACCGAACCATACGCCAACACGACTGATCCGTGGACGTTTGTCGGCGATACGCCAGAGCTTCAGGCTACGATTGATGCTGCCCTCGCGCAGTTTAGTCCATTACCCGAGAAATTTTCCGGACAGTTCTATCGCTTCTATCATGCCCTGAAAGACGGAACCGAATTGCCTGTGACGCTCGACGATGCGCGGGCTGCCCTTGAACTGATCACGGCGCTGTATGATTCTGCTCAAACGCAGCAGGTGGTTTCGCTGCCCCTTGCCAACGATCATCCCAAGTATTTGGGCTGGCAACCGTAGGGGCTGGCCTTGCGTCAGCCCTGGGCGACCGCGGACTCGCTCGCTTCGCTCGGAGCGCTTCGCGGGGTCGCCCCTACCGTTACATGGAAAGGAAATATCGTGCCAATTCGTGCCATCATTTTCGATGTCGGTGATGTCATTCTGCGTGAGACCGATCACGTCAGACGCTTCGAGTGGGAAAAACGCCTGGGCCTGGCCCGCGGACAATTAACCCGCCTGGTGCAGGATTCGGAACCGGCGGCGCATGCGGCGTCAGGTGAAGTAAGCGAACGCCAGGTATGGGAAGCGGTTGGTGCGCAATTGGGTCTGGACACGGCGCAAATTTCAGAATTGCAGCGAGACTTCTGGTCGAGCGAGCAACTCGACACGACGCTCGTGCAGTTCATCCAAAGCCTGCGACCGCGCTACAAGATCGGCATCCTGAGTAATGCGTGGTCGGATGCGCGCTACTTCCACAACACCAAATTCAAGATGAATACCTGGGTAGAAGCGGCGGTTTATTCAGCGGAGGTCAAACTTCTCAAGCCCGATCCCCGCATCTATCAGATCGTGCTGGATCAACTCGAAGTCCCGGCGAGCGAGTGTGTGTTTGTCGACGATAAGCCGGTGAACATCGAAGCGGCGCAGGCGCTTGGCATGCAAGGCGTCCTATGCCGCAACACGCAGCAGACTATTGATGAGATTCGGGCGTGTCTTGATGAAGAATGTTGAGTAACAAAATCTGCTACAAGAAAACGAGAGGGCCAAGTGATGGCTCCCTCGTTTTATGATCTGCATGTAGCGACCCGTGTCAAGCATGTAGGCTTGGCCTGCTCTTGGCTTTTAAGGGGATTATCAAGGAGTAGAAAGAACTATGTAGATAAGTATGCTCCAAGCAATTGCAGACGCCAAGGGAACACAAAGGATGGCTATGTTTGCTATCGAAATGCTCGTTCGCTTGGGAGGAGTCCCTTTTAGATACTTGTCTATACGAGTCTTGCCTGCGCCTGAAATCATAGGATAGCCTAACTGGGGTTGGATTTTGCGGTCTGCCTCATCATGTATTGCTCTCAATGCCGCCATCGCCGCATATATTCCTAAACAAGCAACAATACTCATAATCAGACCAAATACTGCGATGGCTATATTGGATACGATCTTTTGTATTGGTTGAAGTGTGTTTGAAGAAAAGATAGTTGCAAACGCGACAAACAGGAACCCTTGCGCAACCAGATTCCAAGTTACTCGCTGATTGATCAGATCGTCCTCGTGCTCAATCAAGCCACGTGACATGTGGTAAAACTCATTGGCGTTACACTCGTCATTGAATGATGGTTCATTGAAATTGCCGGGTTGACCTTCAGTCATTCTCGTTCCTCCTCTGAAATGAAATAGAATTGGCTTTCATCCCGCTATGGACCTGCTGTGAAGCACATGAATAACGTCTTACAAATTCGGCTACAGGCTGCCTGATCGCCTACGTTCAAGGTGGTGTCCTTTGCGGCGAGGACACCGCCCCGAGCATTTTCTGACAATCGTAATTCCCTTATCCCGAACTGGCGAGATATTACCGGAGTACGAGTGGCAGAAATACCTTATACGAGATAGCGGTTGATAACGCAGACGCATACCAACTTTCATGACCCTGGGTGTCGTAGGCTGTGACGGTCACAAATTTTGGCAGAGGTGCACTTAACACGATGTTCGTATTACTCCCCATGTCAATGGGTGAGTTTCCAGCCGGTTGTCCCATGCCGTTGAAGGGCGGCGTGCTGGAATTGCCATAGTAAACTTTGTAGCCCCAGCCAGTAGCAAAACTGGGATTGGCATCCCAACTAATCTTCAATGCACCATTGGGTTGCGATTGGAGCGCAAGATTGAGCGGAGGCGGCACCGGCACTCCTGGATCGGGCTGGGAAAGATAGGGGATGAACTTGAACTCGCCCAGACCGCTATTGTCGTAGAAGTCGTATATCCGGCTCAGTATGCCGGCCTGATTACTGGTTCCCCAATAGTTGAGGGTGCCGCTGACAGCGTTACCACCGGGCAGCACGCCGACATCGAACGGCGTATTTCCATAAATCGTGTTGTTGTGAACCTGACTGACGGGGCCGCAGTCGAGACCGCTCGCGGGTGAATAGCCAATCACCTGGTTGCCCACAATGGCGTTGCCGCGAATGGATGCCCCGGGTGATGCATAGATGCCGCCGCCGAAACCCTGCACGCCGTGGGCCGCAAAGACGATGTTATTGGCGATTGTATTGCTGACGACGATTGCCGGTCCATCAACGTATAGGCCTCCACCATAAACATCCCAATCAGAGTAGGTGGTACCAGTGACAAGATTGCTGGCGACAATGTTATCTTCAAAAGTCACTAGGCCGCCGACGTATGCGCCGCCAGCGGCTTTATACGAAATGTTGCCGGTGATTTGGTTTCGGGCGACATATACCGGCCGCAAATCGACGCCGTGGGCGTAGAGACCACCGCCGTACCCCAATCCGGTGGCTGTATTCCCCCGGATGACGTTGCCAACGACCCTTCCGCCATAGACAGACACGCCGCCGTCTGAATTGGCGCTCACCGTGCTGCTCATTAGCGTGCTCTTGCTGAGTGCCACGCCGTGTTCATTATTGGTGATGGTGCTCTGTACAATCCATGCGGGCTCACTCGGCGAATAGGTATCGCCGCTATCATAATAGTTAATTGCAGACACACCTGTATTGCTGCTGTACCTAACCGTGCAATTATCCATCAATTGCCCCACCAGCACGACAGAGTTATCTAGTGCCCCGCCATACTCGACAACACATCCGCGCAAAAGGCTTCCGGCGATGTATTCTCCATCGGGTCCGACGGTGGAAGTGACAGCGGTGGTGGCAAATTCAATCTTATCCCAATCGCCGGGGGCCGGCGTGGCCTGGTTGGAGGTGAACACGACCGGCGCCTCGCTGGTGCCGTTCACGATCAACTGGCCATTCACTTGAAGCTTAAAGCCAGCATTGAATTTCACGATCGTCCCGGCCTGGACGGTCAACGTGACCCCCGATAAGACATTGATATTGCTAGTGACAATATAGGGGCTGTTGGCAGCGGTCCAGACCGTATCGGACAAAATCGGACCGCCCACGGTGGTATCCGCTCTGGGCCGAGCAAGAGCAAGACCAAGTGGCAACGCCGCTAAGAGACAAAGAACGAACAACCCAACAACTACACTGAGCCGAATCTTTGAAGAACGCATCGTTTTTCTCCTCGCAGTGGTATCTTGCTGGTCAATATATGCTGAACGATTGGTTATACTATAGGACCGGGACGTGGTAAACAACGAACAAGGGACTGCTCGCATTGATCGCGAACAGTCCCCTGGCATATTCGAATTGACTATGAACTATTGGATTCCAGATTGCGGCAACGTCCAGTGTTCCCCTACACTGAACGCACTTCAGGCCCAATGTTGGCTCATTGGGAATTGCCGTGGTG
>PMCF01000357.1 GCA_003154115.1 Anaerolineae bacterium
TGGCGGGCAATGTGTGGGAGTGGTGTCACTCGGTGTATATGCCGTATCCTTATCAAGCGCATGACGGTCGCGAGAACCCGGCGGGTGATGATGACTGGCGGGTGGTGCGGGTGGTGCGCGGCGGATCTTGGCTCGACTACCGGGCCGATGCGCGTTGTGCCTATCGCGCCCACTTCCACCCGGGCTATCGTTACGATTACCGTGGCTTTCGCTGTCTGGTCTCCTCCGTCTCTCGCTTTTGAAACACTGCTCCTGATTGACTGATAGCGCGAGCCAATCTGGCCGGGGAAAGAAACAACGGTTAGTCCGCGCGGAGTGCGGTTGCGCAAAAACGGCGAGAGCCGACCCCTGCCGTTGCGTCTCCATCCCGAGATGGTCGCGCACTGCTTCAAAGGTGACTTCGATTCAACAGGCGATCAAGGGGGACAACGATCACTTATACTCGTTCTATCTGAACGGCGTCTTAGCTGAACCGCAATTTTCGAGGTGATGGTGTGTGCTTCGCCAGAAGGAGATTCGATCCACGCGACGGGACGCACTGTTCAATCTGACAATGATCACGTTAGCGCGTGATGGCTGTGGCCGAGCGATCCTTACATCAAGTCCCCTAACGGACCAAGGTTCAGATTCAACTCCTCGTCCTCCAATCCAAAGGTTACCTTGAGCTCGGCCATGCGCTCGGAAAGCTTGAAGAAAGTTTCGCCGAGGCGGTCAATCTCTTCCTCACTCAACGATCCGCCTTCGATGCGCCGGAGCGCCTGACGTTCCATCAGCTGACGCAACAGTTCGACCAGGGTGAGCACTAACTTGGCTAGCCCCTTTTCCACCACTTCCGGGTCGGCGTTGATCTGCCGAGGCAGGATATTGCTGGCCTCCTCGATTTCAGCGGAAAAGCGGGCCAAGTCGGGTGGAGCGTGAAGCAGCTTTTCTTGCGTTAAGTCCGACATTCTTCTTGCCTCCCAATTCTGTCTACGTTTGCAGGTCCACGAAATGATAGGGCGGCCAGGGCTTTGGCCCAGGCCTGAAAGATCTCAGCGATCAGTTCATCAGGGATGTGGCGCGATAAATCGTGAAAGGCGCCCGATTGATCATCCATGCCGGCTTCCGTACAGTCTATCGGCTACCTGTGATAATTCGTCAAGGCCATGTACCGCCCGGGGAAAAAGGGGTAACTGGATTGACCAGGGGAGCAGCGCGTCAATTTCTTTCAAGTAAGGTTGCTGCTCGGCGCGCATCGTGGAGCAGAACGGACAGTCGCGCGCCTGCACCAGCATGTTGGTTACTACCAGATTACATGGAATCTTGAGCTCGGCCAGGCGATTGACCAGACGTTTCGTTTCCAGCACCGCCATCGCCTCGGGGATCGTGACGGTGACGAATTGGCATTGTTCGGGGTCGAGCAGTAATTGCTGGACCTTGCGCAACTGCTTTGATTTCTGGCGGAGTAATTCGGCCACCTTGCTCAAAGATGCAATCCCCTGATATTTTAGAAGCAGCTTGAAGAAAGTGATGAACCACTGGCGCACGATGATGGGCGTTTCCAAAAAGCGCAAAGTGTGCCCGGTTGGAGCCAGGTCGAGCACGTAGCGATCAAATTGCCCCGCATCAATATAGTCCATGATTTTCATCAAGGCCATCAATTCATCCAGGCCCGGGGGCGTCAGGGAAATCAGCTCTTCCATCACCTGGCGGTCGAACTCGATGTTAAACGAGCCGGATAAGAAAGAATCGAAGACATCATTGATTTCTTCGACGTAGGTCCCTTTCAACTCTTCCAGAAGATCGGTTGAATTCATTTCAATGGCAAAGAGCTGCGGGACGCCATTCACCGGCGTGACCTGGTTGCCGATGGGCTGAGCCAGACTATCCGAAAGAGAGTGGGCCGGGTCAGTAGAAAATAACAGGGTTTTCTTAGAGGACGACGGATCGACGATGGAAGCCAGGTAAAGCGCAGTGGCTGTGGCGACGGTGGTTTTGCCGACTCCTCCTTTACCGCCAAAAAGGAGCAGGCGCGTTTGTGTCAGAGTGTCTACTCGGTATGGGCGCTGCTCCTCGATTTCGGCAGATGGGTATATCCTACCCGAAGGGTACTGGGAAACAAGGGGGAGTGGGGCAGTGAGCGAACCTCCCCAGAGGATCTGGCCCACGTCAAGCAGATCTGCCTGCCCACGCACCTGGTGAGATAATAAAGGAATGTGTACCGTGTGCAGCGCAGGACAATTATTTCGAATCTCTTCTAAACAAGATTCCTGTTCGCTGCGCCGCCCGGTGCAGAATGTGCATGGTGCAGGCATTACCACGCGGTTGACGATCAGGGTATCCACCCGGATGTGCAGCGCTTTCAAACTCTCCAAGAGTCTGCCGGTCTCAGCAATGCTCATGGCCTCGGGGATCGTCACGGGCACAAACTCAGTCGCGACAGGGTCACCCAGGACGGACTCTAGCAGTCCCAGGTCGCCATTCATCAAAGTCAGAAAGGCGTCGGTATCATCCGGTTTGTAACGCCCAAATATGGATGCCATGTAACGATGTTTGTCCAGCATCAAATCAAGCACGTGGATCCAGCGTTTCATCAGGGGGGGCAGGGATAACAGGCGTAAGGTGTGGCCGGTGGGAGCGGTATCCAGGATGACCAAGTCATAGTTCTTCTCCCGCACGATTCCGGCGATCTCGATGACCGCGATCAGCTCGTCCAGGCCAGGCAGAGAAAGGTCTAAGAATTCGGCAATGTCTTCTTGATCGAAATAGGTGCCGCGATCCATAATTTTCTTCATGACAGGGTCATGCTGACGTTTGAAATTCTCCAAACGTTTGGCCGCATCCATCTCCAGCGCGAAGAGGTTTGGAACACGCCCGATCGGTGTGATGACATCTCCAATGGGTTGGTCAAAGCTGTCGCACAGAGAATGGGCCGGATCCGTGGAGGCGATGAGGATCTTTCGTTGAGCATCCTGCCCGGCCCAATGCAGGGCAGTAGCGGCGGCCAGAGTGGTTTTACCCACCCCACCCTTGCCGCCGAAGAGCAGCAGCCGGGTCGCCCGATCGATCATAAAAGAAGGCGTCAGTCCCTGCCGGGGCAGCTCTTCTTGTGCGATATCCAACATCCCTGTAACCTCTCAAGTCTATCTACGTTTGCAAGTCCACGAAATTATAGGGTGGCCAGGGGCCTGTGCAGAGCAAACTCAACGCCGGGTACGCGGCGCTAAGCGTTACGATCTGTTGTCGAAACGCTTCCACTCGATCACGTTCCACCAGATAGGCAGCGGTCAACAGCAGGCGCGGCGTGACTAACACCTGCTGCACGCTTTCCACTATCAGGTGAGCCAAGGCCGTATGAATTTCGGCGGCCAATGTTTCTGCCTGTTGACGTGCGGCTCTGGCCTGACGTTCTTCTTCTTGCCGGGCGTTCAGGTAAGCACGGCCCCGACTGATGGGCGCACTCGTCGTTGGGGCCACGGCGTCTCGTTCGTCATCCTGCGCCTGTTCTTGAAGCGCGGCGCGGGAGGGCGGTTGTTCGTCATTGATTAGTACCCGCAATCCCAATTCGACCCGCCCGCGCACCCGCTTCAAATTGGCGATTAAATCGGTTTGATGAGTCAACAATTCCGCTTGAGCGGTCGCCTCATTTGAGAACACGGTGCCAAAGCGCACCGGCAGAACAGTCCGATCGGCCATCAACGCTTCGACGATCGCTTCGTGCTGCCAGAGGTTTGCCTCAGTGGGCTGTATCTGCCGTGTCGTCACAAAACTCATCACGCCCGTCAAGTCTTGATAGGTCAGTTTGCAGAGTGGCGCATCTTCCAGGCCAGACATCGCAGGCAGGAGAGCCTCGGGCCGATCGGTGATGGCGTAAAGATAGAGCGCGTCAAAGGTGCTCATGAACTGATTTCCATCTTTGGGTCACTGGACGCTGCCGCACCACCAGCGCCAGGCTCTAACCGTAACGACGCGGCCCGCTTCATCTTTTCGGCGGTTTCCACGGAAGTCAGCAGTACCTTCAGGCTAAGGTAGACCAGATCCACATCCGCCACCGAAAGCGTGACATCGCCGTACAAGATGACACCTTTGTTGAGGATACGGTCTAACAAATCCAGCAGCGTGACTTCTTTTTCTTTAGCCGCTAACTGGCTCATCAGACACCTCTTCCAGATTGATGGTGGCAAAGTTGTACGGCGGCCAGGGGCCGGTCAGCTCAAAACTAAAGCCCTGCGCGCTGTACATATCTTGCAGGTTCTCTAGCTCGCTTTGAAACGCGGCCAGCTGACCATCGGGTACGAGATAGGATGCATTCAGTAGCATGTCATCTTTACGATGTGTGGTCTCTTTATCCTGCAACGAATTGGTCGTCGCCGCAGCGGCGTACCCCGCCAGACAATCATGGCTGTGCTGCGCATACTCGTCGCCGATCCGTTCCACTTCCTCGGCGATGGTGTCTTCCAGTTTCTTCTTGAGAAAATAAGCGGCCCCGGCAGATTTGCCTTTGGACTGCGCGGCCAGTTCTTTCACGCGATCGCTCACCTCACTCACTTTGCCAGCCAGCACCTGACCGTCGCAATAAACCTTGACGCCCCACTCCTGCTTGCCGTGCAGCCGATCCAGAGTCGATACAAAATCGGCGTAATACTGAATCAACAATTCTCGCACGCGCTGCTCGCTGCGGTAAATGGTACACAGCCGCATCGGCACACAGGTGCGGCTTGCCAGTACGGCTTCCAGCACTGACTCGTGTGCGCGCACCTTGGTCTCTAGCCACTGCAGGTCGTTCAAATTGGCTTCCAACTCTGCCTGGCCGAACTCACCCAAAGAGACCTGACTGATGACTGCGGTTAGTGCCTGTTGGGAAAGCGCATACACAGGATGGGCCGGATCGATGCCGTGTTCTGGTAACCCTTCCACAGGATTGCTGCCATCGCCTCGCACGATGCAATAGACATAGTAGCCAAGCTCTTGAGACGATGGAGTTTGGATTTCAGAATCCAATGCACGCTCTGTCGTCGAAGGTATAGCTGCCGCCACCGTTTGCCCCGCCTGGCTGGGAGAGACCGGGGCACCGCTGAGAAACCGATTATTCTCCGCGATCTTCTTGCGGATGGATTCGATCTCTAGTGCAATCTGCTCCCGCTCCCCGAGGGTTTCGGCGGCCACAGCGGGAGGCTGGGGATCGGAAACGAGAGGCGCAGGAAGCGGGGTGGAGGTCGGATTGGAGATGGACGCAGCGCGGTCCCCATTTGTTGGCGGGGCGGAATAGCTCCCACCTTCACCTGCGGCGAGGTGGGCCGCTTGGCGCGGTGAGCTCGACAGCGCGCGATCCAAAATTGCCTGGATCAGCATATCTTTCAAGATGACTCTGGCTTCGGCAAACGTTTCTTCTCTTACTTCGGCGATGAGTGCGTCTATCTCAGCCTGAGAGACTTGAACCTTGTCTTTGAGCGCGTCCGCCAGTCGGCCTACTTTTTCATCCATCATGATCTCCGTGATCTTTCGTTATCTTCATCGCCTGCGCTACGCGGCCAGTCCTCACCCGAACGATTCTTGTCGTCGAATGTCAATCACGAGCGTTTGCTCCACTGCTTCCCGGCTGAACGAACACACATCCGACTGGTTGGCCGAGAGGGACATCAGCAGACGATACGCCTGGGTCAACTCGGTCATGCGCGCTTCAGCCTGCGCGTCTTGTGCGTTGTGATCGGGATGCAGCTGCTCGGCCAGCTGGTGATAAGCCTTCTTGATCTCGCCGGTAGTGGCAGCTTCTCCGAGGCTCAAGCGGCGTCTGGCGTCATCCACCACTTCAAACGCAGGTACTTGCACTTCTACGGTGGCAAAGCTGTAGGGCGGCAACGGCCCCACACACCGAAAGGTAAGCCGCCCGCCAAACTCTTGATCCAGCGCATCTAATTCCCGGCTCAGCGTTTCACTCTCGGCTTTGTCAATGAGCAGTGCCATGTTGAGCACCATACTCTCATCCATGAGAGGGTTCATCACGACGTCAGACGCGACTTGCCGCAGCGCCGACAATACGTGGTCCCGGATCGCGTTGCGACGGTTCTCTAGTGAAGCGAAGACCATCCGGCCAAGGGCAACCCGTTCGGCAGATGTCTCTTGAGGTGGCCGACTTGCCAACTCGGCCTTGAGCCGGGCAATTGGTTCTTCCTGTGCGACTTGCACAAAGATCTCCTGCGGATTCCACAGCACGATAATTTCCATCTGGACTTGGTGGGCGATCTTGGTCAGGGCCGCTTGGAGCAGCGGCTTGCCCTGCGCCAAAAGACGCAGCAAGCTGGCCTCATCAGCGAGCACGGTGCCGAACTTGACGGGCAGAATCGGATACTCGGCCAATACCGCCTCGACAACACGTTGATGAGTCACCAGGTAGCGGATGGCGTCCTGGCGTGTCATACCCCGATAATCGGCGCAGGTTGTGTGGCCAGTAACAGCCGCCAGTTCACCCAAGGGCACTGTGTAGACCTCGTCATCGTCGTCGTCCATGCCGGCGATGTCAAAGATCAGGTGATTATTCGCCGGGATGATGCCATAGATGTATTGCCGGTTCGTGCAGGGCAGCTGAGAAATGTCGGCCTGCAACTGAGAGATCGCTGCGACCTGGATCATGTTCTTTACCTTCGCTTTCAACTGCTGGTAAGGCGGCGCTCCCAGAGGGGGCCGCTGCCAGAATAGATTCGCGGATGGCTAATAGTCCAGCCCGGCGACACAGGCCCTCCAAATCTGCGCCGACAAACCCTTCAGTTTCGTCGGATAGGCTCTCGAGGCTTACATCCTGGGCCAGTGGCATGTGGCGTGTATGCACGCGCAAAATCGCCAGGCGGGTGTCCCGATCGAGCGCCGGCAACTCGACCTGAAACTCAAGGCGTCCCGAGCGCAGCAGAGCCGGGTCGATCCGGTCCCGGCGATTAGTTGCTGCCAAGATGGTAACTCCTTCCAACTCCTCAATGCCGTCCAGTTCGGTGAGCAATTGACTGACGACTCGCTCGGTTGACTGTGTTTCGCCCGGTCCGCCGCGCTGAGGAGCCAGAGCATCTATCTCGTCGAAGAAGACGATGCACGGCGCTGCCTGACGCGCTTTGCGGAAGACCTCGCGCACGCCTCGCTCCGACTCGCCGACCCACATGCTGAGAAGTTGCGGCCCTTTGATAGCAATGAAGTTAGCTTCGCTTTCGTGAGCCAACGCTTTAGCCAGCAAGGTCTTGCCTGTACCTGGCGCACCATACAGCAAGATGCCTTTAGGCGGGCGCACGCCTGCCTGTTGAAAGAGCGGACCGTAACGCAGCGGCCACTCGACCGACTCGATCAACAATTGCTTGACCTGATCCAGTCCGCCTACATCATTCCAGCCGACGTCGGGCACTTCGGTAAAGACTTCGCGGATGGCGGACGGCTCTACCTCGGACAGGGCCGTCATGAAGTCGCCCATCGTCACAGTCAACGCCATCAACTTTTCGTATGGAATGTGCGCCTGGGCAAAGTCAATATCGGGCATCAGCCGGCGCAGCGCGCTCATGGCCGCCTCGCGCCCCAGCGCCTCCAGGTCAGCGCCCACAAACCCGTGGGTGATAGCCGCCAGCCGATCTACGTCTACATCCGATTCCAACGGCATGCCCCGGGTATGAATATCAAGGATCTCGCGCCGACCGTCTTTGTCGGGAACACTAATACCAATTTCACGATCGAAGCGGCCCGGGCGGCGCAGGGCCGGGTCGAGGGTGTTGGGGATATTGGTCGCAGCGATGACGATCACATTGCCGCGGGATTCCAGCCCATCCATCAGTCCCAGGAGTTGCGCGACGACGCGGCGCTCCACCTGACGGTCGCCGCTCATGTCCTCGCGTTTGGGGGCGATGGCGTCGATCTCGTCAATGAAGATGATGGCCGGGGCCTTTTTGCGCGCCTCTTCAAAGAGGTTGCGCAGCTGCGCTTCTGAAGCGCCGTAAAACTTGTCAATGATCTCCGGGCCGTTGAT
Organism: Anaerolineae bacterium; assembly: GCA_003154115.1. Taxonomy (GTDB): domain Bacteria; phylum Chloroflexota; class Anaerolineae; order Fen-1058; family Fen-1058; genus Fen-1058. The sequence continues at coordinate 7,976 of PMCF01000357.1, forward strand.
GTGCAAGAATGTCGCACTGGTTTCCTGGGCCACCGCGCGTGCGATGAGCGTCTTGCCGCAGCCGGGCGGCCCGTACAGCAGCACACCTTTGGGCGGGTCAATGCCCAGGCGCTCAAAGACTTCGGGGTAGCGTAGGGGCAGTTCGATCATTTCCCGAATGCGGCGCAGCTCCCGACGCAGGCCGCCAATGTCCTCATAGGTAATGGCGCTGGTGACAGCGCTCTTGTCGGTCCCGGTGGATTTGGGGCTGGAGATGCGAATGCTCGTCGTCGGTCCGATGAGCACCGGCCCGGCAGGCGTAGACTCGATGACGGTAAAGGTCTTGGCGCTGGTACCGATGAGGTCCACGCGCACCCGGTCGCCCGGCACGACGGGGATGCCATCGAGCAGGCGAGCTAGATAGCGGGCTTGGTCGGCCCCGAAGGCCGCGCGCAAATTCTCGACGGGGGCCAGCACGATGGCGCGCGCCGGTTGAGCTTTTACCAGACGCACTTTGACCCGCTCGTCCAGTCCGGCGCCGGTGTTGGCGCGCAAGATGCCGTCCATCTGGATTAAGCCTTGGCCGCGTTGGTCGGCGTACGCCAGCATCGCTCGCGCCACAGTCGCTCGCTTGCCCGTCACCTCTATCACGTCGCCGATGCCGGCACCGACTTGCTCCAAGTCTTTGGGGTCAATGCGAGCCAGCCCTCGCCCAACGTCTTTGGACAGGGCCTCTGCCACCTTAAGCACAAGATTGCGCTCGTCATCGGGTTGTTTTTCTTGGGTCGCCATAGGCATTTCCTCTTGGGACAAGGCAGGCTTGGCGTTTGAAAATGCTCACAGCCCTTGTCTGCGAAGGCGTCCCTCTGCGAGAGCGTTCCCCGGTGACGGGGAACGGAGCGTTGGCATGGGTTGTGATGAACGCCGTTCACGACATCTATGCGGCTATCAGTCCTTTGCCCTTGCACTGGCTGCAGGAGAGCGAACTCCCCGGCCATTTTGAATCAGCCGCGCGCCCTGTCCCACCACAGCTGGGACAATCCAGAGCGTTGGCTGGAATCTCGACCGTGCCCACGCCGCCGCATGTAGTGCACGTCATGCGCAGGCCAGGATGAATCCCGCTCCCCTGGCAAAAGGGGCACGGAGCTGTGGGCGGATGCAATTGCCGCGAGCCTGTTCCGCCGCACACCTGGCAGGTCGCCAGAGGCGACATGAGGTCAAAGGGATCACGACCTTTGCCGCGGCAAAAGGCGCAGACCACTGTGACGTGAGGTAGTTCAGGCTTGGCCGCCACGGCGTGCGAGTTGCTGGCACGCTTTGCGCCACCAGAAGATGGGGATTGCTTCATCTTGCCGGACTTGGTCATGCCGCCACCTCCAGTCTCGCCTCCAAACGGTCGAGGCGTTCCCTGAGGAGACGGTTCTCTTCTTCCAGTAGGTGAGCCTTGGTCGAAAGCTTGGGATCGCTTTCCCACCAATTAATGCCCATCTCAATCGCCTTATCCACCGAGGCAATCAATAGCCGCACCTTGATATTCAACAACTCGACACCTACCAGGGAGATGCTAATGTCCCCGGCGATGATAATGCCCTTGTCCAACACCCGTTCCAGGATGTCGGCCAAGCTGCTACCTTCCGTGCTATGCACCATGCGCTGATCAGACATACTCCTGCGCTCCTCTCCCACCACAAGACGGGGATATTTCGGCTTAGAACCGGCACTCATGGGTTAATCCCAATAGTGTTTAGTGAGTGCTCGCCAACCGCGTCCTCGCGGTTGGAACGCCCGCGGGGACGCGGGCTTGGAGCCTTATCTGAACAGTATTGGGATCAATCCCCATTATTGGGTGGAACGGCCAGGGTCGAGACGACCGGCCGCCATCACCAAGCTGGCCGTCTGGCGACGCAATTCGGAAATGCTGCGACACGAGTCGCAATTCGTGTTCGTTTCATCGTAGGCGGCACATTCCAACAACACCGTCACCGCCTCTAGCAGCGACTGAGCGAAGGGAGACTTCTGGGCAGCTGTTGGCACCTGGTTGATCGAACGGGTCAACCGGGCAACTTCCATTTCCTGCTTGGGGAACAGGTCAATGGGACAGCTGAGGTTTGCTGGCTGTTCGGTTTCATCCATTGTTCACCTCTGGTGAGCGTGCGATACGAACGGATCAGACGAGCGACGCGACCACCTGCCGGGCAGCTGGCGTGCCCATCCCGACGCGACCAGCCGCGCGGCCTGCTCCAGCCGATCGGGCTTGGGCGACCGACCCTGGTTGCTGTGGTCTGCCATGCGACGAAGCCAGTCGCGCTACGTCCCCTGATGGGCTGTTTCCAGTCGATCGAGCACCCGCATCGCCACATGGTACTGGCCTTCCTTGCGCAAGGTGTCGGCGATGTTCAGCACCTTGTCAATGGCGGCCGGGGCTTCTTTGCTGTCCGGGTATTGCTGAACGAGCTTGAGAAAAGCGGTCAGGGATTGGTGAACCTTGCCCTGATCGTGCAGGTCCAGCCCCACCTGGAATAGGGAAGCCGTAATCCCTGCCGGTAAATTATCATGCGCCTGTTTTGCCATGGTTGTCCCCTTTTAGTCTTCTTGAGACATCGTCTCATTACGCAGGTAGCGCCGGGTGCGCTTGTACTCGAGCATGTGGCCGTCACCGTCCAACAGCACCTCATAGGTGGCTAACATGTCCGAGGACTCTGGAATCCGCCGCATCTCCACTAGGTCTACAGACACATGCCAGCCCTGTTCGTCTTGGGTCAGACCCGAGATCGTGTCGGCCTTTTTCCCGGTGATCTCACTCATTTGTTCTTTTGCCCGCTGGGCGATTTGTTGTCCGTCCATCTGTGCATTCTCCTGTGCGCGCAGGCTTACGGCAGATCCTGCTCGGCATTGCGTTCGCGGACGACTTTGAGTAGATCCAGCAGGATCGGCTCAGCCCGCGCGTATTCTTCGTCGTCAATTTCTCCCAGGTCATAGCGCAGTTCCAACTCCATGAGCTGACCGCGCACCTTGTCCTCGTCGTAGAGCTCCTTCTCGGCTTGCTCGAGTAACTTTTCGGCGATCCATATGATCCCATCAATGGGGAAGAACCCGGTGCTTTCCATCTCTCATCTCCCGCCGGCGAGTTACTTTTCCGCATCCCAATGGACCACGATGTTGACAAAGTTGTAGGGAGCGACCGGCCCGACGTACTTAAACATCATGCGCTTGCCCAGGTCGGTGTCCAAGGCTTGAATGGCCTGATCAACAGCCGCCTCGTTACTCCGTTCCACCAAAAAGGCCGCGTTCAGCACCATGCGATCGGTGATCAACTGGTTGGTGCGGGTCTTGTAGACCAGCGGACGCAGCCGGTCGAGTATTTTCTCGGCATCCACATCCCGCTTGTGGCGCATGGCGTTCTCCACCATCTCCCCCAAATGGATGCGGTCATAATACGATTCTTCAGGCGTGCGATCTCGCAGACTATCGCGCAAACGGCGCACCGCCGGATTCTCCGCCACGATTTCTTCAAAGATGGCCCCTTCATACCAGAAGGCTTTCAAGCCCAGCTCGATGCGGCCTTCCATCTCACCCAGCAACTGGTTGAGTTCGTCATAGCGCCGATGGAGCAGCTGTTCTTGAATCGCTTCGGCGCTGGGAGCCAGGGTGCTAAAGCGCACTGGCAGAACGGTAAAATCCCGCATCACTTCTTCCAACACCACCGTGTGGGCCATCATGTTGCGCCGGCTGTTGTCGTACACAATATTGGCCGAATCGCTGACGACGGCGGCCAGGTTCATGTAGTTCACCGTGTTGACGGCGGAACCCATCTCGCCGATGCCGCGCGTCTGAAACTGGCGCGGCTCCAAGGTGCGGATGATGCAGTAGAGGTATTTCCCCATGGGCTTTTCGAGTTCAGTCATAGTTCGTCTCCGTGACCAGTGGCGCTTTCAATCGCGCGCGTCAGTCACCCCGATCGTAGAGATCAGCGCTCCGGTGTTTCCAGACGATACGGCAATTGCAAGCCTTTGGCCGCCAGAACTTGCGCCAAAGAATCAAGAATGCCGGCGGCCCAGGTTCTCAACTGGGTCAGACTCAGATTGGCATCCAGGGCAACGTACTGGTCCCGCAGTGCTGAAAAGACTTCTCCCACTTCAGGCCCCAGCTGCGAGAACACCGTCTTCTCCAGCAGATCTTCCAGTTCGCGCGCATCGCGCTCTCGTCCCGCGCGGTAAAAAGGCGCTATTTCCAGGGTCAAATCCAGATAACTGTTCAGGTCGCCGATGAGCAAGACCAGCTCCGATCCGGCTGGAGTGAGATTATCCTGGGCCACTTGTTGCTGCAATTGCCGGCGCAGCTCGGTGCGCCCCAGCACGCTGCGGCTGGCGTTCGTCACGTTGCGCCGATCGAGATAAAGCAAAGCTTCGCCAAAACCGGACGCGATGGTTAGCTGGTTAGCAAAAATCTCTCTGGGCGCATACAGGCACAACTTGGTGGCCAAGCCAACCCACAGCTGCTGGAGCCTGTCCTTTAATTCCATAGAGCAGCCGGCGAGCGCTTGGCCCTCCAACGTCACTTGCAGGGCGAGCTCACGAGAGGCGCGCGTCGTCCCGTTTTCAGACAAGGGGTGCGCATGCTCGTGAGCCAGCAATCCCTGCACCGCCAGCGCGTCAGTCCAGTAACCTTCGCGCATCATCACCTGGCGGTTGATGAAGACATTGCAGCTCGCCAGATCAGCCAGATCGTACACATTCACCACGGGCATGTTGCTGGTCGTGGCCGGTTGAAGCGAGCCCGCTTCCGGCTGACGGTTCCCGAGCTGTTGCTTGATCTGCTGGGCCAATGGCTGCAGATCGGCCAGCACAAACAGGGTTACCGATCGGTGCGGCCAGACTGGCTGGCTCTGGCGGACATACCTGCGGATAACCGCCTCCTCGATCTCAACGATAGGGAGGACGCCCTCTTCAACATCGGCGACTACCCGCAGTTCGGTTCCAGCGATGCGATGCAGGCTCAGGTGTTTGACGGTGCGCGCCATGGTGGTGCTTTGTGCGCGTGACTCATAAAGGCCACGCAGAAGTCTGGGTTAGGCCTGCTTCTTGAGACGCAGCTCCAGGATGCCGTTCTTGTACGTCTTGCGCAGCGTCGTTGTATCGACCGCCTCAGACAACTGTAGTTCTTTGGCATACTTGCGCTCGCCCGTAGTTTCCAGTGAGAGAATATCGTCCTTGATCTCGACGTGAATCTCTTCTTCGCTGACACCGGGCAGCTCAGCCACGACAACGATCTCTTCGCCCTCGTCAAAGTGATCCACCAGCGGCTCGCGCACTTCGGCGACCACCGGCCCCTCGCCCGTGGTGCGGATGTTGCCAAATCTTTCCACCTGCGGAATACCGCCTGTGGCCGTGCGGATGGAAAAGCCATAGACGCCCCGCGCCTGCTTGCCCATCCCCTTGACGCGGAACTCGCCGGTTTGGGTTGTACCCTCATCGGTGTGGGTGGACGTCTCGTCGGTTTTCTCGACCAGGTCAGAGAGGGCATCCACAAAGTCCCCTAACCCCTTGAAGAGTCCGCCGAACCCCAGATCAAAACTCGCTTCGACTTTCTTTTTCTTTTGCTCGGTCATTGCGCTACCTTCCTTTGCTCCACGATACCACCGTGCGACCGGCCTCGCGCTGCCCGTACAACCAGCGGCGCACCTTTAGCCGGCTAAGCTCGCGCTGGCGGCGTGCCGCATAAGGCACGGCCAGCGCCGGCCCGGTCGTCGTGGAAATTGAGTTCATCGTGCGGATATGCTGGCGTGTCTTGACACGCCACAACGAACCAAAGCTGTTCATGGTTGTCCTCCATTTGATGGGATAGGCGATCGTCTACCCAGGGCCGTGGCCAAAGTGCAGGTCGGCTAATACTCCAGTTTTACTTCCTGCCAAGCCTGACCCGCGTGCTCCCCGTCCGTCGACTGGCGCGTCTTGCGCCTTTTGGCCGAGTTCTTTGGGGCAGGATTCGGCCCCAAGATTTGCTGCAAGACCGTCAGTCTTTCCTGCACTTGCATGATCCGGCGGCTCGTCTTTTTCTCATTCGCCTGCCACATCTTGAATTCCCGTTCCAGGCGAGCTTTTTCGTGTTCCAGCCGGGCCAGTTCAGTCACCGCTTGCTCGCGGGTGGGGGCGGCCGAGGAACGGTTGCGCAGGCCCTGAATGGTGGGAACGTCCCGCATGCCTTTCACATTTTCGACGTTCATCCTGCTTCACTCCTTACGAGGTCTGGCGGTAGAGTTGCCTGCAATGGCTCTACCGAACCACAGTGATGTTCAATCAGATTAAACAGCATCCGGCGCTGTTGGGCGCGCCGATCGCGCGACTGGTTGGTAAAGGCCGTCTTGGACTCCAACACGTCCAGGCACAGACTCACGAACTTCGGCTCACGGGCCGAGGGAAGGAAGCCTTGTGCCGCAGTCATCCGGGCGATCATAATACACGCGCGCAGCGTGGGAGCCTGATCAAACTCGGCCGATGTGCGAAAGTCTCGGACAATATCCACGATCTTGACAACATGTTCCGCCGGCAGGTTGGAACGCGCCGCCGTAATGGCGATCTCGGTCTCGCGGCCATAGTAGTCCACATCCATCGTCACCAGGCGATCGCTCAGCGCGTCTTGCGCCTCGTGGACGCCGGCATACTCTTGGGGGTTGCTCGTAAAGATGGCGCGGAATTCGGGATGAACCTTGATATAGCCGTTCTTGTGGTTCATAGAGGGCAAGACCAATAGTCGTTCTTCCAGGATCGCCAGGAGCACATTGTTGGCCTCGGCCCGTGAGCGCGTGAACTCGTCATAGACCAGCGTGAACCCCTCGCGGCAGGCCGTCGTCAGGCGATTGTCCACCCATTGTTGAGTGGCATCTTCCTCGTACTTAAGGACAGAATGGACAAAACGGTCGACTGTTTTGCGATAGCGATAACCGGTTTGCCCGCCGATGAGGTCCGACGTGGAAAAGTCTTCGTCGCCGACAATGAGCATAACCGGTCGCCCCAACTGGCCGGCCACATGGAGGGCCAGCGTGGTTTTTCCGGTGCCGGCCGGGCCGCGAAAATGAACCGGGAAACCGGCTTGCAAGTAAGCCAACGCTCGCGATGTCAAATCGCGGATGGCCGTCGTCTCGACAAAGTCGGCGCGAGGGCGCACCGAAAGCGCGATCGGCAACGGATTAGAGACGCTGCTTCCACTAACGGTCATTGGTTTATTTCCCTGCCCGCCGGGCAAGGCTACCCGCCGATTAGCCGACCGATTCGAGCGAACCGAGGTCGGCGGTTGATGAACCGTTTCTCTCAAGGTATACCTCCATTCCTGTTAAGGGATTGGCAACACTTGCCCCGAACGCCAGCGCCGGTGTTGAGAGCAGGTGCGCCCCAATCTCAAATCTAAAAGCGCGATACCAGTTGTCCTGATCGGTCGCATAGACCTGGGGACTTTCTTGCCAGAGGCGGAACTGCTGATGGACCACGCGGAATCTGGGCCGGGCCAGTTGCCACGCCTGGTCATCAAATGGATAGCCCAAGACGAGGACTTTCCCGTCCATCCCACAAAAGGTCCGATGCGCCATCCCCCGTTCAAAATCTGCGCCCAACCCCGCCGCACGGCCTGTGATCAGATAGGCCACGGCATCACCAAAGGCTAAGGCCAATGCGCCCTGTAACTCCAAATGTTGGCTGGCCGCTACTGCCAGGAAAGCAAATAGCCGGGCCAGTGCTTCTGGCTGGTCGTCCTTCTGCCCGCTGTGATGCTGAATAACCGTCAAAGCATCGGTATAGGCCAGTGGCGGCCGCTCTTGCCAATGGCGCGGTGGAAACAGGGACATCGTAAAATCAGCGGGCGAGAAATCGCCAATGTCGTCAATTTCTCCCAGACCTAGGCGCAGCTGTTGCCACAGCGCCTGAAACAAAGACTGGACGGCTGAAAGATCCGGCTGCAACACGATCTCTGGCCGTGACCCGTCGCGCAACACCAGACGACACTCGATTCCCTCCAGGCCAGCTAACAGCGTGGGCAAAGTGACCTCAATACTTCCGGTTGTCCGGCCCGCCGAGCGGACTTTGCGCGTCCCCAAGTACATTTCTGCCGTCCTTGCTATACTCTCTAGCGATTGCTCTAGCAGATGACCCTCTGAGACAAAAACCTTTGCGAAAGTCAAAACCTTCGCAAAGGTCAATAAACTTCTGCGTTATGCTAGCCGGACGCGCTCGCGGGCCTGCTCAATCCATTCTTCCACATTGGCCAGACTTGCTCCCTCGCCCATGGCCTGACGCAATTCCTCTGGGTTGCTTTCAGCCAACTTGGCAAACGTGAAGATATGGGCATTATGCAAGCGCCGTTGCATGCTGGGACCGATGCCCCTGAGTTCCATTAGATCATCGTGGGCCGGCTCGGCAGGCACTGGCGTTGAAGGAACCGGCGCGGGTTCAGTGACAGGCGCGACGACCCCGGCCTCTGGCGCTGCCGGCGCGGCCTCTTGCACGGGTTGTGGCGCAGGCGCGGCGCGGCGTTGCTGAAGGGCTGCCGCCATCTCGCCCCACAATTGTCGCGCTTCGGCCTGGTCGGTCTGGGTCTCACGACGGGCGGCCTGGGACTGCTCCAGTAAACTGGCGACATCCGCGATCAGTCGCGTCCGCTCACTGGTCAACTGCCGACGCTGCTCGTCGGACATGGCCCGATTGGCTTGATCGAGTTCCTGCAAATAGGTGGTGGCCTCGGCGCGCATATGGGTGACATCCTGGCGCAGCGCATCCAGGTAAGATTTTAACTCTTGTTGCTGTAGCGTCGACATGGACTGAATTTCGCTTCCAAAATCGGTGCGGAGCTGCGCCACATCCTGACGCAAATCGTGCCGCTCCTGGCTCAGTTTCTGCCACTGCTCGGCCGTCATCGCGCGCCGATCTTCGCTTAAGTCCTGCATGAACTGCGCCGCGTGGTGCGCCATCGCCTCCACATCATGGCGCAACTTGTCCATCTGCTGATTCAGCGTCTGGCGCTGCTCATCCGACATGCTGTGCTGCGTCTGGTCTAGTTCCTTAACGAACAGGGCTACGTCCTGCCGCAGGTCGCGCCGCTGCTGGCCCAGGGTCTGCCGCTGCTCGGCCGTCATAACGCGATGATCTTCACTCAGTCCCTGCATGAACTGCGAGGTATTGTGAGTCATCGCCTCCACATCGCGGCGCAGACTGTTCATCTGCTGATTCAGTGTCTGGCGCTGTTCATCTGACATAGCGCGCTGAGACTGGTCGAGCGCCGCGACAAATCGGACCACATTCTGGGCCATATCACCAATGTCTTGGCGCAAGTCACCCATGTATGTGCCGAGCTGCTGCCGCTGATCTTGGGCCATGGTCAGACGAGCGGTATGTAAGTAAGCCAGTTCCTGCCGCGTCTCGGCCACGACGTTACCCACAGCCTCAATGCGCTCGCCGTGAGCCTTCGCGATGGTCTCGCTGAGTTGCCGCATATCACTGGATTGGGTCATGAGTTTGCCTCCGTATTTATACCTGTAATCGTCTGAGCTGCCAGCCGTTATCCCACACACAGAAACAGGAGAGCAGGAATTTGCCTACCGAATCATCCTGCCCTCCCGTTCCCGCATATGTCTGGAAACAGCATGGATTAAGCGGGCGTTGCGGCCGCCGCGGTCAGGCCCACAGCCTCTGCATACTTCAGATACGTGTCAACACCGGCCACGACCACACGGGCCTCAATCGCCAACAGCTCGATGCCAACCAACGACACACGGACCCAAGCATCAATGACGATGCCCTTATCCAGGATCCGGTCCACGACCTCAGCCAAACTGGTGGATCCAATCGTCTTCTCGACTGCCATGTTATTCACCTCATGCTACAAAGATTTAGGTTTTTTGCTAACCTATATGCCAAGTGTATAGCAAAGAGGCTATGGTGGGCGTTAGATTTGCACAAGTCGGGCGTTAGGGTTGCGTTAGGAAGAACAAAACCTGGAACTGATCCGCCTCACACGGAACCAACGGGCCAGTCTCACGACCTGCTCGGCCGGCACGGCAGCTGGATGGTGAAAGTAGTGCCCTGTCCGACCTGACTGGTTACGCGGATGACGCCTTGCTGTTGTTGTATAATGCTGTAACTGATCGAAAGCCCCAGCCCCACACCCTTGCCAACCGGCATCGTCGTAAAGAACGGATCGAATATCTTGGAAAGGTGTTCGGGCGGAATACCTTGCCCCGTGTCCTTGAAGCAGATTTCGACTCGTCCCACGGCACTGGTGCGCGTCTCTACGGTGAGTGTGCCGCCGGCGGGCATGGCATTGCAGGCATTCAGGATCAGGTTAGTAAAGACCTGCTGCAGCAATTCAAGGTTGCAGTAAACGCTGGGAAAGTCCGGTTGAAAAGATTTAACGAGCACAACCTTTTGCAGCCCCAGCTGGTGCCCCAGGAGAGAAAAAGTGTCTTCTAATGCGGCGTGCAGATCCACTTCGCGCATATGCTCGCTCCGTGGCCGTGAGAACTTGAGGAGGCTTTCGATAATGAGCGAGGCGCGCTGGGCCGATGCGTGCATCCGGCGGGCGCATTCGGTGCGGAGTTCAAGATCATCGGGGCGTTCCAAGAGCAGCTGGGCGCTGGCCGAGATGATGCCTAACGGGTTACGCACTTCATGGGCAATGCCGCCCGCCATGGCTCCTAAAGACGCCATCTTGGCCGATTGGATCAGTTGGGCCTCCAATTGACGTCGCTCGGTCAAATCTCGTCCTACAGCAACTATGCCTCCTACCTTGTCGGCGTCGTCCAGCATGGGCGAGAAACTCCAGGCAATCGGTACCTCTTGTCCCGTGGCTGTCAGCAGGCTCACTTCCGTGTTGTGGACCTTTTCGTTGTGCAGCAACCCGTGCAATACATTGGCCATCACCGGCCGGTGTTCGGCCGCGCATAAGGAAATCAGCGGCCGCCCTTTGACTTTGTCCGCTTTCAAACCCAACGTCCTCTCGGCCGCCGGGTTCCAGGTGACAATGCACCCTTGGGGATCAATGGAAACCACCAGGTCATTGGCGCACTCGACCACACTCGCCAGGTGTCGCTCGGCGCGTCGCACTTCTTCACCCAGCTGCTCCCGCTCGGTAATGTCGTCCATTAACAGCATCACGTTCTCGACGGTCTCTCTGGCTTTAAGCGGAATCAGCCGATAGTAGTAAATGCGTGTGTGAATGCCCGGCGCCCGATAGGCCACCTTGCCCCCCTCCACAGATTGGCCGGTGCGAAAGATGTCGCGTACCTTTTGATCCATCTTGGTGTACTCGACTAACACATGGGGAAAGACTTCTTCGATCTTGCGGCCCAGCGTGGTCTGCGCCTCGCGCCGGCCCTTGTCGAGAAAGTTGCGGTTGACTGAAACGATGCGCAGGCTGCGGTCAATCACAACCAGAGAGCTGGGCACACTTTCGAGGATGCGGGTGATGAAGCGTTCGCGGCTTTCCAGCGCCTCCTCAGCATGTTTGCGATCGGTGATGTCTGCGATCAGACCGTCGTAAGCAATCAAGTGGCCGTGTGTATCATGGTGCGGCACTGGGGTATTGCGCACCCAGCGGATGGAACCATCCCGGTGAATAATGCGATGTTCCAGAGGCGGCGCCACTTCTCCCGACATTACCCTGGCCGCTTGCTCCATTACGGCGATCCGGTCTTGCTCGTAGACCATGCGCTGCCAGAGGTTCGGATCGGCTGCGTATTCCTCTGGCATATAGCCGGTCACCGCCGCACAGCCAAGGTTATGCAACGTGGTCACTGGCCGGTTATCTTGGACTTCCACCGTGTAAACATAGTCTGTGACCGAGCCAAGCAGCTGAGCGTAACGTTCTTCACTGGCACGCAGTGCCTCTTCCGTTTGTACTCTCGTGAGTACCTCTGGTTTGCGCTCGGTGCCTGACCCTGGAGAAATTTGTTCTGGTCCGGAGAGGATGAATTCCTGGGCTTGCCGGAAAAAGCCGGTTGCCAGCCCGCTCAACAGCGCAGCCAGACGGGGCATCAGCGCGGCAACCTGTTCGGCTGGCAGACCTTCGACGAGCTGCTGCGTCAGTACCTCGAGCGTTCCACGCAGGATTTCTGGTTGGATGCAGCGCAAGCTCGCCAGCGTTATGCCAATCGCCTCCGCCTGGTTGGAGATCCTCTTCAGAGAATTGCGCTCGAATGTCTCCGCGTACAAAAGCGCGCTGACCCGTTCGGTCGCTTCAGTCAGACGCTCGCGCACTTCGGCTGTGCTGGCGGCCGGCAAACCTTTCGCAATAGCCTGATACCAATCATCCGCGATCGCATCGCGGCGACGGTGTAATACCTGTAAAGACTGTGACTGTTCGCTTTGATCCGTCATAGAAAACTCATCATTCGCCTAAACGAAAGGCAGTCGGCCTAGAGCGATTCCCGTTTTGATTTACGCCATTTCGGAGTCGAGCCTTCAGGCGGTTTCCGGCTAAAGCCTCGAGTCCGGAACGTAAACCATTTAGGAATTCGCTCTAAGCCAATACTCTTTGATTTTTAACACGGTTTGTCGGTCGGCGTTTACATGGCGGATATGCCAGCGGGCCTTTCTTCCAAGATATAGCCTTGGTGAGGAACGGTCTGGATACAGTCTGTGCCGCCCGGCTCAGATCCGAGTTTGGAGCGCAGGTTCTTGATGTGCCAACGCACGAGGCCGGGGTCGGCGGTCCCCAGCGCATAATCCCAGACCTCTTCCAAAAGTTGCTGGCTGGAAAAGACCTGGCCCGGGTGAGTCATCAAGTAGCGCAGGAGGTCAAACTCGGCGCGCGTAAGCTGCGCTTCGGTTTCTCCAACACGTACCCGATACGTGTGCAGATTCAACGTCAGCGATCCGGTGGTGAGCAGCGTGTGTTCAGCTGGAGCGGGCGCCTCCGTTGTGCGGCGCGGGCTTCGCCGCAGGAGGGACTTGATGCGGGCCTTGAGTTCGCGGAGATCAAACGGCTTGACCATGTAATCGTCGGCGCCTTCGCTAAAGCCCTTGAGGCGGTCTTCCACCGCGCTGCGGCTCGTGAGGCATAGGATCGGCACGGCGGCCAGGGTGGGGTCGCGACGCAGTTTGTGCAGCGTTTGGATACCGTCGAGCCGGGGCATGACGATGTCCAGGATGATCAAATCGGGATGGCGGCGCTCGGCAATGCCGATGGCTTCCACGCCATCGGCGGCCGTGAGCACCTCGTAGCCTTCATCACCCAGGCTATGTTGCACCGCCCAGACCAAGTCTTCCTCGTCATCCACCATCAGAATTCGCGTTGCGTCCATAGGGTTAGCCTCTCTGGCATCCTGTCGGAATGGCGTCGTTTCGCTACCTGCTAGAACGCCTGCGCCATCGCCTGGCGGGCGAGTGAGCGGACCTTATCCAGGTTGAAGGGTTTGGCGATGAACCCATAAAAGAGGTGGTTCGCTAAGCCGTCGGCGATGGCCGGATCTTCCTGGTAGAAGTAGCCCGAAATCAAGACGATGGCGGTTTGGGGGCTGCACTTCCGGATGAAGGCAGCTAGTTCCAAGCCGTCCAGATCCGGGAGCTTGGCATCCACAAAGACGAGCTTGTACACATTGTTCGTGAGCAACTCCAGAGCTTTTGTTCCCTGGGTGGTGCTGGTCACCACAAAGCCGGACGGCCGCAGGATATTTTCCAAGGCCCAACACATGTCAGGCTCGTCATCCACGACCAAAATGCCGGCAAGTTTTTCAGGCATCGTTTTGCTCCGCGCACGGCAACCGGATAATGAACGTAGCGCCCTGGTCGACTTGGCTTTTCACCTCGATCGTGCCCTGGTGTTGCTGGATGAGGCTATAGCTCACCGAAAGACCCAGTCCGATGCCATCGCCCGGCGGCCTCGTAGTGAAAAACGGCTCAAAGATCGTTTGCGACAAATCGGCAGGAATCCCGCAGCCGGTGTCCGTAAACCAGATCTCGACCTGGTTCCCTGTGGCAGTTCGGGTTCCTACGCTCAACGTACCTCCCTTGGGCATGGCATGGCAAGCGTTCAGGATCAAGTTAATAAAGACCTGCTGCAACAATTCGGGAGTGCCCTGTACGCGGGGCAGGTCCGGTTGGTAGTCCTTGTTCCAGATGACTTGCTGCAACGCCAGCTGGTGGCGCAGCAGGGCCAGGGCCCCATCCATGACGGCATGAAGATCGACCAGGTGGACGCGTTCGCTCTGGGGGCGCGCGAACTTGAGCAAATTTTCGATGATGAGCGAGGCGCGTTGGGTGGCGGCCAAAATTTTTTCAACACACTGACCGCGCAGCTCCAGCTCATCGGGGTGTTCCATGAGCAATCCGGTATTGGCCGAGATGATCCCCAGCGGGTTGCGCAGCTCGTGGGCAATGCCCCCGGCCATCACCCCCAGCGAGGCCATTTTGGCCGATTGGAGCAGTTGGGCCTGGCTCTGCCGCAGGGCTGCCTCCGCTTGCTTCCGCTCGGCGAGTTCCTCCTGAACCGCCTGATACAGCGCTGCGTTCTTGAGGGCCACGGCGATCTGATCGGCCAGAGTCTCTATCACCATCACATCGTTTTCGTCAAAGGCGTTGATCTGCCGGCTTTGGACGTCGAGTACACCCACTAACTCCGCGCCCACACGGATCGGCACCGTGAGTTCGGCGCGGGTGGGTATCTTATCCGGAAAAAAATTGGTAAAGTACGGTTCAGTGCGCACATCGTTGGCCAACAGGGTTTGACCGTAGCTGCCGGTCCTACCCACCATGCCCTGACCCAACTTGATGCGGTACTCAGGCGGGAAAAGGTTGGCAAATTCACCGGCTCTCGCCTTCATCACCAACACACCTTGCTCGCGGTTCAGGGTGAACAGGGCCACGTGATGATAGCCAAAGGTATGTTGCACCAGGTGGGCAGAGGTATCCACCACACTTTCCAATTCTCTAACACCCGAGATCTGCCGACCCACATCATTGAGGAGGGTTAATTGAGCGACCCGTCGTTCCAACGCCTGCGCCCACTTGCGCTCGGTGATGTCGGCCGTTACGATGGCGAGTCGGCCAACCTGGCCGTCTTGCGCCAGGATCGGATGCACATAGCTATCCACATACCGGCCTGCTTGCACGTCTTCAAAGCGCATCGGCAGGCCAGTGCGAATGACTTGTTCGATAGACTCTCGCCTGGTCCGAGCCGCCTCCGGTGGAATCACATCGTACAGGCAAGCGCCGATCAGTTGATCGAGGCTCCAATTCAAGCGCCGGGCGGTCAGCTCATTGGCGGCCAGCACGATGCCTTGCGTATCTATCAAAAAGACGGATTCGGGATTGGCGTTGATGAGGGTTCGCAGTGTTGATTCGCTTTCTTGCAGCGCCTTTTCCCCGCGCGCGTGCTCGGCTTCGGCGGCCTCCCCTGCGGCAACCTGCTGACGCAATTCTGCCAGTTCGCTCGCGAGCTGTGCTTTGGTCTTGCGGTTGTCTTTCATCGTCTGCTCCAGCCAGGCCGCCTCACGCGCCGCGCGGCAGGTGGTGCGCCGCCGATCGAAGAACCCTTTTTTCATCATACTCAGTATCAGCCGATCTGCCCATTAGGATTTTCCTGAGTATTCTGCCGTCGGCGGTGGGCGGCCGGAATACCGGCGGCCGGAATACCGGCGCGGTTTGTTTTTGCCCGTCTGAAGCACAGGCGGGTGGAGTTGCAAACTCATCGCCAGTCCATTGGTAATCGGGGTTATACTGTATATCAGGATTCAGGTAACTACTCGGCCGTCATGCCCGAAAGTTTCTGTCGGGCATCCAAATTCGCGGCTAACACGGCCTCTGGATTCCCGCCAGAAGCACGCGGGAATGACAGTGCTGCCGTGAGCTGAGCAGTAACGATTCAGTTGACTGTCCGGGAGATAGCTATGAACGACGAACGCAAAACCAAAGCGCAGCTGATCGCCGAACTCAATGACTTGCGCCGGCGTATGATTGACTATCGGCTGTTGTTTCAGAACAGCCCGCTGCCCATGTGGGTCTACGACGCCAGCACGCTGTCCTTTCTGGCCATCAACGATGCGGCCGTGAACCATTACGGCTATTCGCGCGACGAGTTTTTGAGTATGACGCTGAAAGACATTCACCTGCCGGAAGATGTGCCCCTGTTGCTGGACCTGGTTCATGGACAGATCGGATCGTATCAGACCTTCGGCGTATGGCTGCAGCGGAAAAAAGACGGCGCGCTGATCGATGTGGAAATCACCACGCACGACACCGTCTTTGACGGGAAAGCGGCGCGGCTGGTGCTGGCCAATGACATCTCCGTACGCCGGGAGACCGAGTACATCATGCGCTATCAGACGGCCCTGATAGAAAACGCCGCCGAGGCGGTTGTGGGCACGGATGAAAACCTTAATATTCGGATATGGAACGCCGCCGCAGAACGGATCTATGGCCGGTCGGCCGCCGAAGTGCTTGACCAACCGATTACACACATCATCCCCGCAGAGTATCCCGGCGCCAGCGCCGAAGCCGTACGCCAACAACTGGAGCGCGAGGGATACTGGCGCGGCGAGGTCCTCCAGCAGCGCAAAGATGGTTCGCCCGTTGACGTCCTGGCCTCAACGGTTTACCTGCGTGACAGCGAAGGCCGGCAATTCGGCGCCGTGACGATCAACGTCGACATCACCGCGCGCAGGCAGCTGGAAGCCCAACAGGAGGCCGCGCTTAAAGCGCTGATCGACAGCGAGCAGCGCGAACGGGCCCGCGCTGCCGAATTGCAGGCGCTGATGGATTCCGTTCCGGCTGCCATCATGATCGCGCGCGATCAAATGTGCCAGGTCATTACCGGCAACCAGTCTTCGTATGAACTGCTGCGCCTGCCGCCGCACCGCAATTTATCGATCACCGCGCTGGAAGGTCAACGGCCCAGCCACTTCAAGCTAGTCACAGACGGCGTCGAGCTGCCGCCGCACGAACTTCCCATCCAGGTCTGCGCGGCGACCGGGGTCGAGATTCGCGATTTTGAACAAGCCATCGTGTTCGACGATGGCGCCGTGGTTCATGAACTGGGCAACGTCATGCCCCTGTTCGACGAACAGGGTCGGCCGCGCGGTGCTGTGGCTGCCTTCCTCGACATCACCGAGCGCAAGCAGATGGAATCCCAAAGGAAGGCTGCGCTCGAGGCGCTGCGGGAGAGCGAGGAACGTTTCCGGGCGCTCATTGAGAACAGCACCGATGTCATTGGCCTGCTCACTGACGAAGGGGTCATCTTGTACGAGAGCCCCGCGGTTAGGCGGGTATTGGGTTATCAGCCCGCCGAAATGGTCGGTCATAACGGTTTTGAATTTCTACACCCTGACGACTATGCCGCCGGTCAGGAAATATTCAAAAAACTGTTTCAACAGCCACAGACGCCGGTCACAACCGAGATCCGCTACAAGCGCAAAGATGACACCTGGACCTGGATGGAGGCCACCGGCACCAACCTGTTGACTGAACCCAGCGTGAAGGCGATTGTCATTAATTATCATGACATCACCGAACGCAAGCAGGCGGAGGAGGCGATCCGCCATTACGCCATGATCGTCGAATCCTCCGATGATGCCATCATGAGTAAGTCGCTGGAAGGAATCATCCTGACCTGGAACAAAGGCGCTGAAAGGATTTATGGCTATTCTGCCGAAGAAATCAGGGGACGATCTATCTTCCTGCTCGTTCCCCCTGAATATCCCAATGACATGGTAAAGATTCTTGCCCAAATCGCCAACGACGAACACGTCGATCATTACGAAACCGTGCGCATGAGGAAAGATGGCCGGAGGATTGATGTAGCCTTAACTATCTCGCCGGTCAAAGACGCAACCGGCAGGATCGTCAATGCGTCCACCATTGCACGCGATATCACTAAGCGCAAGCGGGACGAGTTCCAACGGGAGGTTGCGCTCCAGGCGCTGCGCGAAAGCGAGGAGAAATTCCGTTCATTCATCGAGCAATCGTCGGAAGGCGTGGCGCTGCTCGACGAGGCGGGGCGGGTGATCGAATGGAATCAGACGCAGGAACAGATCACCGGCATCCCGCGCGCGCAGGCCATCAACCTGTCTTTTGAGGAAATCCAATATCAAGTGGTGCCGCCCGATCGGCGGCCGCCTGGTGCCCCAGAGTCCTTCAAGCTGGCCCTGTGGGACACCTTCCAGACCGGACGCCCGCCTCAACCCAACGGGCCAAGCGAAATCGAAATTCAAACTACCAGGGGCGAGCGAAGGGTTGTTCAGCAGACGGCCTTTCAGATCAAAACGGCCCGGGGCTATCGGATCGGCAGTGTCTGCCGCGACATCACCGCGTACAGACAAGCGGAAGCTAAGCTGCGCGACAATCAAACCCGCCTCCGCCATCTCTCACGCCAATTGCTGCACGTCCAAGAAACCGAACGGCGCGCCATCGCGCGGGAACTGCACGACGACATCGGGCAGGCACTGACGGCGGTGAAGCTGGATCTGCAAACGGCGCAGCGCGCCGCCGACGCGGAGACGATCACGACCCGACTGGACGACGGCCTGGACGTGATCGAATATTTGCTGCAAACCGTACGCCGTCTCTCGCTCGACCTGCGGCCTTCTTTGCTCGACGATCTGGGCCTGGCGGCGGCGCTGCGCTGGTACATCGACCGGCAGGCGCAGCGGGCGGGCCTTGCGGTGGACGTCAACCTCGAGATGCCGCCCGATCGTCCCTCGCCTGAGATTGAGACCATCTGTTTCCGCGTGGCTCAGGAAGCATTAAACAACACCGTGCAGCACGCGCAGGCCCACCGGATCACGGTGGAACTGCGGCAGCGCCAGGCTGGCTTGGAGCTGATCATTCACGACGATGGCCGCGGTTTTGACGTGGAGACGGCGCGCGAACAGGCCCTGTACGGCAACAGCCTGGGCCTGCTGAGCATGGAAGAGCGCGTGAGGTTGGGGAACGGCCACATCGAAATTGAATCGGCTCCGGGGCAGGGCGCGACGATTCATGTCTGGCTGCCGCTGGATGATCGGCTGGAGGAGAGGAGCGTGGAAGCATGACGACCATTCGCGTGCTGCTCGCCGACGATCATGTGCTGGTTCGCGCCGGACTGCGCGCCCTGTTGGAGCGGATGAGCGGCGTGCAGGTGATTGCCGAGGCCGGCGATGGCCGCGAAGCCCTGCACCTCATCGAGGCGCGCCGACCGGATGTCGTGCTCATGGACATTGCCATGGCAGGATTCAACGGCCTGGAAGCCACTGCGCGTATCGCGCAGGACTATCCGGAAGTGCGTGTCATCATGCTGTCGATGCTGGCCAATGAAGAGTACGTTCGGCAGGCGTTGCGCGCCGGGGCGACCGGTTATTTGCTGAAGGATGCCGCCGTCGCCGAACTGGAAGTGGCGCTCAAGACCGTGGTCGGCGGCGAGACTTATCTGAGCCCCGTCATCGCGCAGCACCTGGCCGCATACATGGAGCGGACCGGCGGCGCCGGCCGCCTGCTCGATCATTTAACGCCGCGCCAGCGCGAAGTCCTGCAGCTCATTGCCGAAGGGCACACCACGCAGAACATCGCCCACCTCCTCACGATCAGTCCCAAGACGGTGGAAGCGCATCGCGCGCAACTGATGGATCGGCTGGGCATCTACGATGTGGCCGGTCTGGTGCGCTACGCGATTGGCGTGGGGCTCGTCATTCCGGACGACCGCTAAGTGCAATAAATCCTCTCAGGTTTCTCCTGATTGCCAGCTCCCTTGTTCTGCGCTAGGCTGATCGTGTGACAATCCGGTCGGGTCGCTCACCATGGATGCTTTGGATTGGGCCTCACCCTTCTGGATGTCACACCAACAAGGCAGACTGACATGACCCCCATTCGCGTTCTTCTGGTAGACGACAATGTGGTTCTCCTCAGATTGGTGGGGG
>PMCF01000261.1 GCA_003154115.1 Anaerolineae bacterium
CCACGGCAATTCCCAATGAGCCAAAACTTTTCACCCTCACTAACACGGCCACTTGGATCCACTCTATTAATTGGGTTGCCTTCTGTGTACGCCCACGCATTGAGTGATTGCGGTCTGGTATAATCCCCCTGCCACACATCTTTGGACAAAAACCTCGCCGTTTCGGGGCTGTAATACCTCGAGCGTAGGAAAAGCAACTTAATGTAAGTATCGGCTTGCTCGCCCGCATACCTGAAGATCGAACTGGCGGTGCCGGTGCTTGTCAACACGGTGCCGTAGGGTTCGTAGGACTTGGCGAGGGTCACCCTTCGACAGGCTCACGCCTTGCCCGCCGCTATGCGGCGGAGGCGCGCTGGGCGGGGCAGGCCGTTGCCATTCGCGTCGGCGATCTGGCGGACGGAGCCAAGCGCATTCGGTAAGAGATAGTCCCACGATCCGCCGTTTCGCGCAGCGGCCAGCGATCAAAATCAAAACAGGGGCCGTTAGGATTTCTCCCAACGGCCCCTGTTTTCAGTTAATGAGACTTTTACGCCAGAAACGGCATCCCTATGCCGTTTTGCAAGGCGGACATGGGGATGCCCGCCCTACTGCGCAATGTATTTAGCGGATATTCACCCGCGATCTATTGACAGTGTTGCTCCAGCAAGAACAAGACTATTAGAGCAATTAGGGCAGAAGGCAACCCTACAAAGGTCATTATCTCAAAGGGTTCTTGGTTCCGCCTAAACCACTCTGGTCGTAGCCTATAAACCGCTAACCCGATTCCTATATATGGCGTGAGAAAAGCAAACAGAACTATGGTCCATTTATCTGAGCACATATGGTCTCTCTCATGCGGCTACGGCAACAGGCAACAACAAACAGGCCGAGGTGATTATCCCCGGCCCGTTCTTACCAACTACCAATCCACCCTACACCATCATAATCTCGCCCTGCGGCTCTTCCAATTTCGGCGGCTCTTCCAGCCGCGGCGCACGGGCCGAGTTGAAGGCCAGATTGCCTTCGACCAGATCGATGACGACCGTGTCGCCCTTCTCGAACTTGCCGGACAGGAAGCCATCGGACAGCACGTCTTCCACTTCGCTTTGAATCACACGCCGCAGCGGCCGCGCGCCAAACTCAAAGTTGTAGCCGCGATCCGATAGATATTGCTTGGCGGCTTCGCTGGCCTGGATGATGATCTCCTGATGCGCGATGCGCTCCTGCACCTTGTTCAGCTCCAGATCGACGATCGATTTGATCTCGTCGCGCGTCAGCGCCCGGAAGACAACAATGCCGTCGACGCGGTTGAGGAATTCGGGCCGGAAGGCCTTCTTCATCTGCGCCATCAACTTCTCGCGCATCTCGTCGTACGTTTCCTGCTCCTGCTTCGTTTCGTCCTTCTTCACCACAAAGCCCAGCGACGTATTGCGGCGGATCATCTCCGCGCCGATGTTGCTGGTCATGATGATGATGGCGTTGCGGAAGTCCACCTTGCGCCCGCGCGCATCCGACAGATGGCCCTCTTCCATGATCTGCAGTAGCATGTTGAACGCTTCGGGATGCGCCTTCTCGATCTCGTCGAACACGATGATCGAGTACGGGCGGCGGCGAATCGCTTCGGTCAATTGACCGGCGTCTTCATAGCCCACGTAACCCGGAGGCGCGCCGACCAACCGCGCCACCGAATGGCGCTCCATGAACTCGCTCATGTCCAGCTGCACCATCGCTTCTTCACTGCCGAACATGAACTGGGCCAGCGCTTTGGTCAGTTCGGTCTTGCCCACACCGGTGGGGCCGAGGAAGATGAAGGAGCCGATCGGGCGTTTGGGATCTTTCAAGCCGGTGCGCGCGCGGCGCACCGCTTTGGCAATCGCCACGATGGCTTCATCCTGCCCGATGATCCGCTTGTGAAGATCTTCTTCCATGTGGACCAGCCGCGCCGTTTCTTCGCCGGCAATTTGCGTGACCGGAATGCCCGTCCACATCGCCACCATCTCGGCGATGTCTTCCGGCAGCAGCAGCGGCGCATCGACGGAGGCGGGATTCCACGGTGCGCGCAGAATATCGATCTCGCGCTGCAAGCCTTCTTCGTGCACCCGCAGATCATCGGCGTCGTCATAGCGGCGCTCTTCCAGCGCCGCTTCGCGGTCGCGCTGCGTGCCCTTGACTTCGCCAATCAGCTGATGCAGGCGCTTGGTCTGAGGCGCCTTGTACATGCGCACCCGCGCCGAACCTTCGTCGATCAGGTCGATGGCCTTGTCGGGCAGGAACCGATCGGCAATATAGCGCTCCGACAACACCGCCGCCGAGCGCACGGCTTCATCCGTAATGTGCAGCTTGTGGTGGCTTTCGTAACGCGAGCGCACACCCTTGAGAATTTCAATCGTCTCTTCAATCGTCGGCTCTTCGACAATGATCGGCTGGAAACGACGTTCCAGCGCCGCATCGCTTTCGATGTGCTTACGATATTCGTTCATCGTCGTCGCGCCGATGCACTGCAATTCGCCGCGCGCCAACGCCGGCTTCAGGATGTTGGCCGCATCGACCGACGAGCCCGCCGCACCCGCGCCCACCAGCATATGCACTTCGTCGATGAACAGGATGCTGTTGCTGTTTTTGACTTCTTCAATCACGCGCTTCAGGCGCTCTTCAAATTGACCGCGGTACATGGTGCCCGCCACCAGTGAACCCACATCGAGTTGCAGGACGCGCTTATCGAGCAGTGGCTCCGGCGCATCACCGCTGACAATGCGCTGCGCCAGCCCTTCGATGATAGCCGTCTTGCCTACGCCCGGTTCGCCGATGAGCGCCGGATTGTTCTTGGTGCGGCGCGAGAGGATTTGAATCACGCGCTCGATTTCCGTTTGCCGCCCGATAACCGGATCGAGTTTGCCTTCTTCGGCGGCCGCCGTCAGATCGATGGCCAACTGATCGACCATCGGCGTCTTGGCGCGTTCCTTCTTGGGTTGCTGCGCGGGCGCGCCGCCAGCCTCGGCTTTTTCACCGCTGGAGCTGGGCGTCTCTTGCAAAGCGCGCATGGTTTCGCGGCGAATCTGATCGGGATTCACGCCCAACTGGCGCAGAATATCGATCGCCACGCCATCCCCCTGGCGGATCAATCCCAACAACAGATGTTCCGTGCCGATGTAATGTTGACCGAGGCGGCGTGCTTCATCCACCGCCAGTTCGATCACGCGTTTGGTGCGTGGGGTCAAATCGATCTTGCTGAACGGCGTGCGACGACCGGGGCCCGTAATGCGTTCCACCAATTCGGTGACACGCTCAAACTGCACGTTGAGATCACGCAGCACTTTACCGGCGATGCCGCTCTCTTCGCGCAGCAGACCCAAGAGCAAGTGCTCTGTCCCGATGTAACTATGATTCAGCCGCTCGGCCTCTTCCTGGGCATAAGCCAGGACACGCCGGGCGCGCTGGGTAAAACGATCAAGTTTGTTGGCCATAAGAACCTCCCTACCTGCCAATCTTCANNTTAGTTTTGCACCTGTTGATTATAACCTAGGTGATACCACTTCGCCACTGAAACAAGGGACAGGTTGGCGAACTCTAGTACATTTCTAATGAAGCCTTCACGAGTGAAGCCTTAACTGGGAAAATCGGCTTGCACTAGAGCGGTTTCCAAGTTGTTTACGATCCGGACTCGAGGCTTCAGCCGGAATCCGCCTAAAGGCTCCACTCCAGAAGCCGTAACCCAAAGTGGAATTTGCACCAGGTGAATTTTTATGCGGAACAAAATGCGAGTGGAGCGCCGGGCCAAACTGACCGCGACGCTCCACAGTATAACATTACTTCAGGTTTGAGGTGAAACAGCCCTAGCTGGCTGGTTCCTCCGGCCCGGAAGGCTCCGCGAGCGCGGCAGGCTCTTCGGGCGCAGGAGTCTCAACGGATGCAACAATCTCATCAGGCGCAGGAACCTCAGCGGGTGCAACAGGTTCAGCGGGTGCAACGGCATCTTGATTGGCATCCGCCAACGCCGCGCGCCAATCATCATCCATGTACTCGCCATGCGCCACGCGCTTCAGGCTCAGGCCTAAGCGACGCTTGTCAGGCTCCACACGGATCACACGCAGCGTCACCCACTGGCCCTCTTCGACCACTTCTTTGGGATGATTCACGCGCTTGTCGGACAATTCCGAAATGTGGATCAGTCCCTCAATCGCGTCGTCATCTTTCACGCGCGCGAAAGCGCCGAACTTCGCCATCTTGGTGATCTGCGCTTCGACCAGCATGCCCACCTTGTAGCGCTCCACAATCGACGACCACGGATCGGGCGCGCAGCGCTTGATACTCAAGCCCACCCGCTTGTGCTCGGGATCGACGCGCAGCACCTGCACCTTGACCTTCTGCCCCACCTTCAACGCATCCGACGGTTTGTTGATGGGCTGCCAGGAAATCTCGGAGAGATGCACCAGACCATCGGCCCCGCCGAGATCGATGAATGCGCCGAAGTCCGCCAGGCTGATCACGGTGCCGTCCAGCACATCGCCTTCTTTCAATTCAGAGAGCATCTTTTCTTTCTGCTGTTTGCGCCACTGGCGTTCTGCCGCGCGCTCGGACAGGATCAGGCGGTTCTGCTCCCGATCGAGTTCGATCACCTTCAGGTGCAGCTTGCGGCCGACGAGTGACGCCATGCGCTTGCCGGGATCGGCATTTTCTTCGCCGCGCGTGACCAGTTGCGAAGAAGGCACAAAGCCGCGAATCTTGCCGACTTTGACAATGAGGCCGCCCTTGTTGTAGCCGGCCACCGTGCCTTCAAACACTTCCTGCGTCGTGCTCAAGTCTTCGGCTTCGGCCCAATCGCGCGAGCTCTGGGTGCGGGTCAAGGCCAGCACCACATTGCCGTTCCGATCAGCCGGGGCCACGACGTAGGTCTGCGCCGTATCACCCACCTTCAAATCATCCAGCACATCCTTGGGAATCTTTTCAAATTCCTCGCCGGAGATAATGCCTTCCGACTTGATCCCAATGACACTCACCAGGATACCCGTTTCACTGATCTCCAGGATCGTGCCGGCCAATACATCACCGCGCTTGACNNCAACCTCAAAAGGATAGGACGCGCCGATTATAAAGCCGATTGCCGTAACGCGCAACCCGAATTGGGGGATTCCGGCGTTTGTCGCCAGGGTCTGCTAACGCAGCGGCAACTCGATTGGCCTTGCTCCTTTATCAAGCCCGTCATATAATCAGGCTACGCTTCCATTATGGAGACCACCATGCTTGATGCTGCGGTGCAGTATGCCAACTCACATCGCGATTCGTTCCTGACCGAACTAAAAGAATTCTTATCCATTCCGAGTATCAGCGCCCTGCCCGATCATCAGCTGGACATTCAACGTACGGCGCGGTGGTTGGTCGATCAGTTCACGGCCATCGGCCTGCGCCATGCCAAAGTCAACCCAACCAACGGCCACCCAGTCGTAACAGCCGAATGGCTGGAAGCCGGCACAGGCAAACCGACCGTTTTGATCTACGGCCACTATGACGTGCAGCCGGTTGATCCGCTCGAATTGTGGCACAGCGATCCGTTCAAAGCGGAAGTGCGTGACAATTACCTTTACGCCCGCGGCAGTTCAGATGACAAGGGACAAACCTTCATTCATGCCAAGGTGCTGGAATCGTTCCTCAAGACCAGCGGTAAGCTGCCCGTCAATGTGAAGTTGATCATCGAGGGTGAGGAAGAGATCGGCGGGCCCAGCCTCGATCCTTTCATCGAGCAGCATCAAGACCAACTCAAGGCGGATGTCGCGGTGATCAGCGACACGCACATGCTGCGGCCCGATCTGCCGTGCCTGGTCTATGCGCTGCGCGGCCTGTGCTACCTCCAGGTGGAAGTCTCCGGCCCCGCACGCGATCTACATTCCGGCCAGTACGGCGGCGCGATCTACAATCCCCTTCAGGCGTTGTGCGAGATGCTGGCCTCGTTGAAAGATCGCAACGGCCGCATTACCGTGCCGGGCTTCTACGACAAAGTGGTGCCCATCAGCAAAGCCGAACATCAGCTGTTGGTGCGATCGCCGTTTAGCGAAACAGAGTTCATGCAAGACGCCGGGGTCAAGGGCGTATGGGGCGAGTCTGGTTACACGACCAAAGAGCAAGTCACGGCGCGGCCGACGCTGGAGATCAACGGCCTCTGGGGCGGCTTCACGGGCGAAGGTCCCAAGACGGTGTTACCGGCCAAGGCTTACGCCAAAATCAGCTGCCGGCTCGTCGCCAATCAAGATCATGTCGAAATTGCCGAGCTGCTGCAAGCTCATCTTAAAAAGATCGCTCCGCCTCAGGTCACCGTGGAAGTCAAGCGACTGCACGGTGGTCACGGCGCGCTGATCAATCTTGATTCAAAGTATATGCGGGCGGCGGGCAAGGTGTTGCAAGAAGTCTTTGGCAATGCGCCCGTTTACGAACGCGAAGGCGGTTCGATTCCCGTCGTCGCGACCTTCCAGAAAGTGCTGGGCATCGATTCGATCATGCTGGGCTTCGGCCTGCCCGACGATGGCTTACACTCACCCAACGAGCGCTTCTATCTGCCGAACTTCTACAACGGCATTGAAGCGACGATTCGTTATTTGGATGAGATTGGAAAGTAGGCCAGTTCAGAGATAATCGTTCCATTCCATGTGAGAAGTAGAAACCCGGTTTCTTGATGACCCTCCCAGAGGCGCTTCGTGAGTCTCCGGGAGGTTTTTGTTTTCCACGCATGTTACAATCTTTTGTGAAGGCGCGCTGCGCCTCATGTTTTTCCGAAGGATATAACATGCCCAATCATCTCATCAACGAAACCAGTCCCTATTTGCTCCAACACGCGGCCAACCCGGTCGACTGGTATCCATGGAATGAAGAAGCCCTTACGAAAGCCACAACCGAAGACAAGCCGATCTTCCTCAGCATTGGCTACGCCGCCTGCCACTGGTGCCACGCCATGGCCCACGAATCGTTCGAAGACGAAGCGACCGCCCAGCTCATGAACGAGTGGTTCGTCAACATCAAGGTCGATCGTGAAGAGCGCCCCGATCTCGATTCGATCTACATGAACGCAGTGGTCGGGTTGACCGGCAGCGGCGGCTGGCCGATGAGTGTATTCCTCACCCCCGAGGGCCAACCCTTTTACGGCGGCACCTACTTTCCGCCAACGCCGCGCTACGGCATGCCTTCCTTCCGCGAGGTCTTGCGCGCTGTGTCTGATGCCTGGCGCACCCGCCGCGCCGAAGTCTTGAAAAGCAGCCAAAACATCGCCACTTATTTGGAGCAAGCGAGTGAGTTTGCCAACACCTCCGACCGCAGCCCGCTCTCTATCGACACCCTGGTGAAGGCGACGCAAAACATCGGGCGCACGTACGATCGCACCAACGGCGGCTGGGGCAGCGCCCCCAAGTTTCCGCAGCCGATGGCGTTGGAGTTTCTCCTGCGCCGCTACGTTCAGCAACCGGAAGAATCCATCCGCGCGCTGATCGATCACACGCTGATCGCGATGGCTCACGGCGGCATGTACGATCAACTCGGCGGCGGGTTTCATCGCTATTCGACTGATGCCCAGTGGTTGGTGCCGCATTTCGAGAAAATGCTGTACGACAACAGCCAACTCGCGCGCGTTTACTGGCACGCATGGCAGGCGCTGGGCGATCCCTATTACCGGCGCATCACGATCGAGATTCTGGATTACGTAGCTCGCGAGATGACGCATCCTGCCGGCGGATTTTAT
Source organism: Anaerolineae bacterium (assembly GCA_003154115.1). Taxonomy (GTDB): domain Bacteria; phylum Chloroflexota; class Anaerolineae; order Fen-1058; family Fen-1058; genus Fen-1058. Next base: position 7,700 of record PMCF01000261.1, read on the forward strand.
TCCACGCAAGACGCAGACAGCGAAGGCATGGAAGGCAAATTCTTCCTGTGGACCGTCGACGAAGTGCGCGCAGAATTAGGTGACGCCGCGCTTCTCTTCAACGAAGTCTATGGCGTCACCCCGCAAGGCAACTTCGCGGAGCAGCATCTGCCGCCGGGACAAAATATCCTCAGTATCGTCACCACGCCGCAACAGGTAGCGCACCAGAACGGCCTGCCTCTGGAAGAATTGGAGAACGTTCTGGAGGAAGCGCGACGCAAGTTATTTGTTGTGCGCGAGAAGCGCATCAAGCCGGGCCGCGACGAAAAGGTATTGGCAGCCTGGAGCGGGCTGATGCTGGCCGCCTTTGCAGAAGCCGCACGCGATCGATCGTTGGGCGATCGGATGGAGACCTACCGATCGATCGCCGAACACAACGCCGATTTTCTGTTGCATGAGATGCGGACGCCTGCTGGCCGCCTGTTGCGCACGTGGAAAGATGGACAGGCCAAGCTCAACGCCTATCTGGAAGACTATGCGTGCGTCATCGAGGGTCTGCTGGAGTTATATCAAACCACGTTCGACGAAAAGTGGTTTGTCGCCGCACGCGAACTGGCGGATACGCTGATCCAGCACTACGCCGATCCGGCGGGCGGTTTCTTCGACACCAGCGACGACCACGAAGCGCTCGTCACGCGCCCCAGGGATTTGCAGGACAACGCCATGCCATCGGGCAACGCCATGACCACCAGCGTTCTGTTGAAATTGGCTGCATTCACCGGCGATGATCGCTATTACCAGTCGGGCGAAGCGTTGTTAGGCGCGTTGCAACCCGCGTTGATTCAAGCGCCGCTCGGCCTGGCCCAGTGGCTCTGCGCGCTCGACTTTGCCTTGAGTAACTCCAAAGAAATCGCCGTCGTCGGTCCAGATCGATCGGATAGTGTACAAGCGCTGCTCGAGGTTGTCCGCTCGGGTTATCGCCCAAATCAAGTCGTAGCGGTTGGTTCTACGCTCCACGCCGATCGGACATCTGCCATCCCCCTGTTATTCGATCGGCCGGCAATCGACGATCGGGCCACGGCGTACGCGTGTGTGCGCTTCGCCTGCCAACGCCCCACGACGGATCCTACAGTTTTGGCGGAACAACTGGCATAGGGCCACCACAACCGATCGGGAATTTGACATCCCTCAGACCCGGCCTTGACAGGCTGGCGGCCGGTTTTGTCGATCTGCCCTCTTTCTGGTAGAATGTAGTCCTGTGCCGACTGGCACAAGAGCATATTTGCCTGGAGTTATCTAGAAGTGAGGTTCATACTGCGTTTTGCGGCGTGGGTACTGGTGTCGGCTTTTGCGCTGTCACTTAGTAGTTGCGCCGAATTAGCCTTGCCGCCCGAGAGGTTATATCCTCAACTCGCGGCCAATTCTTTCACGACCGGTGAAGGCGTCATCGTCAATATCGCTCCGACGCCCTCGCCTGCTGTGCTGTTGTCACCTACAGAAACACCCACACCACGCCCAACTGTTACGCCCATCCTTCCGCCTACATTGATTCCGACTGAAGTTGTTACTCCAGAGCCGACAGCTGCGCCGGCGCCTATGGCTGTCGCCGGGCGAGCGGCGGTGTGTGAAGAAACCACCGGTCAAGTGAAGGACGACTATTTCAAGAGTGACATCGTTGGGAAGCGCCAGCATTACTTCGTCTACCTGCCGCCGTGCTATGACACTGGAGACACGCGTTATCCCGTCGTGTATTTGCTGCACGGCATCCCCATGGACGAAAAGCACTGGCTGGACGAGGGGCTTGTTAAAGCAGCCGATAAGTTGTTTGGATCCGGTGAACTGCCGCCTTTTATCATCGTGATGCCGCACGGAGATTACTCGATCTACACGGACACCAGCGGCGGCAAGGGCTCCTTCGAAGACATCTTCATCGACGAACTGCTGCCCTTCATCGATTCACGTTATCGCACGCTGGCCGATCCAGATCATCGCGCCATTGGCGGCATTTCACGCGGCGGCGTGTGGGCGNNAAACTGCGCATTTTCCTCGACGCGGGTGATGTTGATTGGACACGTGCGGGGACAATGGACTTGAGCAAGGCCCTTAACGATCGCCATATCCCCCATACCTTCACGACCGGACATGGCGATCACGATTATCCATACTGGGCGTCTCAGGTAGAAGCTTATCTGCGCTTCTACGGAGCAGCATGGAAATCTGAAAAAGTCATCGCGCAGTTATTGGCCGAACAGCCGAAGTAATTACGCTTGACCTATCCACTTGACCAGGATTGGAACTCCCCCTTCGCCGGGGGAGTTTTTGTTTGTTGTGCCGTATACTAAGGGCTTGCCAAGAAATAAGTCCGCACTTTCGACGCTCCCGCCGGATTGCAAATCCGGCGATGGGGGCTGGATGTGACCATCCAGCCTGGAGCGATCTACGGAGTTGTTCTTTGACGGCTTCTAACTACACTCCTGTCTGATGCCCGGCTGATAATCGTCAGACGAAGCCGATTGACTGCGCGAACGATGGTAATACAATGGAGTCTGCCACTCCCAAAAATCGAAAGGAAGGAACGAATCCATGCGTTTCAAAGCGAGCCTCATATTTCTATTTGTACTGTTGGTCTCGGTTGGCTGCACGGTTCGGCCGGCGGTTGCGCCGACCAAAGGCGTGGCGGCCACCGCTGTCGTTTGGCCAACCGCCTATCCTTCACCAACCGCAGTTGCTGCGCCGAGCGGCCAGGCCGACAAGACTCTCTCACAACCCGAATTCATTGCGGTAGCCGACAAGTTTTCTGATTTGCTGATCAAGCAACAGGACTACACCGGAGCAATCGGCTTGTTTGACGATACGATGAAAGCGGCTTTGCCGGAAAGCAAACTGAAAGAGGTCTGGGAAACTTTGCCCAAGCAAGTCGGCCTATTCCAAAGCCGATCGGACGCCCACCTGGCCGCACGCAAGGATCAATATCAACAAGTAATTGTTCCCCTGCAATTTGAGAAGGCGGCACTCAACATGCTGGTGGTCGTGAATGTCAACACGGGACAGATCAGCGGCCTGTTCTTCCAGCCCAATCAAGACGCGCAGGCCGGCCAGTACAAAACACCAGCGTATGTCGATCCGGGCAAGTTTGAAGAAAAAGAAATCACGTTCGGTTCCGAACAATGGAAGCTGCCGGGCACGTTGACTCTTCCCAAGGGAACTGGGCCGTTTCCGGCGGTGGTGCTAGTCCATGGTTCCGGCCCCAATGATCGCGACGAAACCATCGGTCCAAATAAGCCGTTCAAAGATCTCGCGCAAGGGCTGGCGTCACAGGGCATCGCCGTGCTGCGCTACGATAAACGCACGAAAGTCTATGGCGCTGTCATGGCGAAAATGACCGACCCGATCACGGTTAAAGAAGAAGTGATCGACGATGCGACTGCGGCGGTTGAGTTCTTACGCCAGCAGCCTCAGATCGATCCGAAACGAGTTTTCGTGCTAGGCCATAGCCTGGGCGGTTATCTCGCGCCGCGTATCGCGCAGGCCAACCCGGATATCGCTGGAGAGATCATCCTGGCCGGTGCAGCGCGCCCGCTGGAAGATTTGATTCAGGAGCAGACGCAGTATATTCTCGGCAACGATCAGACGCTCTCAGCACAGCAAAAGCAACTCCAATTAAGCCAGGTGCAGCAACAGATTGAGGCGGTCAAGGCCTTGACCGCGCAGTCTTCCGCCAAAGATGTTTTCTTTGGCATGTCGGCGCCTTACTGGCTGGATCTGAAGAACTATCAACCCGCCGAGATGGCGCGCAATTTGACTGTCCCCATGTTCATCGCACAAGGCGAACGGGACTATCAGGTAACCATGGAAGACTTCGGAATTTGGAAAAACGCGCTGGCCGGGCGTGATAACGTCCAGTTGAAGAGCTATGCGGATTTGAATCATCTGTTCATCAGCGGCGCGAGCAAGAGCCTGCCTGCCGAGTATCAAACGCCGGGCAATGTGTCGGCCCCCGTCATTCAAGATGTGGCCGCCTGGGTTCTGCAACACAAGTAGACGCAAGGAGCAATGAACATGATTCGCACCGAAGGATTGAGTAAAGTCTTCAAGGGCGACAAAAAGAACGCCGAGATTCGCGCCGTCGAGCGGCTCGATCTTGAAATCAAGCAAGGCGAGGTCTTCGGATTCCTCGGCCCTAACGGCGCGGGTAAAACGACCACCGTCCGCATGTTGTGCTCGCTCATCGCCCCGACAACCGGCCGCGCCTGGGTGAACAATTACGAAGTCGGCCAGCAGAATCGAGAGATTCGCGCCTCGGTCGGCATCCTCACCGAACAGCCCGGCCTGTACGATCGCTTGAGTGCCGAAAAGAACCTCACGATCTACGCCAGGTTGTATGGCGTGGCCGATGTGCCCGGCCAGGTGGAGAAATATCTCCGCATGTTGGGCCTGTGGGAACGGCGCAAGGATCCTGCTGGATCATTCTCCAAAGGCATGAAGCAGAAACTCGCTATTGCCCGCGCCATTCTGCACGAGCCGGCGACGCTGTTTCTGGACGAGCCTACCGCCGGCCTGGACCCCGAGGCCTCCAAACTGGTGCGTGACTTCATCGACGAACTCAAGACCGAGGGCCGCACCATTTTCCTGTGCACGCATAACCTTGACGAAGCCGATAGACTTTGTAATAGAATCGGCGTTTTCAAACAGCGCCTCATTCAAGTCGATTCACCCAGCCGCATGAAAACCGCCATGTTTGGCCGGCAGGTCGAATTCAAGATTAAGCCAGCCGACCTGCAGCTAGCCGATCTCATCAAGCGCTTCACGTTTATCAAGAGCGCGCAGATCGGAGAGAACCGGCTGCTGCTTGGCCTGGATAATCCCGAGGAAAGCAATCCGCTGATCGTCAAAGCACTCGTGGAAGCGGGCGTCGACGTGCAGTTTGTCAGCGAGGTGCGGCACTCGCTGGAGGACGTGTATTTGTCGCTGATCAACCATGGGAATACCCGGTAGGAGACTCAGCATGGAACGCATACGAACTCTCATCGACAAAGAATGGGCCGAGGCCTTCAAGAACAAACTGGTCCTGGGCACGGTCGTCGCCTTGCCGCTCATCTTCATGCTCATGCCGCTCTTTCAGTTAGCCGTGATGCGCGATGTTCCCGCCTCCAAAATGGATAGCATACCCGCCGGGATTACGGCGCTGTGCCAGCTGCAAAGCTTTACGCCCGCCGAATGCATGCAGGGTTTTCTGGTCAACGAATTCCTGCTGCTGTTCCTGTTGATTCCGTTGGCGGTGCCCGTCACCATCGCTTCATACAGCATCGTCGGCGAAAAGTCCACACACTCGCTGGAACCGCTGTTGGCCACGCCGACCTCGACCGCTGAGATCATCATCGGCAAAGGCTTGGCCTCGGTCATTCCGGCCATCGGCGCGACGTGGCTGGCGTTTGTCATCTTCCTCATCGGCGCGCGTTTCTTCGTCGTCAGCGATCGCGTCTACGCGCTGTTCATGAATCCGATGTGGGCGGTGGCGATGATCATCGTGGCCCCGCTGATGACGGTGTTATCCGTCAACGTCGCCATCATCATTTCCTCACGCGTCAACGATCCGCGCGCCGCCGAACAGATCGGCATGTTCGTCATGCTGCCCATCTTGCTGCTGTTCCTCGGATCAATCTTTGGCCTGTTTTCGCTGACAACCACCACGATGCTGCTGTTTAGTGCGGCCACCCTCGTGGTCGATATTGGACTGGCGATCTTAGGCGTCCAGCTGTTTCAACGGGAAACGATTTTGACTCGTTGGAAGTAGGCGGGGCATCCCCACGCCCGCCGCAATTGACCGGTTTCCAACTGGTTTTCAATTGCTTATTCACGACGTCGATGCTATAGTAAGCCTCGACGCCGTGTTGCTTTATCTTTAACGCCTTTGAACGAGGAGAACCGTATGTCACTCGATCCCTCTGCGCAATCCGAACCAACCCCCGCGGCCCCGGCGGCTGAGCAACCCCGCGTGGCGCTTGCCCCCGTGGACACTGCGACGCCAACCAGTGCCCCAACCACTCCGCTCGCAGCGGGCGTGCCTCTGTCTGCGAACGAACTAAAAAAGGTGCGGCGGGTCATCCGTCCCGCTTTTCCGCGCAAAGTCTGGCGGGCGGCTGTCGGCTTGACGCTGCTGGTGTCAATGACCATCAACCTGATCTTGATTGTGGTCGTGGTGATCCTGGTCAATCAGGTCGGAGCCATCAAGCTGACGCTCGCCAGCGTGCTGGGGCAACTGGACTCGGCCTTTGAAGGCTTGGGGGCGGCGTCCATTCACGACACCATCAAGATCAATCAACAAGTGCCGGTGCGCTTCGATCTGCCCTTGAAGCAAGACACCGTGGTCACCACCCTAGGGCCGGTGCCCATCAACACTCAGGCGACGTTCTCGCTCGGCCAATTCGGCAGCATCAACGGCGTGGTCAGCCTGCAACTGCCGGCCGGCACCCAGCTGCCCATTCACCTGGAACTCACGGTGCCCGTCAGCAACTCCATCCCGGTCGTGTTCGATCAGGCCATCAACATCCCGCTGGCCGAGAAGGGCCTGGGGCCGGTGGTCGCCAAACTGCGCTCAGCGCTGGGGCCGATCATCAGCCTGGTGCGACAGCTGCCTGATCGCTTTGTGATTATCGAACCGTGATGCCACCCGCGCGCGGTCACCGCCCGATCGAACCCAGGTCTGATCGGGCGGTGCTGTTTCTGTGGCCCCTGTTTCACGTGAAACAGTCGCGCCCCGGCTCGGTTTGACGGTACAATCAGAGCAGTCTCCCGACAGGAGTTGACCCATGCCCAATCACCGTCAGCGCTGCGCCCAAGCTCTACCCGAAACCTTGTCCCTCTTGAAACAACTCGCTACGATCGAGTCACCCTCCCCCGACAAAGCCGCCGTGGACGCCTGCGCGGCGTTTGTGTCCGAGCAGCTCAGCGCATTGGGGGCAGACGTGACGATCGTGCCCCAGACGACCGCCGGCAACCAGATCCAGGCGACGTGGCCCGGCGTAGATCAATCGACCCAGTTCTTGACCCTGTGCCACCTCGACACCGTCTGGCCGGTGGGGACGCTGGCGGGGATGCCGCTACATGAAGAGAATGGCAAACTGTTTGGGCCGGGCGTCTACGACATGAAAGCCGGCACCGCCATCCTGCTCACAGCACTGCAGGTGTTGCGCGAGGCTGGACTGCCGCCCAAGCACCCGGTACGGATGCTCTTCACTGGCGACGAGGAAGTCGGCAGTCTCACTTCGCGCAACTTGATCGAGGCTGAGGCGCGCCACAGTCTGTTGACCATTGTACTAGAACCGGCTTTGGCTGGCGGGCAAATTAAGACGTTCCGCAAGGGTGTAGGAGAGTTCACGGTAGTCGCGCACGGGCGCGCGGCCCACGCGGGTGGCGACCATCAGAAGGGCATCAACGCCATCGAGGAACTGGCCTACCATATTCCGGCCTTGCAGAAGCTGACCGACTACACCACGGGCACGACTATCAACGTGGGGCTGATTAAGGGTGGCTCGGCCAGCAACGTAGTGCCCGAGCGCGCCGAGATGGAAGTGGATTTCCGTATCTCGCAGATGGCCGAGATCGATCGGGTGGTGACGGCAGTTCAGGGTCTTCGGCCCGTACTCAACGAGGCGCGACTCGAAATCAGCGGCGGGTTAAATCGGCCCCCGATGGAGCACAACGCCACAATGGTCAAGACCTTCGAGCAGGCGCGGCAATTGGCGGCCAGCATCGGTCTGACTCTGGAAGAAGGCTCGACCGGCGGCGGTAGTGACGGCAACTTCACGGCCGGGTTGGGCATCCCCACGCTCGATGGGATGGGCGCGGTGGGAGATGGCGCACATGCGGCGCATGAGCATGTCATCCTCGCCAGCCTGGCCGAGCGGGCCGCGCTGTTGGCAACGATCCTGACTCAATGGGAAGCGTAAAGTCGTCACAAAGCAAAGAGGTCGTCATGAGCACGGCCTCTTTTTGTTTTCAGCGCTGCGCCTTGAACTCGGCCACGGCTTTCTGCAAATCCTCCAGTGTGAGGACGCTCGACACCCGATCGAGAAACTGGCGCAAACTAGGGCTATAGGCACGCAAGGCCACGACGTTCGGCCCGGTCGGATCGGTTCCCGCAGCGCCGCCGGGTTGATCGGCATAAGCGCCATAGAACGCAAAGAAGGCCTGATTCAGTTTGCGAATGCCATAGCCATGCGAGTTGATGAACTGCCGCCGTTCCTCCATGTACTTCTCTGCCTCGACAATCTTGGCTTCAGCCTCAGCAGGCTGACCCGCTTGCTTCAAGTTCCGCGCCACACTGAGCAAGTCCTCCACTTTGACGCGCGTCTCATACAAAGCATTGTTGACGCTAAACGCTGTGGGATCGCGCGCCGGTGGTGGTTGTGTACTTGGATTGAGGTCTGGTACTTCCAACGGTTTTGGCTCGACCAGATCAGGATACTCTTGCTTCAAGGTATCGAGATAGTAACGCCGCATCACCTTCAGGCCCAGCTCATCACCGGAGATACTGGCGACCGTTTCATTGATCGTCCGAATGGTTTGTGAGTCCGCCAGGTAGCTATATCCTAACGGGCGCAGATACAACCAGTTGTGGGTCCATTCGTGTGCGATCGTTTGCAGCAGCCAGGTTAAGTCGCCGGTTTCCAGGATCATGGTCGGATAGGCCGCCAGCCCACCGATCGGAACCACCAGGGCCGATCGATTCGTCGCGCTGAGGACCTGCGTTTCGATACGCTCGGCTTCATCGACAGTCAAGCCCGCTTGCAGACCTTCGCCATCGATGCGACGGATCTCATCGCGCGCCGAAGTGATGAGGATATAGGGTAGTGGTGTGATGCGAGCGGCGACCGGCGGGAAGACTTCGCCGCCCGTGGCAAGTCCCTCGTCGACGAGCACATTTGAAATCTGCTGTTGAATGATCGCTTCGGCGGTGGGACGCAGGCGTTCGATCTCGGTACGGAGGCTATCCCGTTTGGTGCGCAAGTCTTGGGTCGCCGCCTCCGGATCTTTGACCGCTGAATCGGCATACACTCTGCGAACTTGCCCTTCTAAGTCAGACCAATCATTCATCAACCGGGTGAAGTGCAGAACCAGCTGGCTGCGTTGTTCGTCGGTGAGGTAGTCTTCCGCCGGCGCAGCAATCTGGCCGGCTTTCTCGATCCAGCCTTCACCCATCCAGGCGATGAAATCAAAAACGTCTTTGCCCATCGCACGCGAAATCTTGGTGTCAGGATCACCTGGTACAGGATACTCTTGTGAGATAAGTAATGCCATCACCGCAAAGAATGCACTGAGAGCAACTGCTACGATGATTCGTTTGAGAAGCCGTCGCCGCGATTTCTGCATGACACACCTGCTTAGTGTATTTTATACACGAATGAATTTCTACTACAGTTCATTATACCCTCGCGGCTAATGCCCAGATGAGAAAACCTGCCAGGCGAGATTAAGAGCGGCCCGATCATTCATGCTATAATCGCGCCGAGACTTGAGACACTGGACAACCACTTATGAAATTTCTCGTAACAGGGGGCGCTGGATTTTTGGGGGTGGCGCTGGCCAATCGGCTGGCGCGCAACGGCCACACCGTGCGCGTCCTCGACGATCTGACCACCGGTGATCCCAACCGGCTGCTGCGCACGGTGCTGTTCACCCGCGGCGAGGTGACCGACGTGCCCAAATTGTGGACGCTGTTGCAGGATGTGGATTGCGTCTATCACCTGGCCGCGCGCGTCTCGGTGCCGGAATCAATTCTGTATCCGCGCGAGTACAACGCCGTCAACGTCGGGGGGACGGTGGCCGTCATGGAAGCCATTCGTGACGCCGGCGTGAAGCGCGTGGTGTTCACCTCTTCCGGCGCGGTCTATGGCACGCAACCGCAGCAACCGGTGCATGAAGATCTTCCGCCTAACCCTGACTCACCGTATGCCGTAAGCAAGCTCGCCGCCGAGCACTACGTCCGCACCATCGGGGCGCTGTGGAACATCGAGACGGTGTGCCTGCGCATTTTCAATGCCTACGGGCCGGGTCAGGCGTTGCCGCCCTCACACGCGCCAGTGATTCCGCAGTTTATCAAGCAGGCGTTGAACAATGGATCGATCGTCATTTTTGGCAAAGGCGGGCAAAGCCGCGACTTCGTCTACATCGACGATGTGATCGATGCGCTGGAAGCGGCCGCGACGGCGCGCCAGATCGATCGGGAAGTGATCAATATCGGCAGCGGCGCTGAAACCACGATCGAGGAGTTGATCGATCTCATCGGGCGCATCACCCACAACCCGATCGTGCCACTGCGCAACACCAGCGGCGGCGGCGTCAATCGCCTGTGGGCCAACATCGGCAAGGCGCACGCCCTGCTCGGTTATGCGCCGAAGATCAGCCTGGAAGAAGGGCTGCGCGCGACGATCGAACGGGATGCGCGTTTCAGCCCATCCAAACGCGACACTGCGCCCCTGAATGAAAACCGTGTGGCCCCTGAGGCCCGATCGAGTTGAGCGATGACCCGATTAACTGAAGCCGCCCGCGCGGAGATTGCCGGTTTCCTCAAGAAGCACACTACACTCGTGATATCGACCGTCGATCGTGAGGCGATGCCGCAGGCCGCCAGCCTGTTCTTTGTCAGCGATGATGCACTGGATCTGTACTGGGTCTCCGGCGAAAAAAGCCGCCACTCGCAGAACCTGGAACGCGTCACGCATGTGGCCGTGGCGATTTACCACGAGACGTGGGACTGGCGCGACATTCACGGCGTGCAAATCGAGGGTGTCGCGCGCCGCCTGATCGATCCCGATGAAACCGATCGGGCCTGGGCATTGTTCCGCGACAAGTTTCCGTTTACGTCCGAGTTCACCGATCAGATTGCGCGCAGCGCTTTTTACGTTTTGATGCCGAAGTGGATCCGCCTGATCGACAACTCGAAATATTTTGGGCATCGAGAAGAGTTTACGCTACCGTGAGCCAGAAAACCTCCGCCAGAGTTGAGAACCTCGAAAAGGCTGCCTTGCGCGGCGAGCCTTCGCATGTGTGGCGCTTTGGGCAGAATCGCCGCCTGGACATGATCGTAGCGATGCTGCCGATCGATACGCGGCGCATTCTGGTCGATGGCTGCGGCGTGGGACAGTACGTGCGGCATCTCGCCGAGTTGGGGTATAACGCGATCGGGCTGGATATCGATTTCGAGCGGGTGCGTGAAGGCATGCAAGAAGGGATCGAACAACTACATGTGGCAGCCGGAGAATATCTGCCGTATCCTGACAACACCTTTGACGCCCTACTCTCGCACGAAGTGATCGAGCATGTCGCCAACGATCGCTGCGCCGCGCGCGAGATGATCCGCGTGCTGCGACCCGGCGGACGCGTGATTTTGTTTTGCCCCAATCGCTGGTATCCGTTCGAGACGCACGGCCATTACTGGCGCGGCGAGTATCACTTTGGTAACACGCCGCTGATCAACTATCTGCCTAACCCGCTGCGCAACAAACTCGCGCCGCATGTGCGCGCTTACACGGGCGCAGGCATTCGCGACCTGTTCGCAGGCCAACCCGTGCGCGTGATCAAACACACGCAGATTTATCCGGGCTACGATAACCTCGTGAAACGCCGCCCGGCGATGGGCAAAGTCTTACGCACTACCACCTACACCTTCGAGCACACGCCGTTGAAGAAGTTGGGGTTGTCACACTTTCTCGTGGTAGAGAAGACAGAAGAATTGGACGCAGATACACGCGGATGACGCTGATTTTAAGGTACTTTGAAATGCGTTTCCATACCCTGTTGATCGTTGTGACTGTAGTTCTTCTTCTGGCAAGTTGCACCGCGCCTGTTGTCACACCCACAGCAACGGCTACCATCGCGCCAACGCCCACCTCAGGAGTTGATCCTTGCTTGACCACGGCGAAGACTTACCGGCCCGGCTCATTGCCACCTGCGCGGATTGTATTTGAGTGTTATGCCAATCCTAATCGTACAATCAATATCTATGTTTTTGACACCACCACGGGACACATCACAGGACTTACCAACAACGCGTTTATAAACGAAGAGGGCCAATGGTCGCCAGATGGCAAAAAGATCGCATTTAGATCAAACCGTGATGGAACTTATGCAATTTACACAATGAATGCGGATGGTAGTCAGGTAGATCGTCTCGTCGAGGGGACGAGTCCGCGTTGGTCACCGGATGGAAAGGAAATCGCTTTTGTTCGCGAAGACGAAATCTACATGATGAAGGCGGATGGGAGTCAGCAAGTTCGCCTCACAAATAATTCGAGATCAGATTATAGCCCTGAGTGGTCCCCTGATGGAAGACGAATCGCGTTTTTTTCACTCCCCGGTGAAATCCATATAGTTAATGTAAACTCCGGCCAAGAAATCAACCGAAACGATCATCCGTATCAGGATATTTATCCCGCGTGGTCGCCAGATGGTAAAACAATAGCGTTTTTTACATTTCTGGACACTGAACCAGAAATTTTTAAAGCAAACGTTGATGGCACCGATCGTGTACAGCTAACGCACAACCTCCCTCTCAACGAGTGGTTTGCTTGGTCACCCGATGGTCGCCAAATCGCGTTTGTTGCCGATAGGCTCTATATAATGAACACTGACGGTGAACATGTTCGGGCAATTGCTTCTCTGCCCAGTCCTGCTCCGACTTGGTCTCCAGACGGAAAGTATCTGACGTTTTCCACTGATCAACTCTATGTTGTGAAGGTCGACGACGGTCAAGTGACTCAACTTACTGATGGCCCAGAATATAAGATCTATCCTATCTGGTCGCCCAAGTGACCCCATCCCCTCTGTCATTCCATCTCTCATTCGTCTCTCATCCTCCCTCCTGCCAGAATCCTTGCGAAAATCGCATCGAACAGTTAAGATTGCCTCACAACTAACAACCAAAGGGGTGTCGTGCTTTGAACAACGATCCTCGCTTACAAATTATTCTCAACCGCCGGCAGCGCCAGCGTTCTAAACAGGGCAAGGGCCAGAACTTCATCCGTGTCGCAGGCATTAGCCTGATCAGCATAGTCGTCGCGATCGGGTTGTTCTTCAGCCTCACCGTGGGCGGTGCAGTCGCGGCGTATTTGAGTTTGACCGCGGACTTGCCCGATCCCAGCCAGATCGAAGCACAGTTCACCAATCAGAATCAAGACTTCTTCGAGACGACCAAGATTTACGATCGAACCGGCAAGAACCTGCTCTACGAAGTCATCGACGAGCGCACCGGTGACCGCCAGTGGGTGGCGCTCGATCAGATTCCCGAATTCTGCCGCCAGGCCGTTATCTCTGATGAAGATCGCAGCTTCTACGAAAATGCCGGCTTCGATCTGCGCGGCATGGCACGCGCGCTGGTCAGCAACTTGCAAGGCGGACAAGTGCAGGGTGGATCGTCCATCACGCAGCAAGTCATCAAGAACACGCTGATCGAACAGGACCAGCGCACCGTGCGCGAAGGCATCGAAGGCTACACGCGCAAGCTCAGAGAAACGCTGCTGGCCGTGGAAGTGGGCCGCCGCTATCCCAAAGATCAAATTCTGGAATGGTATCTCAACACCAACAACTACGGCAATTTCGCTTATGGTATTCAGGCCGCGGCCAAAGTCTACTTCGATAAGACGGTCGATCAGTTGAACCTGGCCGAGTGCACGATGCTCGCGCCGATTCCGCAGTTCCCGGTCCAGAATCCGATTGATGCGCCAACCGACGCGAAGCTGCGCCAGGAATTGGCGATCGACGCGATGCTGCGCGACGGGTATATCACCGCCGATGAAGCCACGGCCGCCAAAAAAGAAAAAGTGCAAATCAAGACCGGCGGCGTAGCGCAACGGTTCAATGTGCAAGCCCCGCACTTCTCGGTCTACGTCCGCAAATGGCTCGAGGATAAATTTGGGACCGAGTTGGTCAATCGGGGTGGCTTGAAGGTCTACACCACGCTCGATCTTGATCTGCAAAATTACGCGCAGAAGGCCATCACCGATCAAGTCAAGACTCTCACCGAGCAAGGTCACAACGCCAACAATGGCGCCGCCGTGATGATCCGTCCGACGACGGGTGAGATTCTGGCGATGGTAGGCAGCGCCGATTACTGGAACGATGCCATCGACGGCAAGTTCAATGTCACGACCGGCCTGCGCCAGCCCGGATCGTCTTTCAAGCCGTTTACATATCTGACACTATTGACGCAGGGTGTGCCCGTTTCATATGGCTTCCTTGACGTACACACTGAGTTCGCTCAGCCAGGTGGAAATCCTCCGGTCTATGTGCCGGAGAATTACGATCGGAAGTATCACGGCTTCCAGCGCCTGCGCCTGGCGCTGGCTCAATCGCTGAACATTCCCGCTGTGCGTGCCCTGGAAATGGCCGGGGTCGACAATGTGATTCGCACCGCGCACAAGATGGGTATCACCACTCTCGATCAAGGTCTCGCTTATTACGGTCTGGCGTTAACCTTGGGTGGCGGCGAAGTCAAGCTGCTGGACGAAACGTATGCCTTCGGTGTGTTCGCCAACAACGGCAACATGGCTGGCGCGCCCACCCCCGAAGATCGCCAACGTCCCGGCTATCGTACCGTCGATCCGGTACCCGTGCTGCGCGTCGAAGACAGCAAGGGCAACGTACTGTGGAAGTATGAAACACCCACCACCATTCCGGTGGTCGACCCCAAGTATGCCTATCTGATCAACAACATCCTGTCCGATAATCCCGCGCGGTGGCCGGCGTTTGGCGCGCACAATATTCTGGAACTCGATCGGCCCGCGGCCGTTAAAACGGGAACCACCAACGACTACAAAGATAACTGGACGGTGGGCTACACGCCGCAACTCGTCACCGGGGTGTGGATCGGCAACACCGACAACAGCGCCATGAAGAAGGTCACGGGCATCACGGGCGCCGCGCCGGTGTGGAATCAATTGATGTCGTATTATTTGAAAGGCAAGCCGGTGCAGCCATTTGTGCGTCCGCCCGGCTTGGTCGAAAAAGCTGTGTGTGCTACTACTGGACTGCTGCCGACGAAGTATTGCCCGACGGTGAGCGAGTTGTTCATTCCCGGCACCGAACCGACTTCGTATGATACGCTCTATCAGGCGTTCTTGATCGATAAAGAAACGGGCCAGCTGGCGACCGCCGACACGCCGGCCGATAAAGTCGAAGAGAAAGTCTTCGAGATCTATCCACCGGAAGCGGCCGATTACGTGCGCGAGGCCAATATCCCGCAGCCGCCTAACGTGTTCGACACCAATTACGGGCCATCGCCTGATTCATTCGGTGATGTGGCGATCATTCAACCCAGTTCGTACTCTTACATCCATGGCATCGTGCCCGTCATCGGCAACACACGCGGCGGCGATTTCAATCATTATCGCCTCGATTTCGGCAAGGGCTTGAATCCGACCGAATGGCAGCAGATCGGGCCCGATCACGGCGAACAAATCGACAAGGGGCCGATCGAAAACTTTGATGCCACTCCACTCGACGGACTGTACAGTCTGCGCCTGACGGTCTTCCGCAACAACGGCGACACGCAAACGTCGATCGTGCCCGTGACCGTGGATAATGTCACACCGACGATCAAGTTGATCTATCCCAACAACGGCGACTACTACAGTTACCCACAGGACGAATGGGTCAGCCTGCAATTCGACGTGAAGGACAACGTGGCGATCGATCGCGTGGAGATCTTCGTGGACGACAAGCCCGATCCGTGGTCGGTGCGCAAAGCGCCGCCCTTCGGCGACCAGTGGAAACTCGACGCGCCGGAGAAGCTGGGCACCCACACGTTCTTCGCTCGCGTGTATGACAAGGCCGGCAACATGGCCGAGAGCAATAAGGTGAAGGTGTCGATCGGGGCGAAGAAGGTGCAGTAGTAGGGATCAGTCAATCAGTGATCAGGACCGGCTCGTTCTCAGTGATGAGGGCGAGCCGGTTTGATTTTCTGGTTGTGCGCCCACTAATCCGCGCCCGACGGTTGATCTGAACCCGCCGACCTTCCGTTATCGATGAGAGGCGCAGCGGGGATCAGAACCAGCGTTGAAGACAGCATAGATGGGTAAAACTTACTCTCTGATCCTCCAGCACGTCGCCGCCTTGCATAGCGCTCGTGTAGACGAACTACTTAAGGCGCATTCAGGGTGACCCAGCGCATATCCATTACTTGTCGCCTATCCATTGCTTGTCCCGGAAAATCTAATTTATGCCACACACCATCCGACATCGAAATGATCCACAACTGCATAAGTCTTACGCTTCCAAACCCTCGAACTGCAATGTAGTTTCCATCAGGAGACCACAGAAGGGATTCAATTAAGTTCTGGCTGCCGATTTGCCGTTGGCTTCCATCGCGCGAGGCGATATGCACAATGCCTCTCTTGGCATAGGCGATCTCCTGTCCATCAGGAGACCACGCGAGCGGCCCAGTGTCGTCCCTAACCTCGGCCCATTTGGAGATGGTTTTGTCTTGGAGTGAAATGCTATAAATGCCACCGAACAATTGGTAAGATAAAGCGCCATTAGGTTGTGGCGTACCGCCATCTGTCACTGTAATTGGCGGTGAAAAGGCAGCGACAAAGGCGAGCTCAGTTCCATCTGGTGACCATGCAAAATCGGGAGGTAGTGGAGGAATTCCCTGGCGACCGCGCAGATACCACCCGTAAAAGAAGTACGTGACTGGCAAAGTCAAGGTATATTCCCCGGTATTGTCAGTTTTAATTAAACGGAAATACTGCTTGACAGGAGAAGGATAAACGCCTGGCTCAGGATATTTGTCCATACTCCAACACCCCACCGCCAAATAGCCGCCCGCCGGCGACAATTGCGGCCAGCTGTAGCAGTCAGCGTAGGGATATTGGGTCATGGTAATGAGCGACGATTGGCCGTATGCTTGAAAATATAATGCACTAGCACCCGTGGCACCATCACGTCCAAGCAACCAGGTTCCCTGTGGAGAAGAAGCTAGAATGCTTCCCGGAAATCGCTGAATTGACTGGGTGGGGGTTATCTCTTCCCAGGTGATTGGCGTTACTTGCCAACGCCGCAGTTGTGAGACTCTATCAACATCACTGGCTAGCGCAACACACTGCACGTCAAATGGACGGCAATCGACCAAGGCGAGTTCTGTGGTGGAAGTCAGCATGCGCTGCGATTCGAAAGGGTTCTTCTCAAGATCAACCCGCCAGAATTCATAGGACGCCGTGTTGGTGTCATCGTTATAGACATCCACCTGCACGCTTAAGCCGATCGTTTTTGAACTTCTAACGAAGGGCGCCTCTACTGGCGGCGTGCTGGGAGCGCTACAGGCAACGCACCACCATATTCCGAGTATAAGCCAGCCCCAACTTGTTACTATTGTCCGCGCTGTGCTAATCTTGAATTTCATATTTCCTCGGGGCGTCATCCAGCACAAGCCCTGTCTTCACTCTTCACTTTTCACTCTTCACGCATTATACTCTCACGCACCCTCACACAGACACCCTCTATAGTCTGCTGCCGTGGCTAATCGACTTGACGCCCGCAGAGCGCAAGACCATGTGGAAGATGGGCGACAAGAGCCGCGCCTTTGT
>PMCF01000075.1 GCA_003154115.1 Anaerolineae bacterium
CAGAGTGAGTTTTGCGCCATTGCCGTGCGGCGATTGTCTTGGACACTGGCGCGGCGAGCCGGGGCAGCGGCAGCGCCAATACGACCAAAGAAAAGCAGGTGCGCCAGTGGTTTGTGGACAACGACCTGATTGAAGGTGTGATCTACCTGCCCGAAAACCTGTTTTACAACACCACTGCGCCAGACATCATCTTGTTTCTAAACAAAGCCAAGCCCGCGAAGCACAAGAATAAACTGTTATTGCTGAACGCCAGCCGCGAGTTTGAGAAGGGCGACCCCAAGAACTACATCCCCGACGAAGCGATTGTGCGCATTGCCGAGACATTTAAGGCGTGGCGCGAAGTAGACAAGTTCAGCCGTATCGTCAGCCGCGAGGAGATTGCCAAGAACGACTACAACATCTCGCCCAGCCGCTACGTTCATGTCAGCGAAGCAGAGGAATACCGACCAATTTCCGAAATTGTTGACGAATTGAAGATACTTGAAGATGAAGGTGCTCAAATCGACAATGCGTTGAAAAGCATCTTGAGTAAATTGGCGCTCTGATATGGATATTGAGCAACTTACTCTGCAAGCTGGATGGCAAATAAAGGCCATCGAAGACGTATACACTTTCACCAAGAAGCCCAAGGGCTTACGGCTTGAAGGCTACACTGAAGTTCCATTTATCCCGATGGAACTCGTGCCATTAGGCCGCATCTTTGCTGAAGATTGGAATTTGAAAAGGACAGCAGACTTGAGCAGTGGCACATATTTTGAAAACGGCGATCTGTTGGTCGCCAAAATCACGCCATCATTTGAGAATGGCAAGCAAGCAATTGCGAAGATAGACAGGCCTTTTGGCTACGCTACAACCGAAGTCATTCCCATTCAGGAAATTGAAGGAACGAGTGATAAGTTCTATCTTCATTTCGTTTTGTTCCATCCTGAAATTCGCAAGGAACTTGCTGCGAAGATGGATGGTAGCACAGGGCGGCAGAGGTTACGCAAAGAAATTCTTGCGAGCAAGAAAATCCCTCTTCCTCCACTCGATGAACAACGCCGCATTGCCCACGTGTTGAGCACGGTGCAGACCGCCATCGAGCAGCAGGCGCGGTTCATTGCGCTGACGAGCGAACTCAAGTCCGCGCTCATGCACAAGTTGTTTACGGAAGGTCTGCGTGGCGAGAAGCAGAAGCAGACGGAGATTGGGCTGGTGCCGGAGAGCTGGGATGTGGTGGAGTTGGGGAGCCTGGCGAAAATCGGTAATGGCTCAACGCCCAAGCGCGATAACAAAGGCTATTGGGACGGCGGTTCAATACCTTGGCTTACGAGCGGCAAAATACACGAACGATTCATCGAACAGGCCGACGAGTTCGTGACAGATATGGCTGTCAAAGAATGCCATTTGCCCAGCGTAAAAGCAAATAGCTTACTAATCGCAATCACGGGCCAGGGCAAAACGTTAGGTAATTCCGCCATTGTAAAGTTCGAGACTTGCATTAGTCAACATCTTGCTTACGTGCAATTCCATACGGAAGAAATTGTTCCAGAGTTTCTGCTTTGGTTTCTACAGACACGATACCATCATTTGCGTTCAGTCGGTCAAGCAGGTGGCAGCACCAAAGGCGCGCTTACATGCGGTTACATCAAGACCTATCCCGTGCCAGTGCCGGCTAAGGACGAGCAGAGAGAAATCGCATCCATATTTGTGGTGCTTGACGAGAAAGAACGAAACCATGCCCGCAAGAAGGAAGAGCTTGAAGAACTATTCCGCACGTTGTTGCACCAATTGATGACGGCGCAGATTCGCGTGAATGAGTTAGACTTGTAAAAAGTGGAAGGCATCACCATGTCAGAACAGCAGCCACGTCAGAATCCCTCGCGGCCCGCCAGCTTTGAAGATCGTTTCAGATTGTATCTGGACGAGTCAGGCGATCATGTCTTTCGGGACACGACGGAGCCAGCCCATCGTTTTCTATGCCTATTGGGATGCTGGTTCCAAAATCCCGACTACGTCCAGTTCCATGAGGCGTTGGAGAATTTCAAGGCGCACCATCTCCACCACCATCCTGACAATCCGGTTGTTCTACATCGTGAAGACATGATCAACAAGCGCAGGGCGTTCAAAATCCTGCAGGATGCCGACACACGAGTAGAATTTGACAAGGACTTACTCGGTATTATTGAACAGGCCAAGTTTCGTGTCGTCGCCGTTATTATCGATAAGGCCACATTGCGTGCGGCCTACGGCGGGGCCGCCGCACATCCATATCATCTTGGCTTGGGCTTCATGTTGCAGCGTTATGCGGGCTATCTCAATCACATCAATCGCGTCGGCGATGTAATGGCGGAATCGCGCGGGGACAAGGAAGACCGGTTGCTCGAAGAATCATACACGCGCGTTTTTGAGCGTGGAATTTGGGGCGTAACCTCCGCCAGTTTCTTTCAATCCGCCTTGACTTCTCGCCAATTGAAATTGCAGAAAAAGGGCGCCAATATTTCGGGGTTGCAATTAGCAGATCTACTGGGGCATCCAGTCAAAATGTGGGCATTGAAACGTTACGGGCTGATCGAGAATGACCTGGCTCCTTTTGCAGCACGCCTGATGAACACAGTGGAGCCTAAACTTAACCGTCAGTTGTACAAAAACAAGATTGACGGCTACGGTATCGTGCTGTATCCCAAAAAATAAAAGGGCCTCATGTGAGACCCTCTTACGCTCGCCCCTACGGGCGATCCACCTCCGCTTAGCGGATTAACTATATTATATCGTGAGATTCTTGGTTTGCAACAGGGAATTTAGAGGGATTTATGCCTAAGCCCGGCGAACATAAAACCGTGCAAGCCCGCATTCTCCAATACGCGCAGGACATCGGCTGGACGTTCGTGCCGCGTGAGGAAGCCGATCGGCGGCGCGGTGTGGACGCCAACGGCAAGCCCGGCTCGCTCTACTTCGACGATCTGCTCTATCAAACGGTCAAAGCCTTCAATCCCGCCTACACCGACGCGCCCGGCGCGCTGATCGGTCAATTCCGCCGGCTGCATAGCGACATCCACGGCAACCGCGGATTTCTGGCCTATCTGCGCAACCAGGGCAAGTTCTTCCACGCCGTCGAGAACCGCGAACTGGACTTGCTGCTCATCGATTACGCTCGGCCTGAGCGCAATACCTATGAAGTGACCGAAGAATTCTACTGGCACAACGGGCGCTATGGCAATCGCGAAGACGTGGTCTTTCTCATCAACGGCCTGCCCGTCGTCGTGGTCGAGTGCAAGAATGCCAGCAAAGAAGAGGGCATCGCCATCGGCATCGATCAGATCCGGCGCTATCATCAGGAAACGCCCGAATACTTCGTGCCTGAGATGACCTTCATCGCCACCGATGCGCTGGGCTTCGACTACGGCCCGACGTGGAACACTGTCAAGCGCAACATCTTCCACTGGAANNTTGGAAGCCAAGGTCAAGAGTTTCTTCGCCATCCCCAACGTGCTGGGCCTGCTCAAAGATTACATCATCTTTGCCGAGAAAGACGAAGACCTGCACAAGTACATCCTGCAACAGCATCAGACGGCCGCCATCCAGCAGGTCGTGGCCCGCGCGCACCACGCTTCGCGCACCAAACGGCGCGGCCTGGTGTGGCACGCTTCGCGCGGGGCAGCGGCAAGACCTTCACCATGTTGAAGACGGCGGAACTGCTCTTCAAAGCGCCCGCCTCCGACAAGCCCACCATCCTGCTGCTGATCGATCGCAACGAACTGGAAGATCAGTTGCTCAAGAACCTGGCCGCGCTGGGGATGGAGAACGTCGAGCACGCGCACTCCATCGCCCGATTGAACCAGCTGCTCCGCAGCGACTATCGCGGCCTCATCGTCTCGACCATCCACAAGTTCCGCGACATGCCCGCCGATCTGAATCCGCGCCGCAACATCTACGTGCTGGTCGATGAAGCCCATCGCACCACGGGCGGCGATCTGGGCAACTACCTGATGGCGGCCCTGCCGAACGCGACGTATTTCGGTTTTACTGGAACCCCGATCGATCGGACCGCCTACGGGCAAGGGACGTTCAAGACCTTCGGCGTCGACGACGCCCCGCAGGGTTATCTCCACAAGTATTCGATCCGCGAGAGCATCGAAGACGGCACGACGCTGCCGCTGTTNNTGGCCGAGACCGAGGGCATCGCCGACATCGAAGAACTCAACCAGATTCTCGATCGCGCCGTCAACCTCAAGAACTTCCTCAAGGGCGAGCAGCGCATCCCCAAAGTGGCGCAGTACGTGGCCGATCACTTCCGCGCGAACGTCGAGCCGCTGGGCTACAAGGCTTTCCTTGTCGCCGTCGATCGCGAAGCCTGCTGTCGCGCTGTACAAACAGGCGCTCGATCGGATTCTGCCGCCCGATTATTCCGCCGTGGTCTACACGGGCACCAACAACGACTCGGCGCTGCTCAAGTCGTTCCACATCGACGAGAAGCAAGAGAAGGACATCCGCAAGAACTTCCAGCGCTACGGGCAGTCTCCCAAGATTCTCATCGTCACCGAGAAACTGCTGACCGGTTTCGACGCGCCGATCTTATACGCGATGTATCTCGACAAGCCCATGCGCGATCACACGCTGCTGCAAGCCATCGCGCGCGTCAATCGGCCCTACGAGAACGAGGCGCAGGAGATGGTCAAGCCGCACGGCTTCGTGCTGGACTTCGTCGGCATCTTCGATAAGTTGGAGAAAGCCCTCTCGTTCGATAGTGAAGAAGTGGACGCCGTCATCAAGGATCTGGCGCTGCTCAAGACG
>PMCF01000364.1 GCA_003154115.1 Anaerolineae bacterium
GGGCGGCTGAGGCGCTGAATATCACGCCCGGGATGGTCGTGCTCGATCCGGGTTGTGGCTTCGGTTCATTGAGCCGGGCGGTCGAACAACGGGGTGGCATCTCGATCCTGGTGGAATATAGCAGCGCCGTCGTTCCGATCGCGCAAGCGATCTGGGGCGCGGATCGGATTCACTACGCGGACTTCACTGACGGCTTTCGTCCGCCGACGTTTGACGCCGTGATCGCGAATCCACCGTACGGCAAAGTTTTTGGCAGCAGTGATGCGGCGCTGGATTTCCTGACGCGCATTGCCGATCTGTCAAAAAGCAACACGCGCGTTGTGGCGATTCTGCCGCGCGGGTATATGCAGAAAGATCGCCCGAAGGCGAATGGGACTCTGCGGACGCGCTTCATGCTCATCGATGAATTCGATCTGCCGCCAGACACGTTTAAGCCGCTGACCAACATCGCCACGACCCTGTATGTGTTGGGCGTGACGAACGACGGCGCTTTAGTGAACGAGTTGCAGGCTAAACCGAAAGAGACCAAATCGGAAGATCAGGAAGTCTACGAACTGCAGAGTGCCACACCCGCGGCACCCGATCCTGAACCTGACTTTGCGCAGTATCAAGTCGTTCAGGAGCACCCCGCTGACTTCGTGTTGATTCGCGGGCTGCATCAGACAGCAGGTTGGGCGGTCGTGAAGGCCTTTGCGCCTGAACATCGATCAGAAGCCATTGACTGGCTGAAGCAGCGTGGCGTCGATCTGAAGCAAGTCGAGGGTGTCACGCCCGCTGAGTGCGGCGAGACGACCGCCGGCCCACTGGCTGACGATGGGGCTGAAGCGGTACGGACTTTCGGAATCGAAGTGGATGGCGACCTGGTGCGGGTTGATTATGATCCGAAGCGGCAGATCGGCCCCGATGTGTGCTTCGACTTTCACGGGCCGACCGTCAGTGCGACCGACTATGTCACCCGCTTCGCGGCGCGTGAGCCAGCGGAAGATCTCTATGCTCTGGCACAACGCGAAGCGCACAGCCTTATCGCCGCCTGGCAGAAGCAGCGCGTAAACAATCAGCGTGCCTGGCCGGTGAAGTATGCCGGCGATGTGGCGGTGCAAGTCGGCGGACAGGTTGTGCGCGGGTATCCGATCTCCTGGAACGATCACGATCAGGACTGGCGCATCTGGTTGCGGCGCGAGGCGTGCGCCGTCACTGTCAAACCGGATGACGTGCTGGAGAACTGGCCAACTTACTTCGCCACACACTTGCAGCCGGGCGATCACATCGTCTACCGCGAACTGAATCACCTTGTGGATGCTGATGTGGTGCGCGTGGTTCCGGGCAGTAGTTACTCTGTCGAAGTGACCCGTCGTCACGACGGGTGGAAATGCTTTGTTTCACCCGCTGACCTGGTGGGGCTGTGGGACGAACTATCACCTGCCGAACGTGGTGAGACGTTCAGTGTGCCGAACTTTGGCATCGCCAATACAGACCCGCTGGATATGACGGACGACGCTTTCACCGTCTGGGCTGCCGCGATCGAGGAAACTTCACCGCAGGCCGCCGTCGGTTGGCGGCAAGTGCGCGCCGCACAGAAAGTGCAAGGTATCGCATTCTGGCCACGGTTGAGCACTGACGATGATCGCCCGCGAGCGGAATTGCCTGGTCAACTGCGGCAGTGGTACGCCGCTCATCCGACTCAGATTCTTCAGCACTCGACCAGCACGGCTTACGAGGCGTGGGGCAACGATCATCTGGCGATCATGCAGCCGAAAGGCGAGCGTGGATTGCCGTGGACCGTGTGTTATGCCACGCGCATTCCCAGCGCGCAAGACGCCGGTGAATATGCACCGCTGCCGCTGACCCCCGTCATGCAAAGTGATGACACGGGCAACGTGCAAGGCGCGACGCTGTTCGAGGCGCTGACTGCAGTGCGCGAGCACCTGCAAGCCTGGAGTGTGGAAACGCGCCTCGTGTTGCAACCGCGTGACTCGGCCTGGAACGCGACCGTGCTGCGTGAACTGCTGGAGATCGTCAGCCGCGGCGCGCCGGTGCTCATCGCCGACGAAGATCTCGGGCTGCCGACCATCCATCACATCCCTAACCCTGAGCACATGGGGTATGGGACGTTTCGCAGTGTGACGGCCGACTACACCGTCAACTGGGATGCGGGCGGATCGATGAATCGGTTGAGCAACGGTCTGGGCTGGACCACCGTGCAGGTTGAGCGGGGAACCTTCCCCTACGACACCGCACAGGTAAAGGACACGCTCGAACGCTGGATCGTGGAATATGAAGCGCAAGCCCCTCGTTTCTCGATCACGACGCTGCACGTGGACACCACGCACATCGAACGCGACTTTGCCGCAGCTGCTCAGGCGGCTCAAGGCAAAGAGCTGTGGCAGATGACGCGCCCGGAGTTCATGGCCACACAGCGCCCGATCTCGTCTGGCGCACAGGGCCGGATGCTGTTGGACCTCATTCTGGCCCATGCTCGTGATGTGCAAGCGAGCAACGACAACGAGTCGGTATCGGCCAAAATATCTTCCGATGCGATCGTCTGGCTCACCGACCTGCGGAAAACGCTGGTGCAGGTCGCGCTGGCTGAATCCAAGCCGGTGCCGGCCGAAGTGTTGGCCGACTATCCCGATCGGGCGGCGAAGCATCCCGGCCAGTCGTCGGCTGACGCGAGCGAACCGGTCACGCCGGTCACGACAGAACCCTTGCCGTCGACGACGGAGATCGTCGCGCCCGTGGCAGCGAAATCGACCAAGTCCAAGCGTGAGAAAAAGCAGTCTGTGCCGGAATCTCGGGTGGACTACCCGGCGATCTGGCACAAGCGGGATAAGTTTGAGTTTTACCTCGATGGCGCGATCGTCGTGGCCGAGTATGACGGGAGTGACAGCATCGGCTTTGATCACGGGAGCCTGGAATATGACTTCCACGGGCCGACCATCAGCATGACTGGCTTTCGCAGTCACTTTGCGAACTTTGCCGACGTCGAATCGTATGGCGATCCGGTCAATGCCGCCATCGCCATCGCCAGAGATCTGGCAGCGGTCACGGCTAAAGAAGTGGCCAAGAACAAAAAGACGTGGCCGATGAAATATGCCGGCAACGTTGAAGTGCGGCTCGAGGATGGGCGCACGGTGCGCGGCACGCCGATCAGTTGGAACAACTTTAACCAATGGTGGTGCGTCTGGCTGATCGAAGCGCGGACCGGCAGGACTTTTACGCCCGGCGAGATCGTCGGCGCATGGCTCACCTCGGAGGCATCCGCAGTGTCAGTTGGCCCGTGTCCGCCGTCGCTTAGCGCGTCGCCCGCGCGTAGCGGGACACGACGAGGCGGCGGGCCGCTGGGTGTTTCCACTAGTGCGGACTCGCCGGAAACGCCTGCCGAGCCTGAAGGGGTGCAACCGTCACCGGTTCAGTCGGTTACGGCGCAACCCGCCAAACCGATCAAGCGCCCCGCTGGTCTACCGGCTGACATCCCCGAAGTCATCGAAGTGGATGTCGGCGATCGGACGCCGCAGTGGATTGCGGCGGCGATCGTCAAGGTCACCGGAGGTAAGCAATTGACGTGCAACCGGAGCGACGGGCGCGGCGAGTTCAAGACGCCGATCTACGGGCGTGACATCACCTGGCGCGTACCAGCGTCGGTCGGGGCGTAACATGGCAGCCAACGTCCTCATAGGCGTTCCCGCCTACTACGTGACTCTGGCCGAATCTCCGCAGTGGTGTTCGCTCATCTACCTTGATCGGGGCGATGCCAAGAAAGAAGCCGCTGCTGATGAGCGCCGGGGCAGCACCCCGACGATCCATCAGACGCGCGTCTTACACCTATCCGCCCAAACGATCCAGATTACGACGTGTTGGTTCACGTGTACGGTACGGCAGTTGCGACTGACCGAGTCCCGATTCTACGGGGTCATTCGCCGCCGTGGCATCGAACACGAAGTCTGGCGGCCACGCCGGCGAGGAAAGTCTCGACCGGTCTGGTATCTCGTCGCGGAAGAGGAATAGCGACACACCCCAGTCTCCCCTCCGGCGTGCAAAGTTGCGCTGGAGGGGAGACTGGACCAAGGAGGTTTCTATGCACTACATCATCTGCCATGCAGCGCTGCCCGCGCTGGAAGCAAAAGTCGGCGCTCTGATCCAGCAAGCCGTTGCGGTGAATCGCCTGTTCTCGTTGCTGGCCGTGAAACGCACCACCAGTGAGAGTACTCAAGGCGTCATCACCGATCAGGTGACCGTCGAACTGAAAGGCGATCGCCCGGAGGTGAATGGTTGGGCGGTGATCGCCGCGCTGCAGTTCGAGGCGCGCGGTCAGGTGCAGGTCAACGCGGTTCCCGATTGCGGAGTGCCGGAACGGTTTTTGCGTTCGACGCCCGCCTGTGGGCATTGCGTCGCCTACGCCAGCGAGCTACTGGTGCTGCGCAACTTGCACACGGGCGCCTGCCTCCCCATCAGTCGGAGTTGTGTCGCGGCGGTGCTGGGTGCGACCGGCCCGGCGATCGTGCAATATGCCGACCTCCTGATCGCTGCCGATGCAGCAGCGCGGAAAGCCCAGGGCTATGAGATCGATGTCTTCAGCGCCGAACGTTACGCCTATCGTCTCGATAAGTATCTGGCGCAAGTCGCCTGCCAGATTGCGCTGCACGGTTGGTGCAGCCGCAAGCAAGCCGAGACAACCGGCAAGCCGCCCACCTCCGAACTGGCGCTCGATGCGCTGTTCGCGGTATACGATGTGACGCCCGATGCGGTTTCTACGGGAACGGCTCAGGCGGCCATCATGTGGGCGCGGCAACTCGCGCAGGAAGACCGTGATCTCAGCGATTACGAGCGACGCCTGCACGAGATCGCGCAACAAGACACGATCACCTATGGCGAGACCGGTCTGGCTGCGTCGTTGTTGCAGGCGCATCAGTCGGCGGCACAACGCGCGATCGAACGGCAGCTGACCGATCGACCGAGCCGCCATTTCGGCCAGGTCAGCGAGCGCTTGACCGTGACGCTGCTGGTGCTCAATCGGACGGAGATTCCGAAGCCGGATGGCGTCACGGTGCTGTATAAGTTCGTCGATCCGGCGAATGGCAATCGGGCCGCGTGGTTTGCGTCGGTCGATCCGCAACTGGAGATTGGCGCGACGTATCATCTCAAAGCCACCGTGATCCGGCACAGCGAGTTTCGCGGTGTCGCCGAAACGATCCTGAACCGGTGCAAGGTTCTGGCGCCGAGCGTGGCTCAGATGCCTCTGTCCATCTGAATCCGACCGGTGGCCCGAGCGTGACGGTTGCTGAATGTTGTTTCTCTGGCGAAGGAGTTATCTTCTTCGCCAGCTGCGCTTATCCCCTTCATTCTTTCGTTCTCATTGCTCATCCTCTTTGATGAGTATTGAGTCTGCATTTACCTTGAGCATCCTCGATGCTCACCACGTGCCTCACCCTGTATCTACCTCGTCGTCCCCGACAATTCCAGTTGTCCTCAAGCGCTGGAATTGGCACCAAGCCCAGCAAGCGTGTGCTTGTCGGAGAGAAACACCATGTGCCCCGCGTGGGCAAGAAAGGAATACGCTATGAAAACA
>PMCF01000361.1 GCA_003154115.1 Anaerolineae bacterium
GGGTCGCACGCTTTCTGCAGGGCGATATCAATCCTGCCGCCCGGCTGCTGACGGAAAGCCTTAATTTGTTTCACGCAATGAACAACATCTGGTTCATTGCCGGCTGTCTGGAAGTCTTCGCCGGGATCGCCGGAGCGCGCCATCAGCCCCAGCGCGCGGCGCAATTGTTAGGCGCGCACGATCGATTGGTGGAAGTGATGGGTGCGAAGATCCCGGTCTTCTGGGAGCGCGCCATTCGCCAGCCGCTGCTGACCAGGCTTCACGCCGAACTCGACGAGGCGACCTTTAATGCGGCGTGTGCCGACGGCCAGCAAATGACGTTGGACGAAGCGATTCAGTTGGCGTTGGATCAATCCTCTACCGCATGAAATCTGGAAGACAAAGGAGAAGCATCGTGAAAGACCATCCGTATTTGGAAACAATCCGCACCTACTATCAAGGTTGCAATACGAGCAATGTGGAATTGATGAAGTCTACATTCACACCCGATGTGACGCACTATTTCACCGATCACGAACCTGTGAGCGGCGCCGACGCATTGGCAAATTATTGGGCAGGCTTCAATACAGAAACGCGCACAGCACAATGGACGGTGGACCGCTTCATGGCGACAGACGATGAAGCCGTGATCGAGTGGACGATGTTTTTTAGTACCCTGGTGGAAGAAGGTCGCAAGGGAATGTTGCGTGGGGCGGAGTGGTATCAATTCCGCCAGGGCAAAATCGCCGAGATTCGCGCCTACTTTCACTGGGTTCCAGAGCAAAGAGTGTCTGAATTGATGGGGTTTCCTTATGCCAAGAGGGGTTATCCGATTCGAGAATCCATCTAAAGGAGAAAATCATGAGCAACCTAAATGTTCCGTTTGTGCCGCCCGCAACGCCCGAAGACATCCAAGCCATCACCGAAGTCAGCCGCGACTACACTGAAGGCTGGTTCACCGCCGACGCGGAGCGTATGCAACGCGCATTACATCCCGCACTGGTGAAGCGCACCATCTGGCATGACCTGCATGATGATGCCTGGAAGGTGGGACGTACCTTGACCGCCGAGGCCATGGTCGGCTTCACCCGTGAGGGCGGCGGAAGCACGCACCCAGAGTCTGAAAAAGTTTTTGAGATCGAAGTCCTGGACGCGCTCCGTCACATCGCAACCGTGAAGGTATCGTCTTATCCGTACATGGATTATCTTCACCTCGCGAAAATAGCTGACCGCTGGTGGATCATCAACTGTCTGTATGAAGTGCGGCAGGGCGAACAGACCGAACCGTAGGTCATCAATCGTATCGGCCAGGAGTCTACCGATGAGCGTCCAATCAATTTCAACACGTCCGCCAGACACCTGGGCACGCGGCGATGCTTACGAAGGCAACGTCGGGCGTTGGAGCCGGCGCGTTGCATCCCGGCTCATAGATTGGTTGGCAGTATCGCCCGACAGTCTGTGGTTGGATGTGGGCTGTGGCACCGGCGCGCTGAGCCAGACCATTCTGCAACAGACTGCGCCGCGCGGCATCACCAGCTTCGATCGATCTACCGGCTTCATCGGCCACGTTCGATCGCGCGTCGACAATCCGCGCGTCCGATGTGTCGTGGGTGACGCGCAAGCCCTGCCCGTCGAGAGCGCGACCTACGATGCCGTGGTGTCCGGCCTGATGCTGAACTTCGTTCCACAACCACAACAGGCCGTAAACGAGATGGCGCGAGCCATTCGACCGGGCGGCACGGTGGGCGTGTACGTGTGGGATTACGCCGACAAGATGCAATTGATGCGCTACTTCTGGGATGCTGCTGCCGCGCTCGACCCGGCTGCGCGTGCGCTTGACGAGGGTCGCCGCTTTTCGATCTGCCAACCGCCGATACTGAAGGATCTGTTTCAGAACGCAGGCCTGCGTGATGTGGCCGTGCAAGCCATCGACATCGCAACAATTTTTCGAGACTTCGACGATTACTGGCTGCCGTTTCTGGGCGGACAAGGCCCCGCGGCCAGCTATGCCGTGGCGTTGACGGACGAGCGGCGAGTCGCGCTGCGCGAACGAATACGTGACAGACTGCCGTTTGCAGCGGATGGATCGATCCCGCTAGTGGCGCGGGCCTGGGCGGCGCGGGGTGTCAAAGCAAGCGGCGCACCCTATGAATGAATTCACAGGCTCAGATCAGCAAACACGTTGAAACGTGTTTCAACACGTTTTCGCTATCAGCATCGATTTCAATCGATGCGACACGCGGAGGCCAGCAATATGCTACAACCCGATCGCATCACCTCAACCACCTGCCCGTATTGCGGGGTGGGCTGCACGCTGGAATTGCACCTCAAGCAAGACACTATCTACAAAGTCACCTCGCCGTTTGACAGCCCGGTGAATCACGGCAACTTGTGCGTCAAGGGCCGCTTCGGCTACGACTTCATTTACAGCCCCAAGCGCGTGACCACGCCACTGATTCGCAAGATTCCCCAGCGCGCTGGGGAACGCACGCAAGCCTTCGATCGATCCGAGTGGCGCGAGGTCTCATGGGATGAAGCGCTAGATATCATCGCCGATCGGCTAGTGGAGATTTATCGGCGCGATGGCTCGGACGCGCCACTCACAATTGGATGCGTTGTTTCCACAGCCGCTGATCGATCTGCACGAGTGTGATCTGGCCCTGACACCGGCCCGGTGCGATTGTGCTCTACCGCGTCTGCGGTTAAACTATAGGCGTGCCTTGGAGCAAGGCTGCTATTAATCTTAGCGAGTTCCCAGGAGGGCAAGCATGTCTGACCTGACGGGCCAAACACTGGGGAAATATCAGCTGGTCGATCGCTTGGGCCGCGGCGGCATGGCCGATGTCTACAAAGGCTATCAGCCGGGGCTCGATCGCTATGTGGCCGTGAAGGTGATGCATCCGCATCTGTCGGAAGACCCCAACTTCATCACCCGCTTCCGCCGCGAAGCCAAGAGTGTGGCCGAACTGCACCACGCCAACATCGTGCAGGTCTTTGACTTCGACGTGCAGGGCGAAAACTACTACATGGTGATGGAGTACATCGAGGGCGGACAAACCTTGAAGCAGCGGCTGCAAGACCAAGCCAGCCACGGCACGCGCTTGCCCATCGAGCAGACGTTGGACATCGTCGCCAAGTTGGCCGATGCCCTGGCCTATGCTCACAACCTCGGCATGATCCATCGTGATATCAAACCGGCCAACGTCCTGGTCGCCACTCTCGATCGGCCGGTGCTCAGCGACTTCGGCATTGCGCGCCTGCTGAATGAAACCGGCCTGACCAGCAGCGGCGCGCTGATCGGCACGCCGGCTTATATGTCGCCGGAACAAGGACGCGGCGAACGCATCGACGGGCGCAGTGACATCTATTCGCTGGGCATCGTGCTGTACGAGATGCTGACCGGCCAGCCGCCCTACGATGCCGATACCCCCTACGCCATCATTCTCAAGCACATCAACGATCCACTCACGCCGCCACATCTCTTGATCGATCCGATGCCGGAAGTGGTAGAACGGATCGTGTTGAAGTGCCTGGCCAAAAATCCAGACGATCGATTTGCCAGCATGGCCGAGTTGCGCGATGCTTTGCGCGGGGCGCGGAGCGCGATCGGGGTGCAGCAAGCCACCAGCACACTCGCCGCAGCCGCGCCCACGCTGTCACCCCCTAAGCCTCAACCTTCACCGACACCGTCGCCGACACCGCCGCCGGAGAAGATCGCCCCGGCGGTCGCCCCCAGCCAATCGGCGCGAAGCGTGCCGCGCCCCGTGTGGTTGATCGGCGCACTGCTCCTCGTTCTCGTCGTCGGGGCGATCGTCGTCTTTGCGCTGCGTGGTAATTCAGCGCCGGCGACTACGAGCACACCGGCCACCCGTGTGTCCAGCGCGGCCTCGCCTGAAGCAACTTCCGCGGCGGTATCCGCTTCGCCTGGCGCAGTATCCCTCGACGCCGGCTATAACAAATTGTTGGAAGGCGATACCGACGCGGCCTATGCCGTGTTTCAGCAAGCCCTGACAGACAACCCGAATGACGCCCATGCACTGGTAGGACGCGCCGTAACCGAATTGGTCCGTAACGGCAATGCGAAGAGCGCCGCCGCCGATCTGGATCGCGCCAATCAAACCATCCCTGAAGATCCGATCTTGCATTTTGGATTTGGTCTGCTGCATTCACACGCCGATGATTACCTGGATGCCGGAGCCGCCGAGCAAGAATTCACCCGCGCGATTGAATCGTGCGGCGGCCTCACGGCGCTGTGCGGAGCGGCTTATCGTGAGCGGGCGCAAGTGCGCGGCTGGCATTTAGATAATCCTCAAGGCGCGATAGAAGACGTCAATCACGCGCTGGAATTGATTACTGATCCAAACGCCCAGGGTGATATCTATGCCCTGCGCGCCGACTTTGAGTTTAACTCCCTGGGTAACTTGCAGCCCGCCCTCGACGATTTGCAGCGCGCCTATCAAGTCAATCCGTGGGTCGGCTATCTGGAGCGCGCCGCGCGGTATGCCGTGCAGGTTGCAGAATATGGCAAAGCGATCGAAGTCTATGATCAGCTGTTGAAGGAACAAGCTGGCGATCCACGACTGCTGGCCGGGCGAGCTTACGTGGAATGGATGTCCGGCGACGCCGAGAAAGCACGGCAGTCGATCGAGCGCGCGTTGCAATTGGATTCAACTTTGCGTGAAGCGCATTATCTGAAAGGCCTGCTGCTGCTCGACGCCGATCAACCCAAGGACGCGCTGGCCGAATTGCAGACGGCGATCGCCAATGCCACGTCGAGCGATCTGGACAGCATGTCTTCTCCGTTTCTGAACCTCGACTTCGGGCATGAGATTTATTACGATCTGGCGCGGGCCGCCGTGGCGACCGGCGATCTCACTGCGGCGCAAGACTATCTGACACAGTCGCTGCAGAAAAGCGAACGGGCCGAGCCCTATATTTTGCGCGCAGAAATCCTGAAACAACAAGGCGATCTGGCAGGCGCGCGCGAAAGCTATCTGAAGGCGCTGGATTACACCTCCGATAATCCAGACCTTAAGGCCGCGGTGGAAAAAGCTTTAGCTGATTTAACCAAGTAACAGGTCGATATGTTGAAAAGCCTCAATTGCCCCAACTGCGCTGTCATTCCCGCATGCTTCGAGCGGGAATCCAGAGGGCATGTCAGCAGCGAATCTGGACGCCCGATGGAAGCACTCGGGCATGACGGTGCGCGGTCAGCCCGTATCTGCTTGAAGTCAGGTGCCAACCCGATCGGGGTGAGGCGATCCCGACGGCGCCGCTGAAGATCATCGAAGCCAGACCGTGAGGTGAGCGGTCGCTTCAGCTAGAACTGTTTCCGTTTTGATTTACGCCATACCGGAGTCGAGCCTTGCCCGTCCCCGCCGTATTGCGGCGGCGGGCCGCTGGGCGTAGGCGGTTTCCGGCTGAAGCCTTCGCGAAGCATCCGGAGCGTAAACCATTTAGGAATTCGCTCTAATACTCGGAGGCAGCACAGAGCGGGGGAGCGTGTATGGAAGTGCTGCTGCAAATTCTGATCTATGGTTTGCTGAATGGCGCGGTGTTGGCCTTGAACGCCATCAGCGTGACGGTGGTGTATGGCACCGTGCGTACTTTGAACCTGGCGCATGGTGATCTGTTTGCGTTGACCACCGCTGTGTTGACGACCGTGTTGATCAGCATCGGCGTACAGGCCACCTGGCCGCCGTTGATGTTAATCGGTGTGCTGGCGCTGGCGTTGCTGGGCGCAGTCGCGCTTGGCGCCGGGTTGAACGTAGCGATCGAGCGTCTGGCTTTCAAGCCCTTTCGCGGCCGATCGAAACTCGCGCCCCTCATTGCCACACTCGGCCTCTCCTTCATTCTCTATCAAGTCTCGCTGGTGATGCGCACCCTGCAAGCCAGTTGGATTCCGGGCGAACATCGCAGCGTGCCCGGTCTGCCCGAAGTCCCCACCGATCGCATTCCCGATCTCATCCCCAATTTCGATCTCGTCCGCGCCTTGGGTCTGCCGCTGCACGTCACTCTGCGCTTCAACGAGGTGCTGGTGCTCATCGTCGCAGTGGCCGTCACGATCGGCACGACGTGGTTCTTGAAGCGCACGTCTACCGGACGCGCCATTCGCGCCTATGCGCAAGATCCCGTGGTGGCACAAATTTGCGGCGTGAATCTGGATCGCACTATTCGCCGCGCCTTCGCTTTCGGGGGAGCGTTAGCAGGACTGGCGGCGTTTGTCTTCGCGATGTATTACACCCGTCCCTTCGGCGATGCCGGAGCCGAAAGTGGCTTGCTGGCCTTTGCGGCTGCTATTCTCGGCGGCATCGGCAATCCGATCGGGGCGTTGTTGGCCGCGCTGCTGTTGGGCGTGTTCACCTCGTTCAGCGATTTCGCCCTCAGCGCTACGTGGACGCCCGTCCTGTTGTTGATGTTGTTCATCGGCTTGTTGTTATTACGTCCTACCGGCATCGCAGGCGACGAACACAGCGAGGATTTGATGGCCGGCAACGCGCGCGACGCGATCATGATCAATCCATCGAGTCGACGCAGCCGATCGGGCCGGTGGTTGGCCGTCGCCTTGATCGCACTGGCGATCTTCCCACTGATCTCCGTCGCGCTCGATCTGGGCTGGCAGATCACGGTGAAGGGCATCGGCATCTTCATCTTGTTGGGATTGGGCATGAATCTGTTGTTGGGGTTGGCGGGCGTGCTCGATTTGGGCTTTGCGGTGAGCTTCGGCATCGGCGGCTATGTGACGGCGATCCTGACCAATCGTTTCAGCGGCATCGGCGCGCTGTTACCCCAACCGATCGATTTTCTCTTCGTCGTCGTATGCAGCATGACGCTGGCGGGACTGTTCGGGGTATTGAAGGGCAGCTTAACGCGGCGTTTGCGCAGCGATTATCTGGCCGTGGCGACGCTGGCGCTGGGCCTGCTGATGCGGCGCGTGGTGATCAACGCGCACGATATCACCGGGGGCGCGGGGGGCTTATCGGCTATGCCTGCCCCCGCGATCTTGGGCCGCTTCCTCGACGATTCCTTCGCGCAATATTATCTGGTATTCGCCCTCGTCGTGATCGCCGCGCTGGTGAGTCAGTGGTTGATTCGATCGCGCACAGGCCGCGCGTGGCTGGCGAGCAGTCAGGATGAACTCGCTGCGGCCAGCAGCGGCATCAACGTTGCGCGCTATCGCCTGTTGGCGTTTGTGATCAGCTCGGCGCTGGCGGGATTGGCGGGCGCGTTATACGCTAGTAACTTCGCGTACGTCTCGCCCGATATGGTGTCGTTCAACATCACGACCATGACGCTGACGATGGTGGTGTTGGGCGGCGCGGGCAGCGTGCCTGGCGTGATCCTCGGCGCGATTCTAGTGATTGGCTACGACAAGCTCTTTATTCCGCGGCTGGCCGCGTGGGTGGCGCAGTTGCAGCCAAGCGGCACGCGCATCGGTTCGGTGCCCGATGTGCGCGGGACGAGTTTTTTTAACTATGGGCTGGCGTTGTATCTGACGGTGTTGTGGCGCGGAAGAAGAAAAGAGAAGGAATGAAAGAATCCTATCCAGCCTCACGGTCAGAGTTCTTTTGACAACTCCCTCTCGTTAGACTATAATCCTGCCCGCTGTAGGTCGCGCCGGCCTCTATTGCCGGCGACTTTTTTGTGTAAAGACAGGGAGTACGCATGTCAGGACGAACACGTTTATGGTTCACGATCATCGTGGTCATTGCCTTTGCCGCCATGCTGATCACCTTTACGCCCACGCAGAAAGTGGTGTTTGAACCACTGGGCATCAATCGCAACATCAGCCTGCGACAGGGTCTGGACTTGAGCGGCGGCTCGCAGGTGCTGTTGCAAGCCACCAACTGCACGGGTGATAATCTGGCCGAACGCATGGACAATGCACGCCAGATCATCGAGTCTCGCGTCAACGGTCTGGGCGTTACCGAGCCGGTCGTGCAGCTGGCCGGCGAGTGCCGCATCCTGGTGGAACTGCCCGCCGTCGATAATCCCGCTGAAGCGATCAAACTCGTGCAGCAGACGGGCCGCCTGGAATTTGTCGACTCCGGGACCGACTCCTACAACGAAGGCGCGATTATCCGCACCAGCGGCAACCCTTCCCCCAAAGCAAAGAGCGCGGGCGACATCACGCCGACCGTTCCTCTCTCAGCAACTGGGGTTCTCAGCACGGGCGTGTCTTCACAAATTCCCGAGAAGGTTTACCAATCGGTCGTGACCGGCGCCGATCTTGATCCCACTTCGCTGAAGGTGGTGCTGGGCGGCACGGGCGGGAATCAACCGGAAGTGTCCTTCACGCTGGTCGGCGCTGCGGCGCAGACCTTCGGACAGTTCACGTCGGCCAACAACGAGCAATCGTTAGGGCACCAGTACTTCATGTGCATTGTGCTGGACAACGTGGTGCAGTCATGCCCCTCCATCCGCTCATCCATTCCCAGCGGTCAAGGCGTGATCACAGTGGGCAGCGGCGGCGTCGACGAAGCCAACAAGCTGGTGAACCTGCTGCGTTACGGCGCGCTGCCGGTAGCGCTGGAAATCGCGCAAAGCCGCACCATCGGCCCGACGCTGGGCGAAGACTCCATCCGCGCCAGCGTCATCGCAGGTCTCATCGGTCTCTCGGTCGTGGCGGTGTTCATGATGCTGTACTATCGCTTGCCGGGTGTGATAGCGGTGATTGCCTTGCTGTTGTATGCCACCATCCTGCTGGCACTGTTCAAGCTGTTGGGCGTGGTGCTCACCCTGCCCGGCATCGCCGGGTTCATCTTATCCGTCGGCGTCGCCGTCGACGCGAACGTCTTGATCTTTGAGCGCTTGCGCGAAGAGCTGCGCAATGGCCGCCGCCTGTCGACGGCCGTCAGCGTCGGCTTTGAGCGCGCGTGGACGTCGATCCGTGACAGCAATATCTCCACGTTGATCACGTGCAGCATCTTGTTCTGGTTCGGCAATGCCTTCGGGGCGAGCGTCGTCAAAGGGTTCGCCGTAACGCTGGCATTGGGTGTGCTCATCAGCCTGTTCACCGCCGTGTTCGTCACGCGCCTGCTGTTGCACCTGGTGCTGGATCGCATGAATTACACGGCGCATCCGCGCCTGTTTGGAGTATAAAACTATGTGGGATATTGTCGGTAAACGCTATCTCTGGTTCGGGTTGTCGCTGTTGGTCATCGTGCCTGGTATCTTGGCTCTGATCATCTTCGGCTTTCCGTTGGCCATCGACTTCACGGGCGGTTCGCTGCTCGATCTGCAGTTTAACGCCCAGGCTCCCCAGCCGGCGGATGTGAACGCCATCTACACGCAGTTCGGTTACACCGACGCGCAGGTGCAGTCCACTCAAAATAATGGCTTGCAGATTCGCACGCAGTCCATGGATGACACCAAGAAGGAAGAAATCGAAGTGGTGCTGCGCCAGAAGTTTGGCGACTTCATCGAATTGTCGTTTGGCAACGTGAGCCCCGCCATTGGTGGTGAAGTGGTCGTCCGCGCCACACAGACCGTGTTGATTGCGGCCCTGGGCATTATGCTGTATCTGTGGTTCGCGTTCCGGCAGGTGCCGCACGCCTTCCGCTACGGCGTCGCCGCCGTCATCGCCATGGTGCACGACGTGTTAGTCACCATCGGTATGGCCGCGCTTTTTGGCAAGTTGTTCGGCTGGCAGGTGGACTCGTTGTATCTCACCGCGCTGCTCACCGTCATCGGCTTCTCGGTGCACGATACCATCGTGGTGTTCGACCGCGTGCGCGAAAATCTCATCCGCATGCGCGGCGAGCGCTTCGACAAGGTGGTGAACTTCAGCATCATTCAGACGTTGAACCGCTCGATCAACACGCAGTTGACGGTGGTCTTCACGCTGGTGGCGCTGATCCTGTTCGGCGGCGTCACCATTCGCCACTTTGTCACCATCATGCTCATCGGCCTGTTGAGCGGCACGTACTCGTCGATCTTCAACGCGGCGCAAATCCTGGTGGTGTGGGAAAACAAGGAATGGCGCACCTGGTTCCGCCGCAAGCCCAAGACTGTGGCAATGACCAATTAACAATGATCAATGATCAATGAGCAATGAGCAATGAACAAAGAGGGCCGGTTGAAAGATCGGCTCTTTTTGTTTTCCGCCAAAGCGGGTAGAATTCAGCCCACGATGATCTATCACATCGATTCCCAACTCTTCCAGAAATATCCCGGCTACGTGCGCGGCCTGGTCATTGTCCGGCGCGCGATCAACATCGCCAGCCCCATCGACGAAGTTGATCGCATGTTGAAGAGCGCACAGAAAGCTATCCGCCAGCGGGCTGATCTCGACCCCGTGTCGGCTCATCCCAACCTCGCCGCGTGGCGGGAAGCCTATCGCGCTTTTGGTTTACGCCATGCGGCCCACCGTGGCCCAACTGAAGCCACGGACATGGGCAAGCCGACAGAGTATCCCAGTTCGATCGAGTCACTGGTGAAGCGCGTACGGCGCGGCGACGCTTCGACTTCGCTCAGCGCAGGCTTGCCTTACATCAACACGCTCGCGGCCATCTGCAATAGCGTCTCACTGCGCTACCTCGTGCCGATCGGTGGACATGCGCTCGATTCGCTGGCCGCGGATGGCACGCTGGGCTTAGGCTTCGCGCGTGGCGATGAAAATTTTGTGCCGTTAGGCAGCACCACGACTGAACACCCTGAACCCGGCGAGGTGATCTTCACGTACAATACGTCGACGGTATTGTGTCGTCGCTGGACGTGGCGGCAGGGCGAGTTCAGCAAGTTGCAACGCACCAGCACCGCCGTGGAGATCAACATCGACGGACTGCCGCCCGTCACGCGCGCCGATGTGGAACTCATCAGTAACGATCTGGCGACGCTGGTCGGAATGTATTGTGGCAATGCGCCGACGGAAGTGAAGTTGTTGAGTGCAGCGCAACCAACGGTGGAGATTTGACCGTAGTGCGTGGTGCGTAGTGCGTAATCAGCCGTTCGCGCAACACGCACCACGTATCACGCATCAGGAATAGTTTATGCGCGCCTTAGTCATTAGCAACAACACATTACGCCTGGATTCACACTACCCCACACCCACGCCGCCGCCCGGTGAGGCGCTGGTGCGCGTGTTGCAAGCGGGCATCTGCAACACCGATCTGGAACTCGTCAAAGGCTACATGGATTTCACCGGCGTGCCCGGTCATGAATTCGTCGGCATCGTCGAGCAAGCCGTGGGACGTGAAGATCTGATCGGGCAACGGGTGGCCGGGGAGATCAATGCGGCGTGCGGCGTATGCGAAACGTGCCGCGCCAATCGACCGACGCACTGCCCCAATCGCACCACGCTGGGCATCGATCGGCGCGACGGCGCCTTCGCCGACTACCTGACGCTGCCCTTCGAAAATCTGCACCCCCTGCCCGCTGCTGTCTCCGACGATCAGGCCGTGTTTGTCGAGCCGCTGGCCGCGGCGTGTGAGATTTTGGAACAGGTGAAGTTTCAACCGACGGATCGCGTGGCCGTGATCGGCGATGGCAAGTTAGGTTTGTTGTGTGCGCAGGTCGTGGCGCTGACCGGCTGTGGCTTGATCGCCGTAGGACGACATGCCGAGAAGTTACAGATCCTGCAGCGGCGTGGCATCACGACGACGACGGATCTCAACGCGATCAAATTTGCTTCGTTGGACGTGGTGGTGGAAGCAACCGACACCCCGCGCGGTTTTGCGCTGGCCCGCCAGATCGTGCGCCCGCGCGGGACGATTGTGTTGAAGTCTACGTATCAAGGCGAGGCGCTGCCGGTGAATTTGACGGCCATCGTGGTCGATGAGATCACATTGATCGGATCACGCTGCGGGCCGTTTGAACCGGCGATTCGCTTGTTGGCTAATCAGCAAGTTGACGTGGAGTCGATGATTCAAGCCCGCTATGCGCTGGACGATGGACTCGCCGCTTTCGAGCGGGCGGGAACGAAGGGAACGTTGAAGGTGATCGTGGAAATGATCAATGATCAATGATCAATGATCAATGATCGAGGATCAATGATCGAGGATCAATGATCGAGGATCAATGATCGAGGATCAATGATCGAGGATCAATGATCGAGGATCAATGATCAATGATCGAGGATCGAGGATCGAGGATTACGCAAAACAGCCATTGATCATTGTTAATTGATCATTGTTCATTGTCTCGTGCGTTTGCCCATCAGCCAGCCGAGCGTAATCGCGCCGAGAAACATCAGCGCGCCGCCCACCACCAACGCGATCAGGACGTTATTGCCGGAGGCTTCCTCAGTTTGCTGAACAGGTTGTACTTTGGTGGGCGTGAGCGTCGGCTTGATGTCGCCACCCGCCGCGACTTTGGCCGCCGCTGGTAAGGCCCGCGCAATCACCACCGGGGTGTCCGTCGGAACCGGCGTAAGCGTCGGCGTGTCGGTGGGGATGGGCGTGTCCGTCGGGATGGGCGTAAACGTCGGCGTGGGTGTTTCCGTCGGCGTCGGCGTAAAGGTCGGCGTGGGTGTGTCAGTGGGTGTTGGTGTCAAGGTCGGCGTGTTCGTCGGCGTGTTCGTGGGCGTCGGCGTAAAGGTCGGCGTGTTCGTCGGCGTGTTCGTCGGCGTGGGGGTATCCGTCGGGACGGGTGTTTCGGTCGGGGCCGTCACAAAGCTGCTCGCCGTCGTGCGATAGATATTGGATAGCTCGGCCGCTAACTTGAGATATCGATCACCATAGGTCGTGCTCGGTTCGATCTGCGAGCCTTCGACCCATTCGTTAAATGACGTGATGATGGCCCAATCGGCGTTGGACTGGGTGACGCCGGTGAAGGATTGGCGGAAGTATTCGCCGTCACTGCGCGGTCGATAAGTGGCGCCGGAGCTAGCAAGGCGATTGTCAAAGCCGGGCATGGCCGTGCCGACGAAATATTTGAACGCGCCCAACTCGATCGCTTTTTCGCGCACCCGCTTGCCCCACTTGATGACTTCGGCGCGCGGATCGGCCGACCAGGCGATGTTGTAGAGATGATGTCCGTCAAAGACGCGCAGATAATCCAGGTTGGTGCCTTCGCCGATCCAGATTGATTGATGCAGGGGATCGACGGCCTCACGCATGACCGACCAGGCGTTGACGTTGAAGCGGCTGTTCTGCCAGAAGAAAACCACCGGCTTGCCGTTGACTTTGAGATAGGCCGAATGATTGGCATGTGTGGACAGCAACGAGGCTAAGGCGTTTTGCACGTCGCTCTGATTTTTGAAGAACGGCCCGGCCGTTTCGAAATCGACGGCGACCTTGAAGCCCTTCTGCTGGGCGACGTCAAGCAGTGTGCGCAGATTCGTTTCGGTCTGGTTGTCGGCTGCCTCGCGCGGCCCATACCATGACACGACGAAGCCATCGATCCCGGCTTGCTTCGCCTGATCGACCTGCCGCTCGATGGTGGCGCGATCAGTAGACTTGTAAGGCGTGACGGGTTGATCGCTGGTCTTCTTCGGCCCGAACGATTTCTCGTCATACCAGTTGTAATAGAAGGCCAACACCAAATGCTCACTCTGGGCCACGACCGGCAGGGCCGGTCCCAGCAGCGCGAGAAGGACGATTAGAATGAGAGAGAGTCTTGCTTTCATCGGGGCGCGATTGTACCAGAACAACGGGCAATGGGCAATGAACAATGGAAGATGATGAATGGAACCTTTAGCCAGTGCTGCAGCGTGCGGTAAAGTCATTCTCTTTGGCGAACATGCGGTCGTCTATCGCCGTCCGGCCCTGGCCGTACCGCTGACGCAGGTGCAGGCCACGGCCACCATCGAACCGGGCGAGGCGGGCATCACGATCGATGCCCCCGATCTGAATCAAAGCGTGTCGTTGGATCGCGCCAGCCCGGCGAGTCCCCTGGCGGCGATCGTGCGTCTAACCCTGGCGCATTTGCAGCGGCAGCCAGACACGCTGCGCCTCAAGATCACGATCAATTCGACGGTGCCCATCGCCAGCGGGTTGGGCAGCGGGGCTGCGGTCTCGACGGCCATCGTGCGCGCGCTGGCCCAGTGGGCACAGGCGACGCTCGACGAGGCGACCGTCAGCACGCTGGTCTTTGAAGTCGAGAAGTTACACCACGGCACACCCAGCGGCATCGACAATACGGTGATTGCATATCAGCAGTCCGTGTACTTCGTGCGCGATGAACCGATCCAGCTGTTCAACGTCGCCACACCGTTTACGGTGGTCATCGGCAATACGGGCGTCGCCGGTTCGACGAAAGTGGCGGTAAGCGATGTGCGTAAAGGCTGGGAGGCTGATCGGGCACAGTATGAAGCCTGGTTCGATCAGATCGGCGCGATCGTGCAGCAAGCCCGATCGGCGATCGAATCCGGCGCGATCGATCAGCTGGGCCCCTTAATGGATCAGAATCAAGCCTTGCTGCGCCACATCAACGTCTCAGGCCCGGAGTTGGAACGCTTGATCGCAGCGGCCAAAGGCGCTGGCGCAGCCGGGGCAAAACTCGTCGGCGGCGGACGCGGCGGCAACATGATCGCCCTGGTAACTGAGCAAAATGTAACGGCAGTCAGCGCGGCGCTAAAAGATGCGGGCGCGGTCAGTTTGATTGTGACCGAGATTAGCTAGACCCTCACCCTACCTTCGCCCTTGCGGCCAGCCGTCCCGTCGCTGCGCCGACACCGGAAGGGCGAGGGAATATTCGCCTATGACCACTGCAAAATCAGAAATCAGAAATCAACAATCAACAATCTTCTTGAAACTCGGCGGATCGCTCATCACCGACAAGACCAAGGTCGAGCACGCACACACGCGCACGCTGCGACGGTTGGCCCGCGAGATTAGGGCAGCGCGTGAAGCCCGCCCCGATCTGCAAGTGGTGCTCGGTCATGGCAGCGGATCATTCGGGCATGTGGCCGCGAAAAAGCATGGCACCCGCGAGGGCGTGAAGGATCGATCGGGTTGGCTGGGTTACGCCGAAGTAGCAGCGGCGGCGGCGCGCTTGAATCAGATCGTGACGGACATCTTGGTTGGCGAAGGTGTGCCGGTGGTGAGTTTGCCGCCCTCGGCCTCGGCGCGCTGCGAAGATGGCACGCTGACCTATCTGGATACGTTTGCGGTGCGCACCCTGCTGGAAAACCGGCTCGTGCCGCTGGTACAAGGCGATGTGGCGCTCGATACTGTGCGCGGCGCGACGATCGTTTCCACCGAGGATGTGTTCATCTATCTCGTCCGCGAGTTCCGGCCCGCGCATATTTTGTTGGCCGGTGAAGTCGCGGGCGTGTACGAGCATTCTGATGTGACCGGCGCGATCATTCCCGTCATTACGCCCGCCAATGTCGCACAGTATGTCGCAGCGTTGGGCGGCTCGCATGGCACCGATGTGACCGGCGGCATGATCGGAAAAGTTCAGCAAATGCTAGGCGTGGTGAAGCGCTATCCGACGATCGAGGCGCGGATTTTCTCTGGCGTGCCGCGCGGAAATGTGCAGCGAGTGTTGATCGATCCGACGACGTCGATTGGAACGGCAATTAGAAATGAACAATGATCAATGTTCAATGATCAATGATCAATGATCAATGATCAATGTTCAATGATCGGAGGAAAAACGTCCCATGAGTGAAGACTTGATCCTCTGCCCCACCTGCGAAACCGAAAACGACGCGCTTAACCAGACCTGCGTCAGCTGCGGGCAATCGCTGATCATCGTCTGCCCGCGCTGCAACACCGTCAACGCCCTCACCGCCGAGCAATGCTTTGCCTGCGGCCAACACTTCGACACGCTGGGTCAGATCATGGCGCGGCACGAGATTCGTCAGAGTGATCGCTTCACGCGGCAGGCCGTGGGCGCGATCGAGATCCAGCAAACCGAGAAGGCACATACTCAGGCGCGCAGCGACCAATTGTGGGAAAAAGAACGTAAACGGCAAGCGGCGCTCATCGTGCAAAAACGGGAACAGCAAAAGCAAGAAAAGCAATTGATCATCGGCGCTGTCGTCGTCGCGATTGTGGTGATCGTGATTGTGCTCATCATCGCGGCGACACGGTAGAGCCACTTCCCACGTTCAACAGAGCACCGATGAAACTAGCGCTGCCTTCACGACGAGCCTTCATCCTCATCGCAGGTCTGAGCGCCATCATCTATCTGTTGGTATTTGGTCTGCCCTTTCCGCTGAGCCAGCATTACAACACCATTCCACCGGTCGACTACGCCAAGCTAACGAATTATTCCGTCGGCGGAGTGGTGTCGTACATTGTGGGGCTGGCGATCTTGTTCGGGCTGTACCTGTGGGCGCTGCGCCTGGTGATGCCGAAAAGTGGCGAAGCATCGACGTTGGCAATCGGCGGCCGTTTTGTGATCGTGACCGGCGCGGCATTGGCCGTGCTCTTGCTGTTCTCGTATCCCGTCGATGCGATCGATGTGTTTGTTTACGCCATTTACACGCGCGGCTGGGGCTTGTATGGCCTGAATCCACT
Source organism: Anaerolineae bacterium (assembly GCA_003154115.1). GTDB lineage: Bacteria > Chloroflexota > Anaerolineae > Fen-1058 > Fen-1058 > Fen-1058. Next base: position 16,389 of record PMCF01000361.1, read on the forward strand.
TGCCACCGCGCCCGCGCAATTTCCGGGGAATGATCCGTGGGTGGGGCTGGCCGCCGAATGGGCGAGTGCGCCCTCGCCTTACGGGCCGGTGTGGCAGGTGCTGTCGCTCGGCGCGTACTTTGCGGGCGGCGGCGATTTCCTGCGGCAAATCTACGCGTTGAAGGTTCTGATGATCCTCGCTTACCTCGGCTGCGCGGTGTTGATCTATCTGATCCTCAAACAGCGGCAACCCGTGTGGGCGGTCGCCGGAACGATCGCGTTTGCGTGGAATCCGCTGGTGTTGTTGGAGGTCGCGCAGAACGGACACAACGACATCGTCATGATCTTTTTCCTGTTAGCGGCGGTGTGGGCGTTAGTGCATTCTTCGTCGCGCGACCCGCATCCTTCGACTTCGCAACGGGCGCATGTCGCCCAGCGCGCCGCCCAGCCTGTGGCTGGGGAACGGCGTGAGCGGAATGAAATGAAGTCGAAGCACGCCCGTTGCTCCGCTCGGGATGCTACGTACCTGCTGCTGGTCTGCCTGTTTCTGGCGCTGTCGATCCTGACGAAGTTCATCACGATCGTGGTCGTTCCGTTCTTCCTGCTGGCACTGTTCAGTCGCGGCGAGCATTCGCCCGGCGAGCATTCGCCCGGCCAACGTTGGCCCGATCGCTTCGCGCGGCTGATCGGATCCGGCTTGCTCATCGGCGCGCTGGTCGTGATCGGGATGCTGCCTCTCTGGCCGGGTTGGGAGACGTGGGCGCTGGTGCAAGGCGCGGACTCGGCAGGACGATCGATCCTGGCGCTGCTGATCTTGAGTGTGAAAGACATCGTCGGGCTTGAAACCGCGTTTCCGGCAGCGCGTTTATTCTTGTGGGCCGTCTTCGCGCTAATCTACGGCTATTGCCTATGGCGCGTGATCGACATCATCCGGCGCGGAACAGCGGGCCGCCGTGAAGCGATCGAGCAAACGATCGCCTCGTCGTTCCTCACCCTGTTCTGGCTGTTGCTGCTGGTGATGCCGCTCTTTCACGCGTGGTACATCGTGTGGAGTTTTCCGCTGGCCGTGTTGTTATTACCACAGCGCCGCGCCTTGGCCGCGTCCATCGTCTTCTCGATGTCAGCCCTGCTCGTCGTGCCCTACTTCGAAACGATCCGCGTGTGGTATCCGGTGCTGCTGCAACAACCGGCGCTGGGCCATCTCATCGGCGTGTCGGTGATGGCCGTGCCGCCGATTGTGGTGTTGGTGTGGCCGAGGAAGAAATGGCAAGGGTTGTTGGCAGCATATTCAGCAATGCGCGCCAGGTTGTCCTGAACACGTTCCGATTTGCGAGCGCCAAAGCACAATTCCCCTATGACGATGCTCGTAGCAAATACTTCAGCGGCCTGCGCCAGGCGCGTTTTGACGGATACCGTATCGGCAAACAAGGCAATGACGATATTGGTATCCAGCAAGTATCTACCACTCATTGGCGTCAACTCGCTCGCAGCCCTGTTCAATCGCGTCACGCATCAGTTGCGCCTCCTCAGTCGGGATCGTCCCCGCGAAACGCAACAGTTGCGGCCCGGGCACACCGTGAGGGGTCGAGAGCGCTAGCGCGCGCGTGAATTCCAAAACTCGCCACTGTAAATCGTAGGGCAGGGTCTTGAGTTGTGCGATGACTTGGTCTGCAATTAGCGTATCCATTTTGCCCTCCTGCTTACTATCATACCTCACTTCGGCATCACTCGCCGGGGATGATCTTCACCGGTTCAATCTTCTTGTCCACCGCTTCACGCCCCAAGCTAGCCTCGCGCACAAACTGCGACATGCCCCTGGCTCGGGCAATATCCCCCAGTGCGGCCACGACCAAAGCCACATCACCCTTGAGACTTGAACGCAAAGACCTGTCAGGTGAGCCGCCACAATCTCCGAACTCCAGAGATCAATTGGCTCACCTGACAGGTCTGGATGCGACCGGAGCACCATCTGCTTTAATTCATTGATCCGCCACCCACATAGCACTGCGCAGCGCGTGTCCGTCGACGTCCTTCATCTCAACTCACGCGGCTGGGCACATCGGCTGCACGCCGTGTTGGGCGCTGCCTGCGGAACAAGTGCTTTGCTGGCCGACCGTAGCCCCAATCTACAAAGCATCAGTCGTGCGGACATTCGTTTATTCGATGTCTATCCGTTGACCGCCTTCATCCGGCTGCACGCCCTGTTGGGCGGCTTCATTTAGCTTCAAGATGAGTCAAATGAACCGATGATGTGTACACTTGAGTGGTTGTCACGTTCACAACGTATCGCGTTTTTTTTGTTTCTGCTCTCACTGATACTTCAGTCGATGACCACTCCAAACTTGCTCTATAGTCATCTATTGAGATAGCTTGCTGAGTTTTTGTGCCATCTTCATTGGCGATAAACAGATTACAACCGTGATAGCACCCTACAAATGCCAGATACTTTTCGCTTCCTGACCAAGCGGCGTTAGTAATCAAGCCTTCACCCGTGGATACCAGCACCTTGCGACGAATAGACCCTGGCACGTGGATCAGGAATCCATTCTGGAGAATCACGTCGGAATTCAGGGGGGCAATTGCAACTGCGCCATATTTACAATCCCCACCCATACCACAACTCTTAGAGTATATTCCTTCCCAATAAGAGACCAAAATGGACTCCCAACTATTAGTGTCAAATGCATACGCCTTAGAATTGCCATATTGGTCGTAACCGTTAAAAATGGCGTATCTACTGTCGGCAGTCCATCCTACAAATGAAAACCATCCAAATTCTATGGACACGTTTCCAACTAAACCTGTTTCATGGTCAACTATATATCTGTTTTGATAGAGAGGGTCGGGCCTGCACGCGACATAGTATTTGCCATTGGGCGACCAGCAAGGAGTCTCTGTCGCTTGATAATCCACCGTAGGTTGTGAAGTTGCACATGCGGTAGAGATAAGGACTGTGCTTATGAATAAGAACGCCCTTAGTCTTATCTTGCGGTGCAGAAGCCGCATAATAGAGTGTCTACCATTCATGATACAAGCCCGCGCCGCCCAACGGCCAGGCGTCAGCCGCC
>PMCF01000426.1 GCA_003154115.1 Anaerolineae bacterium
GCTCACGTGAATGTCGCTGCCCATCGCCTGCACCAGTTGCCGGCTGATGGTCAACCCCAAGCCCGTGCCTTCGCTGCGGCGCTGATCGCTGCCCGCCTGCACGAAGGGCAAGAAGATGTTCTCCACTTGATCGGGAGCGATGCCGACGCCGGTATCCGCAACTTCAAAGTGCAGGCGGACGTGGCGCTCAGCCGCGGGCGTGGCCGCTACTCGAAAGACGACGGTGCCTCGATCGGTGAACTTGACGGCGTTGCCCAACAGGTTGAGCAATATCTGGCGCAGGCGGGTCTCATCGGCCTGCACGCCGAAAGGAAGCGGGGTCGCTTGTTCAAAGGTGAGCGCCAGTTCCTTGGCTTCAGCCCGCGCGCGAATGATGCCGACGATGCTTTCGAGAAACGCGGTAAGCCCGATCGGGGTGGGGGACAGTTCCAACTTGCCCGCTTCGATCTTGGCAAGGTGGAGGATGTCGTTGATGAGGGTCAGCAGGTGCTCGCCGCTTTGCTGCATGATGTTCAAGCCGTTGAGCACCTTGTCATCCAGTGGTTGACGCTTGAGGATTTGAGCATAGCCGAGGATGCCATTCAACGGGGTGCGCAGTTCGTGGCTCATGTTGGNNATTGAGCTGCTCTGCTTGCAGATCAAGGACCCCCAACAATTGGTTCCCTAATCTCATCGGAATGGCCAGTTCCGAGCGTGTTTCAGGCAGGTTGCTCAACGGCAGGAAGAGCGGCGACTGCCTGACATCATTGACGGTAACGGCCTCTTGGGTACGTGCGGCCAGGGCAATAATACTGGGTTCAGCATCGATGGGAATATGCACCAGACTCTCTTCTAAGGCTTCACGGGTCAGATGAGCAGCGGCTGCATGAGCAAGTTTTAGATTGTCCCCATCGACCATAAAAATGGCAGCCACGTAGAGATCGAATCCCTGAATGGTTAGGGTGACCACCTGCTGCAGCAAGCGGTCAATATCCAGCACAGTGGTGATCTGCTTGGAGACGTCGGCGGCAATTTGCAGATCGCGAGTGCGGGCGGCGACCTGGCGCTCAAGTTCCCGACTGCGCTGCTGGATGCTTCTGACTCGCAGGCGGTAGCCGCTGAAGGCCAGGGCCAAGAGGGCGGCAATAGCAGCGGTTCTAAACCACCAGGTTTCCCACCAAGGCGGCGTGATAGTAATGGGCAGCGACACCCCTTTTTCATTCCATACACCATCGCTATTGGAGGCCTGCACACGAAAAACATAGTTGCCCGGATTCAAATTCGTGTAGATAGCCAGACGCTGCTTGCTGTCCACCTCGTTCCAGTCCGATTCTAAACCCTCCAGTTTATAGCGATAACGGTTCTTCCAAGAATTCGCGTAGCTCAACGCCGCAAACTCAAACGAGAAGACATTATCCGAGTACGAGAGAGTCAACGCGTTGACGGATGAGATGGCTTGCTTGAGCGCCGAGTCGGCGCTGACAGGCACGGGTTTGTTGAAGATTTTGAAATCAGTGACCACGACCGGCGGGACGTAGGGGTTGTCTTGTATCTTCTCGGGAAGGAACGCGTTGAACCCGTTGCTGCCGCCAAAGAACAGCTCCCCATTCTGACCCTGTGCATAGGAACTCTGACTGAACTCATTGCCCTGCAAGCCATCGGAAACGTCGTAGTTTCTGAATGTTTTTGTCTGCGGGTCAAACCGGGACAACCCCTTGTTGGTGCTGAGCCACAGCCTGCCGGCATCATCTCCCAGAATGCCCTGAATACCACTGCTGGGTAAGCCCTGGCTTTCTGTGTAGCGGGTAAATGTGCCGCTTGCCTGGTCAAACCGGTAAAGTCCATCCGAGCCTCCCACCCACAATGTTCCGGCCTGGTCTTCGTGGATGGCGAAGAGGTTGCCGCCGTGCAGTTTGTGAGGGTCACGCGAGTCGGGGGTATAGTTCACAAAGGTTTTCGTCTGGTCGTCGAAACGGCTTAACACGCCTCCCCATGTTGCAAGCCACAACGTTCCGGAACGATCCTGGTAGATGATCCTGATGCAATTATTCCCGCTAGTCGGATTGGTCGGATCAGGCCGGTAGGTGGTGAACCGCTCCGTTGCGGGATCAAATAGGCTAAGGCCCATAGTATGTCCCACCCATAAGCGGCCGCTTCGATCTTCATGGATGGAGAGAATTGCGTCGGTAGGCAAGCTGTTGGGATCATCGACGTTGAATGGGTAGTGTTTGAACTGCCCGCTGCGCTCATCGAAGCGAACAAGACCACCACCCCAGCCGCCCAACCAGATGTAACCCTGTGAATCTTTGTAAATGCTATTGAGATCGGAGCCATCGCCGAGCGAATTCTCGTTGGCCGGGTCGGGAACGTAATGGGTGATGAGCCCCGTCTTGCGATCCCAGCGGTCCAGGGCGCGGGGAGAATGGCCCACCCACACAATACCGTCGGGGTCTTGATAAATCGCCGTAACACTGCCGGGCGAGAGACTATTGGGGTTAGTGGGATCATGCTGGTAAAGGCCGAACTGCTCCTGCTGGAAATTGAGGAGATTCAGCCCCCCACTTTCCGTGCCCACCCACAGCAAACCGGATCGATCCTGATAAATTGAAACAACACTATCATCGTTGAGACTGGCCGGGTTGGTTTCGTCGTGTTGAAAGTGGAATGTGAAACGCCCCGTTTGCCGGTCAAAGTGATAGAGACCCAGGCTCGATGCCACCCAAAATCCATTCTGTCCGTCATCCAGGATTTGGCTTCTCTCCACCCCCTCGGCACCATCCCCAATTGGATATTCAGTGAACTGCTTTGCCTGACGATCATATTTGATGAGTCCCACCACCGGAGACCAGGCCAGCAGCCACAGATTGCCGTCCTGGTCTTCATGGAGATAATCTGCGGCTATGGTCGTCGAGAGACGAGTAATCTGTCCTGTTTGTGGGTTCACATGGTACAGGCCGCTATCGCCCACAAACCAGATATCCCCCTGGCGATCCACGATAATGGAATTAATAGCTCCAACAAATTGGTCAGCGCTGTCATTGTGGTAATGGGTGAAGGTTTCGGTAGCCGGATCAAATTTGTTCAGACCGTCGCCTCCGGTGCCAAACCAGAGATAGCCATGAGGGTCTTGGGCTATGCACTTAACATAATTTCCGCTGAGGCTGTTTTGGTTGTCGGGGTCGTGTTGGTAGCGGGTAAAACGCTCGGTTCCAGGGTCAAATTTGCTGACCCCGCCGGTATTGGTGGCAATCCACAAATAGCCCTGATCGTCTTCAAGCAGATACTGAATAACGTTGGCGCTTAAGCTCGCAGGATCGTCGGGGTTGTTTTTGTACACGACGAAGGTGTTTCCATCGTAGCGATCAAGGCCGTCTCCGGTGGCAATCCACATGAAGCCCCGGCGATCCTGCAAGATGCCAGTGATACCATTTTCGGATAGGCCATCGTCGGTGGTAAGGTGGGTGAATTTGAGGTTTGGCGCGGTGTCTGTGCCGGCCACCANNGAGCGCTTTTTGCGAAGCAATCTCCATGCCGATCAGCGGACCTTGCCATCTGCGCTGGAGACTGCTTCGTCACAAACAGCGCTCACCTGCCCCGCGCCGTTGGCGGGGTCGCAGTGACGGCTGAGTAGTTACCCCTTGTTGTAGACAGCGTCTCGTTTCGTGCACCAGCGCCGTTTTGCCCACGTCGGCGTAGTCGGCCACAAATGCTTATACGCCTCGATCGAGTGTCGGCAGTGAAAAGTAAAACGTCGCGCCGTGGTCGACTTCGCCCTGCGCCCAGGTCCGCCCGCCGTGCCGATTGATGATCCGGCGGACATTCGCCAAGCCGATGCCGGTACCCTCAAACTCCTCGGCAGGATGCAGACGCTGAAAAACACCAAATAACTTGTCGGCATACTTCGGATCAAACCCCACGCCGTTGTCGCGCACCCAGAAGACGGCTTCGTTGTCCTGGCATGTAGATCCGATTTCAATTTCGACCGGTTCGCGTGATCGGGTGAATTTTAACGCATTCGAAATGAGATTAACTAGCACCATGCGCAACATAGCGTGATCGCCGGTGACGACGGGCAGGTCGGCGACGCGCCAGTGGATGTCTCGGCCGCGTGCCTCCGGCTCGAATTCTCGGATGATCTCGCGCACCAGCCCGTTCAGATCCACCGACTGCCGGGATAGTTCGTGGCGTCCCATGCGCGAGAAGGACAGGAGATCATCAATCAACAGACCCATGTGCCTGGCCGAACTCGCGATCGTCTGCATGTAATGTTGGCTCTGCGCGTCGAGGGTCGGGGTCAGTCGCTGTTGGAGCAGTTCCAGAAAGCCGTCGATATGGCGCACAGGCGCGCGCAGGTTGTGTGAGACCGAGTAGGTGAAGGCTTCGAGCTCCTTGATTGACGCTTCAAGCTGCGCGGTCCGGTCCAGGACCCGTTGTTCGAGTTCCTGGTTGAGCCGGCGGATTTCGTCTTCGGCCCGCTGGCGCTCGATGATCTTTGCTTCGAGCTCAGCGGTCCGCGCCTTGACCAGCTCTTCGAGGTGCGCCTGATACCGGCGCAGTTCCCCCTCCACCTTTTCCCGGTTGATAATATTGGCCAGCAGCCGCTCGATCTCCCTGGCCGACCGATCCTCCCCCAGAAACTCGTCAGGCGGGACGTAGTACAGGTTGCGGCACACCAGCCCCCCGCAAATGACAAGCGGATGGGTGGCTATAACGTCTTTTAGGAGCTCCGGCGAAAAGCGGTGACGGTTATACTGGCAGATGGCGAGCGCATCGTTTTGGGGGAAGAAATAGTTGAGCTTCGCTTCATACTCCATCAGGCGCTCCACGCCAGGATCGCCGCCCAGCGTCCACGTCATCTCGCCGGTGATCCTCAACGCGGAAAAACCCGTAGCCTTTGCCTCGTCCGTAGCGCGCTGCAAAAAATCGATCATCCAGTCGGGGTCAAAATATCCCCGCTTGAGGTACGCCTCCTGCTTGCTTACAATGATCAGCTTCCCCGCTTCGATGGCCGACTCCACCTCTATGCCCGCCGCTTTCATGCTGTTGATAACCGTGGCCGCCGTATTGTCGTCGACGACGTACAGACACTTTTCACCGCGTTCCAGCCCGAGCTTCATATAGGGAATGACGGCGGCGAACTGTTCTGCCTGGGTCTCATAGATCAGACACAGATGGTCGTGTACGCCGAGTTTTCCAATGGCTTCTACCAAATCATGCAAGCCGTTATCAGGTATATTTGCCAGCTCAAGGGTTTCCTCCATGATTATCCTCCCTGCAGATAAGGTTGTGGAAGCGAAAAGTAGAACGTCGCGCCTTGATTAACTGCGCCCTCCGCCCAGGTTTTGCCGCCATGCCGGCTAATGATCCGGCGGACGTTGGCCAACCCGATGCCGGTGCCCTCAAACTCATCGGCGCGATGCAGCCGCTGGAAAACGCCGAAGAGTTTATCGACGTACTGCATGTCAAACCCTACGCCATTGTCGCGCACGAAAACCACGGTTTCGCCCTGGCCCAGCTGGCAGCCGATCTCGATCTCGGCTTGTTCACGCGGCCGGGTGAATTTCAAGGCGTTCAAGATCAGGTTGACCAACACCATGCGCAACATGACCCGATCCCCGGTGACCACCGGCAAGTCGGCAACGTGCCAGTGAATGACTCGGCCCAGCGTCTCCGGCTCCAGTTCCCGGATGACGTCTTGCACCAACTCGCCCAGGTTCACTGGCATCTGGGACAGTTCGTGGCGTCCCATCCGCAAAAAGGCGAGGAGATCATCAATCAACAATCCCATGCGCTTGGCTGCGCCGGAGATGGTGTCCAGATAATGCCGGCTTTGTTCATCCAAGGTAGGGGCGGTTCTTTGTTGGAGCAACTCCAGAAACCCGTCGATGTGGCGCAGCGGCGCGCGCAAGTTGTGCGAGACCGTGTAGGAAAAGGCTTCGAGTTCTTTGATGGCGGATTCGAGTTGGTCGGTGCGCTCGATCACGCGCTGCTCCAACTCGGCGTTGAGCCGGCGAATTTCTTCTTCCGCCTGTTTGCGATCGCTGATGTCGGTGATAGAGCCTTCAATGAAAAGCGGCTGGCCGGCTTCGTTCCGCACCAGGCGGGCGTTCATAGAAACCCAGATCGTCTGTCGATCCTTGCGACGGAATTGGAATTCTCGCCTAAGCACGGATCTTCGTTCAAGAATCGAAGACAGAAAAACATCGCGTCCTTCGGGCTGAACATAGAGCTGCTGTCGGACATCTGTGAGGCTGGCGACCAACTCGTCCGGAGAATCATAACCCAGAATGCGGGCCATGGCCGGGTTGGCGCTCAACATCCGTCCGTCGACCGCTACCCGGCAGATGCCCTCGGCGGCGTTCTCAAAAATGCCGCGATAGTTCTCCTCACTCGCGCGCAAGCCTTTCAGGGTTTCCACGAGCCGGCCGGTCATCGAGTTAAACGCCTCCGCCAGAATCCCAATTTCATCAGCCGATTCGACGTGGGCTTTGGCGTCAAGGTTTCCTTTGTCCACCTGGCGCGCCACGGCCGTCAGGTGGATAACCGGGCTGGTTAATAGTTGGGCGATGCCGGTCGCTGCCGCCATCACGATTACGGCGCACACCAGACCCAGCAGCAGAACTGCGCGGCTCTGAGCCTCGACCGGCGCCAGAAAAGCGGCCTGGGGCTGGGCAAAGACCATGAGCCAGGGCTCGGTCATCAACCTGGAAACGGCGGCTGAATTCAGTTCACGATCAGAAGCGCCGAGGTAGGCTGTAAAGTAAGGCTGTTTGTCGGCATTGCGCAAAGATTGCTCAAAAGTGGACAGGTCGGTGGCGAGTGCCTCGATCGGTTGGGGCGGCAAGCGCCGGGCGGCTTGCAGTTCCGCCGCGCGGGCCGGATCGAGTGACACCACCGCTTTGAAAATGAGGTCCGGCGCAGTGCCATGCGCCAGCCGAACATGGTTCTCGTCCAACAAAATGGCGTAGGATTGCTGGCCGGCCAGCTCGCCGTTCTGGACAATGATTTGTTCCAGGACGCCCGCGTTATAACGCACATAGAGTACGCCGATGATTTCCCCGGCCGCGGTGTCGCGCACCGGGCCGCTAAAGTAGATGGACGCCGCACCCGTCTCTGAAAACTGGACGGGCGAGGCATACGGCACGCCGGTCTTGACGGTGATCTGAAAATAGTCGTAGCTGGACTTGGTCATGCCCAAATCCGGCGTAAACGTATCAATCAAGGTGACTCCCGACCGATCGAGCAACGCATACGACGAGATATTGGCCTGATCTTTGCGGCTGAGCGCGTACAAGGCCGACGTGGCTTCGACTTCTTCCGCACTGCCTGTCCGCCGGTCGGCTGGCAAGCTGAGGTACTTGATGAAATCCGGCAACTGCGCCTCGGTGCCAATGGCGTTCAGGTTGTTATTGATGAACGAGTCCACACTGAGTGCCGTTTGCGAGGCCGCTGCCAGAAGCGCCTGGTTGGCGTTGTTGGTTAGCGTGACTCGCGTGTAGTGATCGCCCAGGTAGAACGCCAGGCTAAATGGGATCAGGGCCACAGCCACGAAGGCGATAACCAATTTGGCACGCAGGATGTACTGTCCGAATGGACGCACCAGTGAACGCCTGGGTGCTGCTGTCTGCAGACCAATCGAACCAGAATCGGAAACACGCATATCACATCTTACTCTCAGTTCGGAATCACTGTCAACTGACCATTCTTGACGATGCCAATCTGAGCTTCTGAGATACCCTCCCCATTATCTTGATAGGCGAACTGACCCTGCAAGCCCTGAAAGTCTGTCGTGGCATGCAGTTGTCTCGTGAGCTCTTCACGGGTCAGGTTGTGGCACGAACGCTTGATCGCTTCGATAGCGATCATGGCGCCATCGTAGCCTTTGGCCCCGTGCTGTTCCGGCGCATAGCCCCATTTGGCCTGATAGCGCCGGGCAAAATCTCGCGCCTGCTCGTTGATGGTGTTGTCAATGTACGGGCTGGAAAAGATCACGCCTTCGGCTGCGCCACCGGCCATCTCGATAAACTTGGGCGTGCCGAGGGCCGGTCCGCCCGCAATCTGGCCGGTAAAGCCCAGCTGGCGGGCCTGCTGGGCGATCAATCCCGCCGCAATTTCTGACCCGGCGATCAACAGCACTTGCGGGTTGGTACTGATGATGCGGTTGAGTTGTTGGGTGAAATCGGTGTCATCAATGTTGTACGTCTCACGGATCAGGCTTGCCAGGCCATTCTTATGAATCGCGGCCTGCTCATAATCCCCTTGACCCTTGCCGTAGGTTGACGAGTCACTGATGATGGCAAACTTGTTCAAGCCATTCTTAACCAAGTAGTCAACCACCGTGGACTCAAAGACGGCTCCCACACTGGTGTAGCGGAAAATATACCCGCTGCCCTTGGCCGTAAGATCTGCACTGGACGCCTGAGTCATTTGGGGAACCTGGGCCTTGGCAAACACAGGCAAATCGGCTAGCGCCGTATTGCTGTTGGTGGTGGCAAATGCCATGAGTACTTGATCCTGAATCGACAGTTTTTGCGCCAGAGCCACCGACTTGGTCGGATCGGCTGCGTCGTCATATTTGACGAGTTGCAGCTGGCGCCCGCCACACACGCCGCCCAGGGCATTGACCTCGTCAATCACCAGTTCGATGCCGTGCGTGTCCCACTGCCCCAGGATGGCGTTAGTGCCCGAGAGCGCGCCAATCCATCCCAGCTTGATGGGTTCCTGGTTCGGTTGCGAGGCGCTGCCACACGCCGGCAGTAACAGGCCAGACAGTATTGCGGCTATGATCAGCAAGATGGCAATTCGCCGGAATTGGGCCCCTGCTTTCAATACCGCCAAACGTTGTTGACGATCGCTCTCGCTCATGGCCGTTGGTAGAATGCGTTTGAGGGTACGCATGGTTAACCTCCAAGAGTATGTTGTGGCAGTGAAAAATAAAACGTCGCACCGTGATCGATTTCGCCTTCCGCCCAGGTCCGGCCGCCATGCCGGCTGATGATGCGGCGGACATTAGCCAGTCCGATGCCCGTGCCTTCAAACTCATCGGCGCGATGCAAGCGTTGAAAGACGCCGAAGAGTTTATCCACATAGCCCATATCAAAGCCCACGCCGTTATCGCGCACAAAGATCGCCGTCTCGTTCGCCTCGCGCGTAAAGCCGATTTCGATCTCCGCCTGCGGGCGCGGCTGGGTGAATTTCAACGCGTTTGAGAGCAGATTGACCAACACCATGCGCAACAGCGCGCGATCGCCCGTGATCACGGGCAGGTCCGCGACGCGCCAGTGGATGTCTCGGCCATGCGTCTCTGGCTCGCAGTCGCGAATGACCTCCTGCACGAGGCCGTTCAGATCCACCGGTAGCCGGGACAGTTCGTGGCGACCCATGCGCGAGAAGGACAGGAGATCATCAATCAACAGGCCCATGCGTTTGGCCGCACTCGCGATCGTAGTCATATAGTGTTGGCTTTGCTCATCGAGGGTTGGAGCCACCCGCTGTTGGAGCAGTTCCAGAAAGCCGTCGATGTGGCGCAGCGGTGCACGCAAATCGTGCGACACCGAGTAGGCAAAGGCTTCCAGTTCTTTGTTCGCCGCTTCGAGCTGCGCGGTCCGATCGGCGACCCGTTGTTCGAGGTCCTGATTGAGCCGGCGGATTTCTTCTTCGGCCTGCTTGCGTTCGGTAATGTCTTGCATCATCCCGAGCATGAGGCGAGGATTGCCCGCCGCGTCTCGCGTTACCTCCGCGTGACTATGGACCATGCGCACTTCGCCATTGGGCCGGACAATACGGTATTCCACATCGTAGCGCGGGCCGCTCTGCAGTGCTTCAGCAAATGTTTGGGCCGTTCTGGCCCGATCATCCGGGTGAATGAGTTCCAGCCACTGGGTGTGCCACGCATCCAGGTCGAGCGCCCCCGTTTGTGGCGGCAACCCGAAGATTTGGCACGCTTCGTCTGAGAGGGTGATTCGCTTGGCCTCGAAGTCGCGGTCCCAGTAGCCGATATGCGCCATGCGCTGGGCTTCTCTGAGCTTACTCTCGCTTTCGCGCAGCGCGTCTTCCGCCCGCTTGCGTTCGAGGCGGTCGCGCAGGACCATGAGGCCGAACGCCAGATCGCCGGCTAACTCCTCCAAAAGCCGCATCTCATCTGGCGTGAAGGCATTCGGCTCCGTGGAATAGATCGTGAGCGCGCCGAAAGTGTTGGCGCTGTCGTCCTTGAGGGGCAGAGCGATATTGGAGCGATAGCCGCGCTGCAAGGCATTCTCGCGCCAGGGGGCGGCCTGCGGGTCAGTCGTGAAGTCCTGGATGCAGCTACTTTCTCCGCTCCGGATGGCTGTGCCGGTGGGGCCGCGCCCGCGTTCCGTGTCGGCCCAGGTGATGTTGGCGCTCGCGAGATATCCGTCCTCGCTGCCCGCCCAGGCGACTGGGCGCACGGTTCGGGTGGCATCGTTTTCGGCGTAGCCCACCCAGGCCATGCGGTAGCCGGCCTCGTCGCACACGATGTGGCAAATGTCGTTGAGCAGTGTCTGCTCATCGACGGCCCGCATGAGCGCCTGGTTGCAGTCACTGATCGCTTGCAGTTCTCGATTCAGCCGATGCAGTGCCTCCTCTGTCCGCCTGCGCTCGGTAATGTCCACAAAGGAAACGATCACCTGCGCTATTTCCCCCGCAGCGTCGTATTCCGGCTCGGCATTGACCAACGCCCACGGCACATCGTTCCGATCTGGTCGGCTGATGCCCGTCACATAGCCCTTGAGAGGTTGCCGGGTGGCGAGCACCAGGCTTACCGGATATTCGGCAACCGGCATTACAGCACCGTCCTCTCGCAGGAAATGCCAAGCCGGATCGATCAGGGCCTTGCCGATGAGCTGGTCCGCGGAAAGTCCGAGCAGTTCCTGTGTCAAAGGATTGCTGGTCAGGATGCGGCCCTGACCGTCATGGAGCACGATGGCGGCCTGAACCTTGTCGATGAGCGAGCGGTACTTACCTTCGCTGGTGCGCAATTCAGCCGTGCGCTCTCTGACTCTTTCCTCCAATGTGTCCTGGGATTTGCGAAGTGCTTCGTCCGCTTGCTTGAGGTCTCTGAAAATGAGATCAAAGGGCTCCTTGAATCCGGTTACGAGTATTGCCTGGTAGATGAGGTAGAAAGCCGCCAGCTTGGCAAAATGACCCACCAGGTTGGCAAAGCCATACACGCTCACGTATGCAGTGAATGATATTTCGGAAAGGATCGTGCAGCCTATGGAAGCCGCTATGAGAAAGTAAACTTTGTTGTCGAAATATTTCCGCTGCCTGTAAAAGAGATATAACGAGACGAGGAGAACAGCGGATATCACGTACTCGCTGCTGATCTTGAAGGGAGTAAGCCCCTTCCCTTCGATGTAACAGTCCGGGAAATTACCGGAGTACACCAGCGCCACAAGCGTCGAAACTACTATGGCATATATTCCAATAGTGGTGTGATTATTCACCTTGCGCTTCATAAAGAACGGCGCTGCAAAGAGGGTAACGGCCTGCAGATAGCGTGCTGCTATCCAGAGTTGGGTAGGCAGGTTCGATCCATAATCGGGGAACACGCCCATTCCTTTGTAGGCAAGAGTATGGAGCAAGTCGATCAAGGCGATGAAGGCATAGCCGATGCCAAGCAGCCTGAGATAGCTATTGGTCAAGTACCTGCGTGTGTTCCAGGTGAGGATGAACAGTGTAAAGGCAACGGCAATGGTGATGATCTCGATGAGGCTGTGGAACAGGATGTAACTGTAGAGACTGCTGAGGTAAAGCCCCAGAACGATGGCCGTGATGACGCCGATGTAGAAGAGTTTTTCAGACCTGTTACTGTCGAGCATTTTGATTCCCCTGTCCACCGGATTTCATTATTTGCGTGTTGCTCGCCGAGCGCGATGACGCGGTAATTCTTGTAGGGGCGAGGCTTATCCTCGCCCGTGTCTAGCGCGGCGGGCGACCGCGAAGGTCGCCCCTACGATGACCGGTTTTGATTGTCAAAGTTCATTAGACGTGATCACGGTTTCTTGACACTGCCCGGCGGCGGTTCGTTGATCAGCGCCCAAAACACGCCGAGGCCCTTGACGACTTCGACAAATTCGGTGAAGCGCACCGGCTTGACCACATAGGCGTTGACGCCCAGTTTGTAGCATTCTTCCAGATCGAAATCTTCGCGCGACGAGGTCAGGGTAACGATCGGGATGCAGCGCATCGACTCGTCGGCTTTGAGTTGCCGCAACACCTGCAGGCCATCCAACTTCGGCATCTTGAGATCGAGCAGGATCACGGCCGGATTCCCCGGCGGCCGATCGGCGAATAGCCCTCGGCGGTAGATATAGTCCAGCGCCTCCGCCCCGTCGCGCGCCACAACCACTTCGTTGGCGAGGTTGTATTCAGCTAGTGCACCAACGGTCAGCTCGACATCTTTGGGATCGTCTTCAGCCAGCAGAATGCGTTTAAGGGTGTTCATCGTTAACCTCCGGGAGTGAGTTGTGGTAGTGAAAAGTAAAACGTCGCGCCCTGATCGACTGCGCCCTGCGCCCAGGTCCGGCCCCCGTGCCGATTGATGATGCGCCG
>PMCF01000196.1 GCA_003154115.1 Anaerolineae bacterium
GCAATTTATGCCCGTGGGCAGTATAGTTCTGACAAGGGAGGAAGAACGATGTCGCACAGCATGTATCGTGTGGGATCGGTGGTTGGCTTGGTTGTGTTGGTCTTATTGATCGCGGGGGGCGTTGTGGCGGCTCCCGCCACCCGATCGGATATGGCACCCTCGATCGGGTGGGCGCAGACACCGCAAGCTTTAGCCGGTACCTCGAACTTTACGATCGCCTTAGCGGCGGTAGTGCCCAGCGGTTTGACGTATCCAGTTGGCATTGCCCATGCGAACGATGGCAGCGGTCGCCTGTTTGCCGTGGAACAAACCGGCGCCATTCGTGTGATCAAGAATGGCGTGTTAAGCAGCACACCCTTCTTCAGCCTCACCGATAAAATCTCCTGCTGTGGGGAACGCGGCCTGTTGAGTGTGGCCTTCGATCCCGGTTACAAAACGAACGGCGTTTTCTACGTTTATTACACGGCGGTGAATGGCGACGTGACGATCGAGCGTTACACGGTGTCGACGCCGACGTCCGATGTCGCCAACGTCATTAGCTCCACACTCATTTTGACGGTGGCTCATCCGGCGGGCAATCACAATGGCGGGCAGCTGCAATTCGGGCCTGACGGTTATCTGTACGCCGGTCTGGGCGATGGCGGTGGCGCAGGTGATCAGCATGGGCCGATCGGTAATGGGCAGGCCCCCGCGGTGTTGTTGGGAAAGATTCTGCGCCTAAACGTGCGTGGTGTGCTCACTTACACCATTCCGTCCAGCAATCCCTTTTGGCGCAATTGATGCTTCAGCTGTGCCGACGTTGAAGTGGAACGGAGTCATGTCAAGCGTCTCGGCGGTCACACTGACCTACGTGGTGACGGTTGCTACTTCCAGTACAGAGGCGATCACAAACATAGCTACGATCAACTCCGGCGACGCGCCACTATTGGCGCGCACGGCCAGCGTGATGGTGAATCCGCATCACGTATTCTTGCCGTTGCTGCTGCGCAATTAGCGGCCATGCTTTAACTCGGCGTCCGCCTGAAATGGAGTTTCAGACGGATGCTTTTTAGAACGAGACGATCTATTTTGGTGTAGGCCCCGTCGTAGTTGTGTTTCAAATCTGCCCGGTCTGTCCCCAAGTTCAAAATTTTGTGATACAACCTTATTGCAACTGGTTGCAATAAGGTTCATCCTGGATAAGGAACTTATGCCAGAGTCGCGTATCGATTTCGCCATCCAACTTCATACACAGGGCTACCGCCTCACTTCGCAGCGGAATTTGATTCTGGAAGCGGTGCGGCAAGCTAAAGCACACCTTACGCCCGAACAAGTTTATGATCGAGTTCACCGGCGAAATCCTACCATTAGCCGGGCCACGATCTATCGCACGCTGGACTTTTTGTGCGAGATGCGCCTGATTCACGCCATGTACTGGGGCGGACAGATGTACTACGAGATCGTGGGCGACGAGCCGCACCATCATTTGATCTGTCGGGATTGTGGCGCGATCGAGCAGTTGGATCACGCGCTGCTGGAAGAATTGATCGGCGCTGTGCAGAAACAACATCGCTTTAACATCGACGTGGACCATATCGCGCTGTTTGGGTTGTGCCGGAAATGCCGCAATAACGAGAGGAAACCAGCCGCGCGCTAAACTCAAATCAAGGAGGCTCATCATGTTGTATTCACCACAGTACATGCATATTCCCGATGGTTATCTCAGCCCATTGACGTGTCTCATTATGCTGCTGCTCGTGCTGCCGTTCTGGTACCACGGTGTGCAGAAGATGCGCCAGACACTGAATGCGCGCAGTGTGCCGCTCATCGCCTTGCTAGCCGCCTTCTCGTTCATCATCATGATGTTTAACGTGCCACTGCCTTTTGGAACCTCAGGGCATGCCGTAGCTGGCGCACTCGCCGCGATCATTCTCGGGCCAGAGATTGCCACGATTGCGATTTCGATCGCGTTGATCATTCAGGCTTTCTTTTTTGGCGATGGCGGCATTCTGGCGATTGGCGCGAACTGTTTCAACATGGCCGTCGTGCTGCCGTATGTCAGCTATGCGGTCTATCGCGCGATCGGCGGCAAAGCGCCGCTAACGTCTAAACGCCGTGTCGTTGGAGCCGCGATCGGCGGTTGGACGGGCCTGACGATGGCGGCCTTCTTTACTGCTGTAGAGTTCGGCATTCAGCCGTTTCTGTATCACACGGCCACTGGCGCGCCGTTGTACGCACCTTTTCCATTGAGCGTCTCAATCCCCGCGATGGTGATTCCGCACATGCTGATCGCTTCAGTGATCGAAGGAGTCGTCACGGCGTTGATCGTGGCTTACCTTCAGCGGAGTAATCCGGCGGTGTTGGAGCTGGCCGAAAAGCCTGAAGTCGCCGTTGAAGCTAGTAAGCCCAGGCGCTTGGCCTGGTTATGGGTTGGTCTGGCAGTGTTAATCGTCGCTGTGCCGCTAGGCTTGCTGGCGCCGGGCACAGCCTGGGGAGAATGGAGTTCAGGTCAGCTTGCCAGCCTGGGGCTTAGCTCGGTTCCGCAGGGATTAACTCAACTGGAAGGGTTATGGCGGGCGCCCATGTCGGGCTATAACGCGCCTGTCTTAGGCAATTCGAACGGGGCCTATATCCTCTCGGCGGTGCTTGGCGTGGTACTCATTGCCGTGATCGTGTGGTTGTTCACGCGTGTGTTGACGGTAGGCAAGCCGCCGGCAAGCAGTAAACAATGACCGTCGACGCGCAATCGAAGATACCGACGCACACGCATAAGCGCAACGGTTTCATCGAACGAACGTTAAGCGATATCAGCCATACGTTCGAGCAGTCTTTGTTTGCCGAAGAAATTGCGCGGCGACCGGGGCTGCTGCAAACGATCGATCCCCGCGTGAAGGTGCTGTCGCTCATCGCACTGTTGATCGCCGTCGGGCTGTCGCGCAATCTACCGGTGATTGCGGGCCTGTATGTTGTCGCCTTGATTCTGGCGCGGTTGTCGCTTGTCCCGATGGGCTTCTTCGTCAAACGGGTCTGGCTGTTCATGCCATTCTTCACCGGCGTCATCGCCCTGCCCGCGCTCTTCATTACCCCCGGCCCGCCGTTGGTGCAGCTGCCGTTGGGACTGGTGATCACACAGACGGGCGCGCAGACCGCGTTGTTTCTGTTGATGCGCGTCAGCACGTCGGTGTCGCTGGGCATCCTCTTGATCTTGACGACGCCGTGGAACAGCGTGCTGAAAGCGCTCGGCGTCCTGCGCGTGCCCGATATGTTTGTCTTGATTCTGGGGATGACCTATCGCTACATCTATTTGCTCTTGCACACGACCAACGATATGTTTTTGTCGCGCCAAAGCCGCGTGGTGGGCCGCTTGAGCAGCGCGGAAGAACGGCGCATCATCGCGGCCAGCGCCGGTACGCTGTTGAGCAAGTCACTGCACTTGAGCAGTGAAGTGTATCTGGCGATGCAGTCCCGCGGCTTTCGCGGTTATCCTCGCACGATGGACACCTTCAAAATGCGGGGATCGGACTGGGTGGCAAGCGGGATTGTCGCCGTCATCGTGTTAGTGGCGATCTGGTTAGGAAGGTAGAGATGCCCGTGGAGAATGGGATGATCTTTGAGATTCACGATATGAGCTTTGCCTATGACGATAACGTGACGGCACTCGATCGGATCAGTCTGGCAATTAAGGCCGGCGAGCGTATCGCCATTCTCGGTTCGAATGGTTCCGGTAAGAGTACCCTGTTGAAACTATTGGACGGTTTGTACTTTCCGACGAGTGGCGAGGTGCGCGCTTTCGGCCAGCCGTTGACCGAACAATCTTTTCGCGATGATGAATTCAACTTTGCCTTTCGCCGCCGCGTGGGCCTGGTCTTTCAGGACAGCGATGTGCAGCTGTTCTCGCCTTCGGTGTGGGACGATGTGGCTTTCGCGCCTTTGCAATTGGGGTTGAGTCGCGCTGATGTGATCGCACGCGTCGATGCGGCGCTGGCGGCCTTGCGGATTGAGAAGCTGCGCGATCGGGCGCCGCACCGCCTATCGGGCGGTGAGAAAAAACGCGTCGCGCTGGCGTCGGTGTTGAGTCTGAATCCCGACATATGGCTGATGGATGAGCCGACGGCCGGCCTCGATCCGCGCAGTCAATCGTGGCTGGTCGATTTTCTCATCGAGCAGGGGCGAGCCGGAAAGACTGTCGTCACTGCGACGCACGATCTCAACATCGTCGATTCGATCGCCGATCGGGTGTATGTGCTCGACGAGCATCACCACGTCGTGGCGCAGGGCACCCCCGACGAGGTACTCTCGAATCATGATTTGTTGATCGCTTGCAACCTTATGCATGAGCATATGCACCGGCACAAAGATGTCGACGAGGAACATAGCCATCCGCACATTCATCTGCCATCGCACGAGCATGCGGTTAATTGATGACCCCGTTTTTCTCGCCCAACACTCACCTCCCGCACGTTTGACAGCCGGAACTCCCCGGCTATAATCGGCGTCAATACAGCGCTGCCCGGTTCCGCACTGGCGGGCCGGGCGTTTTAATTTGAATCGAAAGTGCCATGACCAACAACGAACCCAAACGACCTTATTATCAACCGCCTCGCCGCGAAGATGAAACGGAGGCGCAATCCGCGCCGCAGCCTGCGCCTGTGCCGCCCGATCAACTGACGGTGGGTCAACAGCCGACGGTGAGTTCACAACCCACGGTGAGTTCGCAGCGCACGGTGCAAGCGCCCCCGCCGCAGTCTGGCGGGCCGCAGCCAACGCAGGTCGCCGGGGTGCCGCCCGCTTCGCGGCGATCGAGTTCTTCACCAGGCCGATCGGCTTCATCAACGCCGCCGGTAAGCGGCTGGGGACCATCGGGTTCTCGCAACACACCGCCTCCTCCGCCGCCGAGCAAACCTGTTCCCACGCGCGCTCCCGCTCCCGTTTCGCGGAAGAAGAAACCTGGTCGCGCGCTCACTTCGTATGGAGTTATGCGCGTCTTGTTCTTTGTGGGGCTGGCCTTTGTGGTGGCGCTGGTCTGCTCGCTGTCGGTGGCCGTGGTGGGCTACGTGTCGATTGCCTCGACGCTGCCTTCCCCCACTGAGTTGGAACAGCGCGCCACCCAGTTGTTCACCAGCAGCCAGATTTACGATCGCAATGGCAACTTGCTGTATGAACTGGTCGATCCGCAGGGCGGCCGTCGTACCAGTGTGCCCATCGATAAGATTTCGCCGTGGTTGACCAAGGCTACCATTGCGACGGAAGATCCGCGTTTCTACCGGCATCCCGGCTTTGATGTGTTTGGCATCGTGCGGGCGATTGTGCAAGATGTGCGCGCCGGTTCAGGCGTGTCAGGCGCTAGCACGATCGCGCAGCAGCTCGTGCGAAACTTGATGCTGCCGGAAGGAAGTGAGCGCACGCTGAATCGCAAGATTCGTGAAGCCGTGTTGGCCGCCGAAGTCACGCGCCAGTATCCGCGCGACAAGATTCTGGAGCTGTATCTCAACTCGATCAACTACGGCAATCTGGCCTACGGCATTGAGGCGGCCGCGCGCACGTATTTTAACAAAGATGCCGCGGCGTTGACGCTGGCCGAAGCCTCGTTGTTGGCGGGCATTCCGCAAGCGCCGGCCATCTATGATCCGTTCACACCGGAAGGCCGCGATGCGGTGTTGGCGCGTCAAAAAGACGTCTTGCGGTTGATGACCGAAGAGGGCTATGCCACGCAGGCTGAAGCCAAGATCGCCGCAGCAGCGATGGTCAACTATCAATTCAAAGCGCCCGCCAATGACTTCAATGCGAAAGCACCGCACTGGGTGGTCTACATCCGCCAACTTGTCGAGAAGGAATTCGGGCCAGAGGCGTTGTATCGCGGCGGCTTGAAGATCACCACCACGCTCGATCCGAAACTGCAAGCGATCGGTGAGCAGACGGTGCACGATCAAATCGCGGCGCTGCAAGCCAAGAACGTGAAGAACGGCGCACTCATTGCCATCGACCCGCGCACGGGCGAGATCTTGTCGATGGTGGGCAGCCCGGATTTCGGCAACGACGAGATTGGCGGACAGATCAACATGACGCTGCGTCCGCGTCAGACGGGCAGTGTGATCAAACCGTTTACGTATCTCACCGCGTTTGAAAAAGGCTGGTCGCCGGCCACGGTCCTGTGGGATACACCCGTGTCTTACACCGATACGGCTGGCAATGTGTATACGCCAGGGAACTACGATAGCAAATTCCATGGGCCGCAGACGGTTCGATCGAGCCTGGCGAATTCCTATAACATTCCGGCGGTCAAGACGCTGGTCGATGTCGGCGTTCCCAATTTTCTGGCGGTGATGCGTCGGTTGGGTGTGGATACGTTGACGCGTCCTGATTACGGCCCGGCGTTAACGTTGGGCGGCGGCGAAGTGCCGTTGATCGAAATGACGAGCGCGTTTGGCGTGTTGGCGGACAATGGCGTGTACATGCCGCCGATCTCGCTGCTGCGCGTGGAGAAGGCCGATGGCACGCCGGTCTGTAAGTTCACGCCGGCGGGCCAGGATAATCAAGGCTTGCCCGCCTGCCAGTTGATCGAAAATACCGGCGCGCAGTTGGTGCGGCCTCAGCACACCTACTTGTTGACTAACATTCTTTCCGACAATGCGGCGCGCACACCGGCGTTTGGCGCGAACAGCGTGTTGAAGTTGTCGCGACCGGCGGCAGTGAAGACGGGCACAACTAATGATTACAAAGACAACTGGACGATTGGTTATACGCCCGATCTGGTGACGGGTGTGTGGGTGGGCAACGTCGATAATAAAGAGATGCAGGGTGTCAGCGGCGTCAGCGGCGCTGGGCCGATCTGGCACGACTTCATGGAGGCTGCGTTAGCCGATCGGCCGGTGCTTGATTTCGTGCGGCCCGAGGGGATCGTGGAGCGTGAAGTGTGCGCGTGGTCGGGCGCGGAAGCCTCGCCGTATTGTCCCGATAAGCGCACTGAATTATTCGTCGCCGATCAACCGCCGCCCAAGCCCGATCAAGATGTCTTTCAGATGTTGAATTGCAACGGCAGCGAGCAAGTGGTCTTGCTGGTGCCGGACGATGTGTATGATTGGGCCGTGCAGCAAAACTATCCTTTCCCGGTAGGGACGAAGAGCCGCTGCACGCCGAGTTCTTCGCAGCCAGGCAATGCCACGGTCTTCTTCACCGCGCCGATCGATGGTGCGACGATCAGCGGTATCGTGCCGCTGCTGGGCACGGTGACACTGCCCAACTTTGAGCACTACGATTTAGTGTACAGTCCTGGTTGGGGCGATGGCAGTTTGGAATGGATCAGCGGGCCGCATGAGGCGCAGGTCACCAACGGCCAACTGGGTGAATGGAACACCGGCGATGTGGACGACGGCGAATACACGCTGCAAGTGGCAGCCTATGCCAAAGGTGGCGGACGGACTGAATACAAGGTGCGCGTGCGTGTGCAGAACTCCACACCGATCGACACACCGACGCCGAGTGC
>PMCF01000087.1 GCA_003154115.1 Anaerolineae bacterium
ACCACAGAATCCGTTAGAGTCAGGGACTTTGGTGCCGAAGATGATGATCATGGTGATGAGTGAAAAGTGAAAAGTGAACCGATTGTATCACGTCTTACGCACCACGCACCACGCATCACGTTTCAGTGCGAAGTCTCCCTGTCACGCCCCAACCGCTTGCTCTGCTTGTATGGAAAAATATCCACTATTTCTCCGGCGCGATGGCGGTCTTGCAGCCGCGTCCAGAAGTCCACGCCCAGCAAATCGCCGTGCGCGTGAATGAAGAGCTCGCGCAGGTCGGGCCGCAGCCCAAAGAACTTGATGAACTCTTCGGGGAAGATGTCGCTGGGGCCTACATAGAACCACGGATCGGCGCTCATTTCGTCGTCGTCGTTGTCGCTCTGCGGCAGCTCGCGAAAGTGGCAATCGGTGAGCAAGCACAATTCGTCGTAGTCGTAGAACACCACTCGATTGTGGCGCGTCACGCCGAAGTTCTTCAACAGCATGTCGCCGGGGAAGATGTTGGTGGCCGCCAGATCTTTCACCGCCTGCCCATAATCGAGGATCGCTTCGCGCGCGGCGGCCTCCGGTGCTTCGCGCAGATACAGGTTCAACGGCGTCATGCGCCGCTCGGTGTACAGGTGCTTGATGGCGATGCACTCATCGCCTACGGTCACGCTGTTCGCCGCAGCCTTCAGGAGCTCGTTGACCAGCTCGTCAGAGAAGCGCTCGCGCTCAAATTCCAGATGTTCGTACTCTTGCGCATCGATCAAGCGTCCGGCTTTATCGTGCTTGAAAACCAGCGCATATTTTTCCATCACGTCCTGGCGCGTGGCGGTCTTGGGATAGGCGAATTGGTCCTTGATGATCTTGAACACCACATCATAGGAAGGCAGATCGAACACCAGCATGACCATGCCTTTGTCGCCGCGCGCGATCTCAAACTTGTCTGTGGAGTGGGCCAGATGCCGCAGCAGGTCGCGGTACAGTTCGGTCTTGCCGTGCTTGTTGTAGCCGATCGAAATATACAACTCCGCCACGCGCTTCAGCGGCACGATCGATTTGAGGAACTCGATCGTTTCGTGGGGATGTTCGGCTTCGACGTGAAAATACGATCGGGTGTAGCTGAAGACGATGCTGACGTCGTCCTCATCCATCAACACCGCATCGAGGCGAATCCCTTCCGGTGGATGGCGCAGCGCCAGCACCAGCGGCACCACCCGTTCGCCCGATCGCAGCCGCCCGACGATATAGCCGCCCGTGTTGCGATAGAAGATCGCCTTGAGGGTTTCCACCGCGGCGATCGGGCCGATGTCCAGCGCCCGCAGCTGCATCTCGATTTCGCGCGCCGCTAAGGCGACCTCGCCATCCCTATCCGCGTAATCGGCGGCCAAGGGATAATCTGCCAGAATCGTCGCAATCAAAGCAGCGATGTCGGTCTGAAACTCATAGGTGTGATACACCGGCTGGGGCGAGCGCGCGGGCGGCGTGTTAAAATCGGAATCGACATACTCCATGTTGGGATCGACGCCGACCGTGGCGAAAATGCGGCGCGTCACCGAATTGAAGAACGTCTCGGCAATTTCAAAATCGCCGTAACCCGCGATGCAGCGCGAGAAACGGGCTTTCATCGCGACCCACACGGCCTTGCTTCTGACTTCAGCGCCCAGCACCGCCTGCGTCTCGGCCACGACGCGATCGATGATCTTCTTGTAGAGTTCCAGGCGTTCCAACGCATCGTCCTGCATGCCGTGCCAGTCGCGTTGTTCGAAGCGCACCTGCGCGCTACACGTGATGGCGTTGAACTCGACGCGATACGCCAAGAAGGCCGCGTGAATGGCGTTCGCGCCGCGTTCAGCCAGTGACTCGATCGGCGTGTAGCGTGCCATCATTGCGTCCACCTCGCTTTCCATGTGAAAGGCCCGCCCGTACCATCGGTTGATTTACATCCCGCCAAACAGATTATACAATCGCTAGGGTGAATTCCGTTTTGGGTTACGCCATTCCGGAATCGAGCCTTATGAACTTTGACAATCANNGGACTCGAGGCTTTAGCCGGATTCTGCGGCAACCACCGGCTAAAGCCTCGAGTCCGGATTACCGAATTTGAGCGTCAAAACTCATTAGGCGGAATCCGGCTGAAGCCTCGAGTCCGAAGCGTAAATCAATTTGGAAATCGATCTAAAGCAAAGAAACCTTCTCAAGCACACTTTCCCGTCGAAGTTGGAAGAGCCATACTCACCTTGCCCATGCGGAGGATCATCATCATGATTAAACGGTTCACGCTCTCGCTCACGTTCGGTCTGGTCATTCTCTTCGTTAGTCTGACATTGGTTGGCAGTCCGCGGACATCCGCTGCGTCTTCCACCATCCTCATCGATCGCGTCTATTACGACACCTACTTTCCCAATCAACCCGAAGAAGCCTTTCGGCTGATCAACGTCTCGACCGCGCCCATCAGCCTCACCGATTGGATCGTCACCGACGACGAGGGCAGCATCACCTTGACGGGCAACATCACACCGGGCGCTAATATCTGGATCGCCAGAACGGCGATCAGCTTTACGCTGGCGTTTGGTTATTCGCCGACCTACGAATATGAAGGCGACTCCGATCCCAACGTTCCCGATCTCGCACAGACCGGTGCCTTCTCGCTAACGGTTGCGGGCGATCAGCTGCTGCTCAAGGACGAGACGGGATCGATCGTGGATTCGGTGGTGTGGGGCACCGGCACGCAGACCGGCACCGGTCTGCTGACCGGCACTGCTTGGAACGGCATGCCGATCGAGCCGTACACGTCATCCTCCATCGATGCCAAGGGTCAGATTCTCTATCGCAAACTCGATCAACACACCGGCCAACCCGTGCCCGATACGGATACGGCGGCCGATTGGGCGCAAGCACGGGATGACGACATCAACGGCAAGAAAGTGCTGCATCCGGGCTGGGAGCTCGATCGCTATTTTCAGACGGCCAAGTTCACACAGACTGCCGTCATCACGTATCTCATCGCACCGGACAATATCTATGAAAACGTCCGCTCCGTGATCAGTCAGGCGCAGACCAGCATCCGCTATGAAGGCTACACGTTCAACAACGCCGATCTCGGTTTGGCTTTGGCCGCACGCGCTGCAGCAGGCGTGAGTGTCACCGTCTTCCTGGAAGGCGGGCCGGTGGGCGGCCTCGGCAATCAAGAAAAGTGGATCTGCCAACAGATCGAGACTGCGGGCGGACAGTGCTGGTTCATCATTGACGACGCGAACGCTGCGCCACCGCTGCATGCCCGCTACGCCGATCAACATGCCAAGTTCATGATCGTCGACGATCGCTGGTTGTTGACCGGCTCGGAGGATCTCGACTACACGTCGATGCCGGCCGACGACAAATCCGATGGCACTTCAGGCCAGCGCGGCATCTGGTTGTGGACGGATGCCAGCGGTCCGCTCGGCCACTTGCGCGATGTCTTCGATCATGATCTCGATCCGGTTCATCAACGCGATGTGAAACGCTGGAACGCGCTCGATCCGATCTATGGTGCGCCGCCACTGACCTACACCGTGAATGTCACCGCGGGCGGCACCGGTTACACCGTTCAATTTACACAGCCCATCGTGATCTCTGGCAACATTCCTTTCGAGGTTGTGCAATCACCCGAAAATGCCTTGCGCGACACCGATGCTTTACTGGGTATGATAGCGCGTGCGGGCCGGGGCAGTCGCGTGCTGGTCGAGCAACTCTATGAATACAAGTATTGGGGCGTGACCAGCAGCTCACCCATCACCGATCCCAATCCGCGCCTTGAGGCTTACATCGCCGCGGCACGCCGAGGTGCTACGGTGGACATCCTGCTTGACGCGGCCTACAACGACCCGATCGATCCACGCGGCAACACGGCGACCTGCGCCTACGTCAACGGCGTCGCCGTCAATGAAAAACTGAGTCTGGCCTGTCTGCTTGGCAATCCAACCGGCGCCGGTCTTCACAACAAAATGGTATTGGTCACGGCCAACGATCGAGGTTGGGTTCACACGGGCAGCCTCAACGGCAGCGAGAACTCCAACAAGCAAAATCGCGAAGTGGTCGTGCAGGTTGAATCGCTGCCAGCCTATGACGCCCTCGCGCAAGTCTTCTGGTACGACTGGCTCGCCAGCGGAGGAACGCTGCCGCCGCCCACCTTCGTCTATGTTCCACTCATCCTAAACCAATACGCGGCACCCACTCCACCGCCTCCGCCTTCAAGTGCGTGGCTGACCTACATGAACAGTTTCCGCGCGTTGGTAGGCTTGCCTGATGTCAGTGAGAATCCTACCTGGAGTGATGGCGACTGGAAGCACTCGCGCTACATGGTGAAGAACAACTATGTCGGGCACAGCGAAGATCCCGCCAATCCCTGGTACACGCCCGAAGGACTCCTGGCGGCTCAAAAAGGGAACGTCTTCGTCAGCAGCAGCACCGCTACCACAGACACGGACGCGATCGATTGGTGGATGAGCGCGCCCTTCCACGCGGTCGCCGTTCTCGATCCGGCGTTGCAGCAAGTAGGTTATGGTAGCTATCGCGAAGCCGATGGCGGCTGGCAGATGGGCGCCACGTTGGATGTCGCCCGCGGGCAGATAACGATTCCGACCACCATCACCTTCCCCATCGCCTATCCCGGTGATGGCAAGGTGATTAACTTGCGCTCCTTCGCTGGTGGAGAATGGCCCGATCCGTTGGCTTCCTGCCCTGGCTACGCCGCGCCCGCCGGACTTCCGCTTATCCTGCAGATCGGCCCGGGCAACTTGACGCCCACCGTCACGGAGCATTCGTTGATGCAAGACACCACGCCGTTGGAACACTGTCTCTTCGATGAAACGAGCTACACCAACCCCGATGGTTCCACTCAGAACACGGGCCGCAGCATCCTGAACGGACGTGATGCGATTGTGTTGATCCCGAAACAGCCGTTAACGTCCGGGGCAACTTATACCGTGTCGATCACCACAAACGGACAAACCTATGCGTGGTCATTCACGGTGTCGAACACAGCGCGGTCCGCGGAAGAAACACAGGGCATCATCCAGATGCGCTAACGCTCCAAGTAGACTTGAATGACCGCCCCTGTTCTCGGTGAAGAACAGGGGCGGTTTGCTTATCTAATCAAAAAAGGATAATTGAACGACATAGCCCGTTGCCAACAGTGGTATCTCATACCGTGGCAATGCTTTCAATATGACCTTATCATGGGAGGCGTAGCATGAATCAGAAGACTATCCAGCAACAAGTTGAGGATTTCTGGACGCGTGCCGGTTACGGTTCAATACCGGAACATAGTTTCGCGGCCTGAGTAGCTAACACTTTCACTTTCGCCAAACCGGAGCGAGGCGGAAGGGGCTAAGCCTAAAATTAGACATCTTGCGCTTGACCACCCGGGGGTTACAGCGGTGCTCGCGCTCCGGCAGCTGTTCCCGCCCGATGTCGCGAATGAGGCGGCGATGCCACTCCGCCCACTGCGCGGGCGCAATAATCTGACCTTCAAAGACGGCGTTGCGGAGAAGGCGCACGGTGTTGACAAAGCTTAACCGATCTGGCGGAACGTCCGCCTGTAAAGCCGCCGTATGCATCAGGCTGCGAATCGCATAGTGGGCCAGCAGCAGGCCATAGAGTTCTTGCAACACGCCCAACGGAGTCCGCGAGCGGAGGGGCTGTTGCGCCCGCCGTTGATGCATATCGGTTTCATCGATGGTGATCTCGATCTCCCAGCGTTCATGATAAGCCTGGGCCAAGGGCAAAGCGGGGTAGAGCTGCCAGTCCAACAAGGAGGTAATCAGCCGATGGCGTTCACCGTAGCCGGGCAAAGCCGGGTCGATGACGGTGTATTCGATCAAACGCACTCGGATGCGCTCCCGGATGCACCCATTATGATCCAAACGGGTCAGATCGACCAGACGAGACCCATCCGGCAGACGGCAGATCAGGACCAGCTTGACCCCGGCTGGCAAACGACCCAAAAAATGAGCTTTGCGGGCCAGGGTTTGTTTGACCATCGCAAAACTGTGAAAGCCTGCATCCCACATCAGCAGTATGCCTGCCCCAATCGAGCGCAACAAGCGCAACCCGCCTTTGCGTTCACCGGTATGGATCGGCCAAAAACCGGCATCCACCACTGCATGCGCCCCGACTTCTTCCAAATAGACCGCTTGCAACTGGGGATAGCCAGCCTCGCCCCGCCCGCTCGTATGGCGTCCAAAGACCCGCTCATTTTGAGGGGTGTCAGCAATCGTCTCAATCAACCCATCCAATGCCATCAAGCGCAGCCCATACAAGAAAGCCCCTGGAGTGTCTGGATGGGTCATCGGCTGGCAGATCCGGTGAAACAGATCCACCACCGGTTTGGCACCAATTTCATAGCGTATCTGACTCACCGCTCCTTTGCTGGCCGGAGTGAAACTCGGGTCAGGCCAGATGTAACGCAAGCCCTGCACCAGTTTGTGCACCACTTGCCCCAACGACAAATGACTGTACAGGTTCATGCCAATCGCCATCAGCAGCCCCATCTCGGCGCTCAACTTGCGCTTGCGCTGTCGCTGCAATCCATGCGCTTGCACCACCGCCTGCAGTGTGGCATACGGCACCACCGTTTCCAGCGCTTCCAGCCGAACTTCATCGGTCATCTTGGCGTTCTTTTCAATCTGTCGTATCATATATCCCATGGGATGATGTCCTGCCTTCCTTGTCGAGTTTGGTCACTTACAAGGATGCCACATTTGGCGCAGGTTATCATCCCTTTGGCTTAACTAAACCGTATTGGACCAACCCCCCGGCCCCCTATGCCCCTTCGGGCACCCG
>PMCF01000454.1 GCA_003154115.1 Anaerolineae bacterium
AAGGCATTGTGCAGATCGATGTGCCAACGCCCAAACAGGATTTGCGAGGCAGAGCGATAAACCATGCGTCCATAGGAGGCGTAGGAGTAGGCCTCCTTGGATAGTGGTGCTTGCTTCGGATCGCGGTTTAGAGGAAGAGGAATGCCGTAGCGCGTGGACAGCTGTAGCAGTTGGGGGAGAATGAACGAATCCCCGTATTCCGAAATCAGCAGATCGGGATCATCCTTCTGCAAGAGGTTGCTCAGTGTCAGCAGCAGTTCGCGCGGGTCGCCCGCGTTCAGCACACAGACGCGATCTTCCGTTTGTACTTCTATCTCGCCGCGAAAGCCATGATTCGGATTCGCGGCTTGTCCGGCTAGGCGCACGGACATCGTTCTCAAGGGCGGCAGCCGGTACTCCAGATCCCAACGCGAATCCTTAACTTCCAAGTCCGTAAGCCAGCCGGCGGCATCCGTTTGAATCTCGCAGTAAGCCAGGGGAAACAGGCCCTTCTCGAAATAGAAGAACTGGGCGGGTGAGAGATCGGCGTTGTAGTAGGTCAGCGCCGGTCGAAAGGCTCGCACGCGCGCGAAAATCGAGGCGAACAACAGCGGGCGCAGGACTTGAACTTCGAGCACCGTCAGATCACGGCGCAAGAAGAGATCGTGCCGCACGGCGCGGCGTAGATGGATCGGCAACCGTGCTGCGGACAGCATGACACAGACTTCATGCAAGTCGGCTTGCGGGCCAAAGACAAAGAACGATGGTGCGAGCGTATCGCGCACCAGATGCGCGACGCCTTCGGGGTCAATGACCCACACCACCATGCCTTGCTCATCGGCGTAAACGTCAAAGATCCAACCATTGATCCGATTCAATACCTTGTTGCTCCAGGAGAAACTGGATCATTTTCTGCTGACGCAGAATCAGTTTGTGCTGCTCCAGCAGCATCGCAAAGAGCATGATCGCCTGCGGCTCCGCCGTGCCCGAATAGGCTAGCGGCGCGATGTGAAATTGCGCCAGCGCAAAGAGATCTGCAAAGGCTTCCTGATCAGCTTTGCGCAGCGCGCTGAAGAAGCGCGCCAGTTCCTGCTGCTGGAAACGAATCAGTTGTGTGGCGGTTTCATTGGTGCGTCCCATGTCATTTCCCTGAACTGAGCCGTAGCGGAATTTGAACGGTTCGTGGGTAACGTCGATCGGGTTCCAGAATACGAACGACGTCAACCTGCTGCATGAGCAGCTGGATCAGTCCCAGACGATTTTGTGCTTTTGACGACGGCGGGCGAACGGTTACGATGACTGGCCACCGTCCGGCTAACACCTTGAGGTGTGCGATCACCTCGCGCAGCAGGCGTTGCGCTTCAGGCCAGGCCACGTCTTCGTCATAGAGCGTGCCGAGCAAGCCGAGGCAGACGAGGCCGGCGCAGCTGAGCGTCTCCGCGTGGTGGCTCAAACGCTTTACGATCTCGGCTAACTGATAGCACGTAAACGCGCGTGAGACCTGGACCTGGGCAAGTGCCAGGCGTGGATCGAGTTTCAAGTCGCGCGCGTGGCGGGCAATGTGATAGGAGCGAAACGAGTTGTCGCCGTCCACGACATACACGGCCTTGCCCGAACCGGCCAACTGCGCGATCGGCTTGAAGGTGAGTTCACTGGGAATGTGTGCACCGCACAGAAGTGCGAGACCATTTTCCATACAGTCAATCTAGCACAGGCCGGGTCGGCGCACACTCAGCTTCAGTAGGGAAAAGGTGGGATCACGCCTCTACAAAGGTAGGGAATCGAGGAAAACCAGTAATGAGGACGAATTATTGCAGCAGGCAGCAGTATTCTCGTTGAGGTTGAGTGCTATTCCAAGATGGTCCATTCGCGCGCATCGTCGGGAGGAAGGGTGGCGAGTAAAGCCAGCAGCTGCCGGCTCGATTGAACTTCAAACTTGCCGAGGATGTTGGTCATGTTCCACTTGACCGTGGTGACAGCAATCCCCAGCTCTTGAGCGATTTCTTTGTTCGAGTAGCCCTTGCGGAGCAGGCGCACGATTTCGACCTCGCGCGGCGTGAGGGCGGGGATACTTTTGATCAATTTCATTTCATGTAGCGTAGCCGGCGCGTTGAGGGTACGTGGACGTATCGAGTTGCCGGGTTCTGCGTGCGACCTTTTACGCTGGCTGCTATGAGGCAGCTTCTGAAGCCATTGACGAAGTGACACGGCACACCCCTTGTGGGGCGGCATTATACAAGAACAAATGTTCTATGTCAATAGTTGGAATTTAGTTTGAAAGCGGTCTTTTCAAAACCCTCTGTCGTTCCGTATTTTTCACAGAGGTTTGCTTGACGCTTCACTAAAGCACAGCGATGCAAGGGAGACTCGGACCCAAATCAAAATTTGCAGCCCTCTGATGATGCGGTTTCGCTTTCCAGCGTCGGGTCAGCCGAGCGCCGTGAGCAGCAACAACTGCGATTGAATTTCCATACTATCTGTAGACCACCCTTACCCTTCCAACACTTCCGTCGCTTCGGCGAGGTCCGCCTGGCTGGGCAGCGTATACAGCCGCGTCGTGTTCAGGCTGCTATGGCCTAATAGCGCAGCCACTTTCTCCATCGATACTTTGGCGTTGATCAAATTCTTGGCGAAGGAATGGCGCAGCACATGCGGGGTGAGGTCCACCTTCGCCCGGCGGCCGATCTCTGCCAGCTGGCGCTGCACCGCGTTCTGCGTGAGGGCACCCCGCTTGCCGACAAATACTTGATCGGTGTCTACGTCTTCGCGCACCGCCAGCCAGTGGCGCAGAGCTTCACGCGCCGGCTGATTCAGCGGCACCGTGCGCGCCTTCGCGCCTTTGCCCGAGCGCACGCGCACTTCCCCTTTGCGCTCGCTCAACTTCACATCGCCCAATTCCAGCGCGATCAATTCGCCGACGCGCAGTCCGGTGTTGAGCAGTACCACAACGATGGCCTGATCCCGAATGGCCTGGCGTTTAGCCGTTTCCGTGCGCGCAGCATGCAAGGTCTTTTCCACCTCGCGCAATACGCGATACTGTTCCTGTTTGTTCAACCACTTAGGCGCAACCGTCTGCTCTTCCACGCTCTGCACCGCGCCCAGCGGATCGTATTCGATGAAGCCCTTCTCCAATGCCCAGGCGACGTAGGCGCGCAGCGCGGCTAGCCGCCGGTTGATGGTCGCGGGTGAGGCCTTGTCGGTGTTGATCAATCGTTGCTTGTATTCGCGCGCGTCGGTGGGTGTAAGAACTTCGGGCGTTAGCGGCTGATCGTTGCTGCGTTCGAACCAGTGCGCGAACAGCGTCAAATCGCGCAGGTAACTCTTCACCGTCAACGGGGCGCGATCGTTTTCGATCAGGTGATTGCTGAAGTCGTCTAGCGTGTTACCGGCCGGTTTGGTTTTGGCGCGTTTGGGCATAGGCCACACTCCTCACAAGTTGCGGGTGCCTTTGCACTTCGGGAATGTCGAGCAGCCCCAGAACTCCCCGCGTGGACCGCTGCGCTTGATCATCGACGTGCCGCACTTCGGGCAAGTGGGCGCATTCGGATCAACAACACCGGGCTTCTTGGTCGCACTCGCTTTTGAAGATGTGCGTCGTGTTCGGTTGGGGCTACGGCGCGCGCGTTGATGCGATGTGGTTGCGTCTGCTTCTCCCTCAATAGCGGCCTCTGCGGGCGTAGCCGCCGTGTGACGATACTCGCCCTTGAAGGCGGCCATCTTCGGCGGTGCAGCCGCGAGAGCCAGCGCGAACGGATCGTAGAAATCACGCAGAGCCTTGACCCAATCGCGTTCGCCGCGCGAAACGTCGTCGAGCCAGTCTTCAACCTGCGCAGTGAACGTATAGTCCATCACGTCGGGGAAGGCCGCCAGCAGCGCGTCACACGTCGCTTCGCCCAACGGCGTGGGCGATAGGACGCGCTTGTCGAGCACCACGTAGTCGCGTTCTTTCAGCGTCTTGATGCTGGCCGCGTAGGTGCTCGGCCGCCCGATGCCACGCTCTTCCAGTGCCTTCACCAGCGCTGATTCGGTGTAGCGGCCCGGCGGCTGCGTGAAATGCTGTTTGGGGATCAGGGCCAACAAGTCAAGCAACTCATTGACGGTTAGTAGCGGCAAGGTTTGCGGCTCATCATCACTCTCGTTTTGTTCTTCTTCCTGCCACACGCGCAAGAAACCGTCGAAGACCAGATCACGCCCGATCGCGCGAAACAGGCATGGCAGCTGGCCCTCGACCGTGGCAAGAACATTCACGGTCGTCACATCGTACAACGCTGCCGCCATCTGCGAAGCGACGAAGCGCCGCCAGATCAGATCGTAAACTTGGAACTGCCGCGCCGACAGGTACGGCTTGAGTGTGTTGGGGTAGCGGAAGACATCGGTCGGGCGGATGGCCTCGTGGGCTTCCTGCGCGTTCTTCACTTTGGTCTTGTACTGCGGCGCGGACTCCGGTAGATACTTTGTGCCGAGCGTCTCGGTGATCATCTGGCGCGCCGCCGCCTGCGCTTCGGGCGAAAGGGCCGTCGAGTCGGTGCGCATGTAGGTGATTAGGCCGACGGGTTTTCCTTCGCCGATGTCAATGCCTTCATACAGCTCCTGCGCGATCTTCATCGTCTCCGCCGGCGACAGGTGCAGCCGGGCCGAAGCCGACTGCTGCAGGGTGCTGGTCGTGAACGGCGGCCACGGCTTGCGCGCTTTGCGCTCGGTCTTGAGGTCTTTGACGTGATAGACCGCGTTGGACAGATCGGCGATGACACGCTCGGCGTCTTCCTTCGACTTGAGATGAATGGGCTGATCAAGCCCGACCTTCTGCGCGCCGATCTGGATCAGCCGCGCGAGGAAGTGCTGCGCGTGATCTTGGGGTTTCGCTAGGTCGGCATGAATGGACCAGTATTCCTGCGGCACGAAGCCACGAATCTCGCGCTCGCGCTCCACAACGAGACGCAGAGCCACGCTCTGCACGCGGCCGGCGCTTTTCCCGCCGGTGGACTTCCACAGCAGCGGCGAGACCTGGTAGCCGACCAGTCGATCGAGCACGCGGCGGGCCTGTTGCGCATCGACCAGGTGCATGTCGAGTGCGCGGGGGTGATCGAAAGCGGCCTGAATGTCGGCCGGCGTGATGGCATGGAACATCACACGGCGCACGGGGACCTGGGGCTTGAGGACCTGCAAAAGATGCCACGCAATGGCCTCGCCTTCCCGATCGGGATCAGTGGCGAGATAGAGTTCGCTCGCGCTGGCCAGCGCTTCGCGCAACTGCTTGATCGTTTTGGACTTAGCGCGCAGCAGATGATACGTGGGCTTGAAATGGTGCTCGACATCGATGCCGAGTTCTTTGTCGGGCAGATCGCGCACGTGGCCGAGCGAGGCACGCACGATGTAGTCGCGCCCCAGCACACCACTGATCGTTTTGGCCTTAGCCGGCGATTCGACGATGACGAGTTTAGTCATGGAACCTGATCTCCGCGCGGCCGCGCCTCAAAAATCCTTATCCTGCGAAAAAGTGGGGAGCTAACCGGGCTGAAAACAACCTTATCTTGCCAAAGTATAGCATAGTTCGCAGGATAATGCTTATTATCCTGCGAACATGTTTTTTGACACGATACGCTGTATGGCCTGTTCCAAGCGCCTGTGTCGTCGTGTCTGTGAGACGCTAGTCCCATTATCTCTTTGATAAGTATACGTATTTACATTCCGCATCGAGTCACGTAAACTAGGAACGGCACACACTCCATCTGGCCGATTCGTCTTTTGCCCTAGGTTGTGCCATAATGGAAGTCTCACAATAGAAAACGCCCGCAACGTTGCCCACTGCAGGTGGGATAGCGTCCGGGCTGGATGACCATCGCGAGCAGACCGCGTTGGTAGGCATAGTCTACCATATTTTGGAGTCGCTTGCGTTGAAGAGTTCGCAAGCAACTTTTGTTTATGACGCGATGAGCACTATGCCGAGTTCAACCAGACTTAACCTGCCTAACGCACGGGCTGGCGAGTTTCTCGATTACCTGCGCCGCCTGGTGATCGATGAGGCCTTAACTGCCAAGCAGAATCTGCTGGAATTGTGGAGTCAACCGCTGGCGACCCGTGTTCGGCAAGGCCGTGCCATCGAAGGACTGCGTGTGGTGAAAGTGGGTCAAGACGGCCGGATCGAATTGGCGTGTGACCGCAACCAGTCGCGGTTTCGGGAAGGCGACTTCCTCAGTCTCAATCGCAGTAGCCCGTTTTTCCAGCCCCACTTTCAGGTCACACTCGAAGTCGACGATGGCCATCAACTAACCGTGTGTTCGCGTGAACTGGCCTTCAATTGGGGCGAGGTGTTCGGTGAAGTAACCGGTTGGATTTTGGACGAGGACAACTTAGATCTCAGCCAATACTTACTGGATGCGCTAAACCACGTGGGCGACACCACCGTCGGGCGAGAACGAATACTCCCGCTGTTGATGGGGCGTCTGCGGCCGATGATGGATGTAGCAAGTTACGACCGGGCGATCACCCTGGCTGAGGACTTTGGGCTCAACTACGACCAGACGGAGGCCTTTGCGCAGGCCTATGCGACCGATATCGCTTACTTGATTCAGGGACCACCTGGTACCGGCAAGACGCGCGTCCTGGCGCATCTGGCTCAAACGTTGGTGGAGGATGGCGAACGCGTCTTAATTACGGCCTTCACTCATCGCGCGATTAACAATGCTTTGAATAAGCTGGCAGAAGTGGCACCGGATGTACCGGCGATTAAGATCGGTGAGCCCAGCCGGGCCGACGGCCTGCGGGTCGAGAACTACGAGAGTTTCCAGGATTCGCCGTTGGCAGACATGAGCGAGGGCTATGTGATCGGCGCGACACCGTTTGCCACGCGCAGCCAGCACCTGGGCGGCGTCGAGTTTGAGACCGTGATCTTTGATGAGGCCAGTCAGATCACCCTACCACTCGCCGTTATGGGTATGTTGTCGGCCAAGCGTTTCATTTTCATCGGCGATCAGAAACAACTGCCGCCGGTACTGGCGACACGCAAAGGTGACGAAGCCCTGCGCGCTTCAGTGTTTGGTACGCTGGTCGATCGCCATTTCGATACCATGCTGACCGAGAGTTATCGGCTCAGCACCGAACTGGCCGAATGGTCAAGCGAACAGTTTTATCAGGGCAAATTGAAGTCCACGGCCGAGGCCGCCCACCGACGCGTCGTGTATGCAGCCCAGCCGGAACGGTGGGCCAGTGTCCTTGATCCAGATCGGCCCAAGGTGTTCGTCGATCTACTTCATCGCAACACGACGACGCGCAGCCATTCGGAGGCGGATGCCGTCGTCGGCCTGATTACCGCGTTAGCCGACATCGGGTTTCCACTCAACGAAATTGGGGTGGTCACGCCGTATCGTGCTCAAGCGCGTGAGATTCGCAATCTTCTGCGTCCACTTATCGTCGATGCCGAGCAGCGCCGACAGATTGTCATCGACACCGTCGAGCGCATGCAGGGCCAGGAGCGTGATCTGATCATCTTTTCGCTGGCGACGTCCAATCCGGCGTTTGCGTCGCAACTGGCTGAGTTCTTTTTCCAGCCAGAGCGACTCAATGTGGCGATCACGCGGCCGCGCAAGAAACTCATCATCGTGGGCAGCAGTCACGTCTTGAATGCCACAGAATATGACCCGGATGAGCAGCTGCCGGCAGACATGCTGCGCAATTTATTGAGCACCTGCTATACCTACATTCCCGAGTACGTCACGTAACGGCCTATGGCTCAGATCTTACCGGACACGCCACTGGGTTATTGCACGCCGGAAGCCGTGAAAATCTATCGGCTGCTGAAGCGGCTGCCTGACGATCAGTATGCTGTCTGGCAGCGACTGTCGATCTGTCCTGAACCCGGGCCGGACTTCTGGGTACTGCGCTCCGATCGACGCTCGGTGTTCATCAAGGTGTCTGCCGCGACACCCGTCGACGCGCGTTCGATGCTACAGAGCGGTCTGTTTGAACCCGCCACCGATCGATCAGCCGTTGGCCATGCGGAGGCTGAGGCACTCGTTCAGTTCATGCAAGCCGTTGCCTCGCAGGCCGACAGCGCTGCGTCGTCGTTACAAGTACCGAGCCTAATCATCTTCCCTAATCTTGAAGACGCCGATCTTAGGTCTTTGCCGAGGAACGCGACACCGGTCGAGATAACCTGGGTCGGCAAAGGCAGTCTGGCTCCGACTGAATTTGAGGCGTGGTTGACCGCGCGGCTCGGCCCATCGCTTTCGAGTGAGATGATCAGCGCCCTGCGCAAGGCGTTCACGCCTGAAGTCGTGATTCCGCCGTCGTTTACAGTGCGCAAGCCGATCGAGCGCAACACGAACGCCCAACTCACTGAGTATCTCCTAGACTTCCGCCAGGAACGCATCCTCAAGTCCGATTTGGACCTATCGGATGAGGCCCGCTCGGCAGCCGGTGAGTTTGGCCTGCGCCTGATCAATGGTGTAGCGGGCAGTGGCAAGTCGCTGATCGTGGTCTATCGCGCGCATTTGCTGCATCAACTGTTTCCCAACAAGCCGATCCTGGTGTTGACCCATAATCGGCCGCTGATCCGTGATCTGGAAGCACGCTATCAGCACTTGAGCCACAATGGGTGCACGGTCGAATGGCGCACCTTTCTAGCGTGGTGCCGGAATCACTGGCCACGCCGGGAAACGTGGCGCGATCCGATCGGCCAGAAGCGTCGCGGGCAGTTGATCACACAAGCCTGGTATGCTCACCTGGCGGACACAGCAGTATCGGAACGAATGCTCCACGATGAGATCGATTGGTTTAAGGATCGACTGCTCTTTACTCGTGACGATTATCTGGCAGCGGATCGATTGGGCCGCGGTTTTGCCTTGAACGAGGCTATGCGGCAACGGATGTCTGACGCAATTGACGCCTACGAACATGAACTGCAACGGCTGAACCTGGTCGATTGGAGCGAAGTGCCGCGCCGACTGTGGCAGTTCACACAGGATGGCCGCGTTCAACTGCCCGTCTACGACGCGGTGCTGGTTGACGAGGCCCAATTCTTCGCGCCGATCTGGTTTGAAATTATCAAGCGGATCGTCAAACCGGGTTTAGGTCACCTATTCCTGGCCGCCGATCCAACACAGGGTTTCCTCAAGCGCGGCCAGTCGTGGCGCGCCAGCGGTCTGGAAGTGCGCGGGCGTACGCACAAGCTGGAGAAGAGTTACAGGACGACCCGCGAAATCCTGAACTTCGCCACCTTACTCTATCGCACCCGCTTACCCGAAGTTGATGAAGAAATTCTAGCGCCGGACTTGCTGGATATGCCCAGTGGCGCGGTGCCGAAGATTATCTCACTCACCAGTTCGCAGGACGAGATCACCTATGTCCTCAACGAGATGCGCGAACTAAAGCAGTATGGCCTTTCTCTCGGTGATATTCTGATCATTCATGCCGACTGGCAGGGTGTCGATCAGCTACTGGCACGCTTGCGGCGCGAGTTTGGCGCGACGTCGGTGATCGATCCGAAAGATGCACCCAAAGGTGATCAGATTCGGGTCGTGACGCTCAACGCTGCCACCGGCCTCGAAAGCCCGATCGTGTTCCTGTGTGGCGTGCATCAATTGTATGAAGAAGAACAGAGCGTCCGACTGTCGGACGATGAGCGCGCAGAGTTAATCCGCGATAACACGCGCCGCCTTTACATGGCGATCACGCGGGCCGGGCAACATCTGGTGTTGACGTATGTGGGCGAACTGCCGGATATGTTGAGACAATTGGGAACGGTGGCATGAGCAACGATCTATTTCTGCCCGGCACCGAAGTCGTGGTGCGCGGCTTGAAGTGGGAAGTCGTCGAGGCGCAGCCGATGGGCGACCAGACCCGTGTGCGCCTGCGCGGCACCGGGCGGTTCAGCGGGTTCGAGGTAGATGTCCTCACACCGTTTGAACTGATCGAGCCGCTCATCCATGATCTTGATCCCGAACACGCCGGCCAACTGCCCAACTGGATTGTCTATCATCAGGCGTTCCTGCTCGAACAGGCGTTAGGGCCAGAGGCTTTCCTCGCCACACAGCCGGGACGCTTGCGCATCGAGCCGTATCAACTGGTGCCGCTGGCGCGCGCGCTGCGAATGACGCGGCCACGCTTGCTGTTGGCCGATGATGTGGGCCTGGGCAAGACCGTTGAAGCCGGGCTGATCATCGCTGAGTTGATGGCGCGCCGCCGCGTGCATCGACTGCTGATCGTCACGCCCGCCGGCCCACTGCTCGATCAATGGCAAACGGAGATGACAGAGCGCTTCGGGCTGCGTCTCGAGGTTGCCGATCGGTCGGCGATGGATCGGATCCGGCGTGGCACCGAACTGGGTGCGAATCCATTTGACCATTTGCCGCTCGCCATCGCGTCGATGGACTTCCTCAAACAAGATCGCGTGCTCGACGAATTGGAGCGAGCACTGCCTTACGATCTCATCGTGATGGACGAAGCCCACCACTATTCGGAAACGGGCATGAACGAAGCGGATCGCAGCGAGGCCTCCCAACGGCGGCGACTGGCTGAAGTATTGGCACGCCAATCGGATGCACTGTTGCTGCTCTCGGCGACACCGCATGACGGCTACGATCGATCGTTTGCGTCGCTACTGGAATTGCTCGATCCATCGCTGGTCGATGGCAAGGGCCGCCCACGTGAGGACGTTTATCGCGCGCACGTCGTGCGCCGCCTGAAGAAGCACATCAAGGTGTTCAACCCGAAGATCGGCGAGTATGTAAATTTCCCGGAGCGGGAGTTGGTGCCGGTCGAGATCGGCGCGGACGTGATCACGCACCCGGAGTTTGTCGAGGTGCATCGCAGCCTGT
The DNA here is from genome assembly GCA_003154115.1 of Anaerolineae bacterium. Taxonomy (GTDB): domain Bacteria; phylum Chloroflexota; class Anaerolineae; order Fen-1058; family Fen-1058; genus Fen-1058. Next base: position 10,794 of record PMCF01000454.1, read on the forward strand.
TGGCCTTCATCGCACCGGCGCTAAAGCGCTCACTGCGCACCCGGCAATATGACGACGCCCTGGCTTATCTGGCTTTACTGAAACGCTCGACTTCATCGATCGTGGCGCTGCGCAACACACTGTTGGCCGTGCAAAGCCGCGTCGCCGAATTGGCGTCGTCAAAGCAAGAAGAGATCGAAGCGCGGCAGCAACGTCGCAAATCGCTCAAGACCTTGCAACGCAAGATGGCGCGCTTTGGCACGTTGACGCTCGATGAAGAACAGGAGCGCGAGGCGTTGGAGATCGAAGAACTCTCCCAGCAATTGTCCCTGCTCGATAGCGAGACGCGCCGCGCGACACGCGAAGCCGAGCGAGCCGAGACCACCAGTCGGGCCTTAGCAGAGATTCTGGACAAGGCCGAGGCCGCGCTCACGCACGATCTCAAGATGGAACGTTTGGTCGATGAAATCAAGATCATCCGCAAGAAAGAGCCGACCGCTAACATTCTGATCTATACCGAGTATGTGGACAGCCTGCGCGAAATCGAGCGCCGGGTGAAAGCGGCCAAATTGGGGCCGACGCTGACGATTCATGGGGCGGCACGCGATAGCGATCTCGATCACGAGAAGATCGATCGGCAGGCGGTGACCCATCGGTTCCGCAGTGAGAATAACTTAATTCTGATCAGCACCGATGCTGCGGCTGAAGGATTGAACTTGCACGAGCGGTGCCATCATCTGATCCATCTGGAATTGCCGTGGAATCCCAATCGGCTGGAGCAGCGCAACGGCCGCATCGATCGCTACGGGCAATGGGAGACGCCCGTGATTCGCTACCTATATCTGTGCGGCACGTTCGAGGAACGCATCCTGGCGCGGCTGCTGGCGAAGTATGAACGGCAGCGCGCACGGCTGAAGTTTGTGCCGAATACACTGGGCATCGACGTGAGCGACCTGCCTGAAGAAGGGTTATTTGCCGCATTGGCGGAAGGCGAGAGTACGCTGGGGCAGCCGTGCCGCCGGTTCAATTTCACGGAAGGCACATTAGATGTTGAGGATGCCGATGTGAAGGCGCTGCTGCAGGAAGTGGACAGTGCGCTGAACCGCTTTGAGAACGTGGCGAAGACTTACAAGTGGCTGGGCGATGAAGGCGCGGCCGCCGACGAGATTTCGCAGCGGCAGGCCAAACGCGCGTTGGAGATCGGGCAGAAGGTGGGCGAGGTTGATCTGGTGGCATTCGTCGAAGGCGCAGTGCTGGCCGAAGGCGGGCGGGTTAAGCGCGAAACTGAGTGGCTGGACATTTATCCGCCGTCGAANNACGGACTTGAATCGCCTGACGGATGATAAGGACCAACCGGTTGGTTATTTGGGCCGGGCGCATCCACTGGTGCGACGATCCATCGAGCAGGTGCGGCATTTGTCACTGGGTCAACGCGATGGCTACGATGTGCGTGTGTCAGCTGCGAAGTCGCCCGATGGCAAACCCGCGCTGTTGTTCACCTTCCTGGGCCGCGTGCAGAGCCGGGCCGGACGCGAGTTGGAGCGCGTGCTCGCGGTGCGCGTCACACAGGATTCGCAAGCCGAAGTGATGATCGAGGGGTCGAAGTGGCTGCCGAAGCCAGAAGACGGCTTTGCAACGAAAGGCTTGTGGGAACGAGAGTTCAAGAGCTGGGGCGAACAGGC
>PMCF01000307.1 GCA_003154115.1 Anaerolineae bacterium
CGCGCCCGGATTGAAGCCGTCCTGAACACGCTCGGGGTGGTCGAACAACGGGCGCGGAAGTTAACGATGGTTCTGACCGTGTTAGTGTGCATTGCCATGAACCTGTTCACGGAAGAAGCGATTGACGATGTGCTGGGCAAGTTGATGCAGGGGCCGCGCTTTCTACGCCCGGATGATGACCTGGCCGTGGCCCGTGCGAGTGCGATTTGCCAACGCCGGCAGCAGTTGGGTGTGAAGCCGATGGTCGCGCTGTTTGAAATTCTGCGCGGCCTGCATGGCGATGATTTTGTACTTCAAGGACGTGGAACGGATGCCGCCTGTCTTTGACACGCATTGGGATTTTGAGAAGCAGCCCGTGCGCGTGAAGCCAGAACCCATCGATTGATCTGCGCCGCGAGGTTGAACCGCATAAAAACGCGCGGACTGTTTATCGCAGTCCGCGCGTTGCGTTGAAGACCTAATAGATGATACTTCGTATCAAGCGTTATCTCAATCGAGGCGATGGTCGCCTCCCGTGCAAGTTGTGCCTTTGCTGGCGAGAAGAATGTGAACAAAACGTTTCTTCGCGCGGTTCTCACCGGTGTTGCTTGCAGCGGGCGTTCCCCTTCGCCTTGTCCAGAAACCCTAGCTTTTCGCCACAGATTTCACAACAGCCCGCTGCCCGCCAGGCCCGCTGCTGCTGTTGCCTGCGTTCCTCTTTTTGTTCTTGGCGCTTGCGCTCCATCCGTTCCCATTCTACCTTGTGAATCGCCAGTGCCCACAGCCGCACAGTGTGGTCATCTGAGCCAGAAGCCAGCGTCGCCCCATCTGGGCTAAAGACCACGGCGCACACCTGGTTGGTATGCCCCTTTAGCACGGCCCGCTCGCGGCCCGTCGCCACATCCCACAACCGCACGGTATCGTCCCATGAGCCAGAAGCCAGCGTCGCCCCGTCCGGGCTAAAGGCAATGGCCTTCACGCCGCCAGTATGCCCTTTCAGCACGGCCCGTTCGCGGCCCGTCGCCACATCCCACAGCCGCACAGTGTGGTCATCTGAGCCAGAAGCCAGCGTCGCCCCGTCCAAGCTAAAGGCGATGGCGCGCACCGCATGCTCCACCCATAACACGGCCCGCTCACGGCCCGTCGCCACATCCCATAGCCGAAACGGATGATCGTCTGAGTGGTCTGAGCCAGAAGCCAGCGTCGCCCCATCCGGACTAAAGGCGATGGCTTCCACACAGTCAGTATGCCCCGTCAGCACGGCCCGCTCGCGGCCCGTCGCCACATCCCACAACCGCACGGTATGATCCACTGAGCCAGAAGCCAGCGTCGCCCCATCCGAGCTGAAAGCGATGGCGGTCACCTTGCCAGTATGTGCTGTCAGCTCGGACCGAATAATGTGGGCCGTTGCCACATCCCGCAGCCAAACCGAATGGTGGCCATATGAGAGACCGTCTGAGCCAGAAGCCAGCGTCGCCCCGTCCGGGCTAAAGGCGATGGGGCAGCTAGATTTAGTATGCCCCTTCAGCACGGTCCGCTCACGGCCCGTCGCCACATCCCACAGCCGAACCGAATGGTGGCCATATGAGAGACCGTCTGAGACAGAAGCCAGCGTCGCTCCGTCCAGGCTGAAAGCGATGGCTTTCACACAGTCAGTATGCCCCGTCAGCACGGCCCGCTCCACCCCGCCTGCCATCATTGCTTTCCATTGCGCTTCACAGGTGTCTACTTTATCTCGTGCAGCGCATGCGCTGGCAAAAGTCAGCTGGGCCAACAACCGCTCGGCTTCTGCCAATTCGCGGTTCAGTCGCGCTTGAAAAAAGTCGGGCACAACATATTCTGCTAGCGCTGTCCGTAGCCGTGCCAGCGCGCCGGTGACCTGATCGCGCAGCCGGTCTCGCTCCGACAAGCGTAAACTCTCGAAAACCTTGCGACAAGTCGATAGCTTGACCAGTGCATCCAGATAGCCAAAGTAGGTATCTTGCTTCATCAAAGATTCAATCTCAGATTGCGCACGCTCGATTGGCGCGTACTCCTGGGGCGCGATGACATAGCAGGATATCGCAGTTTGTAGCGCTCGGCACTGCGCTTGAGCCTGCTGCCGTGCCTCGGATCGCAACCGCTCCATTAGGTCCGACACCGCCGCTTCGATGTTCACAAAGTCGGCATCGGCGCGGGCTTTAATGGCATAATTCCGGTCGGTGCGAATGGTTCGCTCCAGACTGGGAATAGCCACAGCCGCTTGCCCGGCGGCGGCGGCAAACTTGGCATGGTTGAAATAGGCTTCCGCGAGCTGTGGCGCAAGCTCCGTCGCCCGGCGGGCGTGTTCAATGGCGGCTTTATCATCCCGTTGCTGGTAGCAGACAAAGGCCGCGTATATAAACGCTTGCGCGGCGTGATAAGCAGACCGGGGCGTAGCATACTTGCCGGCTTTTAGATAATACGACCGGGCTTTGTCCAAATCGGCCGGCTGCCGATGGTACAAATAAACGTTGCCAATAGTCTGGTGGACGGCAAAGTCTTGATAGTTCTTCTGCTCGGATTCAAGCAAGTCGGTCAACGCCTCATCGTACCAACCTTGGGCATAAGCATTTTCTGCCCGGCCGCGAAGTGCTTTGGCTTGCGGATCGAGTGGGGCTTGCAAGGTAGCTAAGATATTGCGCAGTGTTGCGTGCTGCAATTCCAGCTTCCATAGCACGGCGCCCATAGCCCAGTCAAAATCGGCGCGCAAGGACTCAAGGCCATTGGATACTCGTTCCAGTCCATAGGAGACCGCCGCAAAGCCGTTCTGCATGACGGCGGCCATTTCCTGCTGGCTCGCAATCATCTCGCCAAAACCGGCGTTGAGTGCGTGGGTGGTTGCAGCCGCCTCGCTCGTTTGTCGCTGCAGGCCATGGATAATGTCGTCTTTGAAACCTTCAAATTCGAGGTAGGTTTCCCATTTCATGCCGCGTTGGTACATGGTTGCCTCCGAGTCGCATACTCATTGCCCCGCCAAGGTCGCCAGATGCTGCTTGCTTTGTGCGAGAGGCCCCCGCACCTCTCGCTTGAGAGACCCTTTCGTTAGAAAGGCCCTCTCGCCACGATCCACTACATTTACAACTCCAGCAACTCCAACAACTGCTGATGATTCTTCGGGTCGGCATCTTTGATGGCACGCTTGCTCAAGGCCGCTGCCGAGGTGTACCACGCGCGCAGGGCTTCGATGTCGGCGGTCTGCTGAGCCGACAACTGTTGATAGGTCTGAATGGCCGACTGCTGATCGATGTCGGCGGTGGCAAAGGCTTCGACCAGCCCGTTGAGCGCCGTCAATCGATCGGCTCCCCAGTTGGCGGCGCTGAGCAGCGCGGCTTTTTCGGGCGCGAGTTTGGCCGCCACATCGACCCGTGATCGCCAGCGTTTGAGCGTTTCGGCGGTCGATTCGGACGGGCGGGCGACCACCGTGCCCGTCGGTTGGCCGTCTGACCCCTTTACGGTTTCGTAATGCGTGGTCAGGCCCAGGGCTGTCAACGTCGGCTCATCGTCCTTGTACACGATGCGGCAGGTGTCGGACAGGCTGGCGATTTCGGTGTTGGCGGCTTCACGGGCGGCGGCCTCGGTGAGGGTGGCCTGAGTTTGCACACTCAGCGCATCGGGCACGGTGGAATGACCCAACCGGATGCGCGCCAGCAGCGTGGCGTGTTCGGTGAGGATGGGCGGCGTGCAGCCCACCTTGCCGATGACGGCTTGCGCCTTGGCCTGCTGGCCGTTGGCTGTGAAGACTTCAACTTTGTGTTCTAACTGCGCCTGCGTTAGCATGTTACCTTCCCGGGGTTGGGATAATGTCGGCAGGGGCCTGCCACGGGCAGGGTCTGCCGCGTTACAACCAGGTTTATTCTGACTACGACACGGCTCATTCTGGTCACGGCGTTGCTCGCGCCCTTTACGGTGACGATGATTCTAGCCACGGTTGCGCTCATTCTGATGACGACGGTTTACAATATGGCGACGCCGACGCGTATTCTGAATACGGTGAGACCCATTCTAATGACGGCGTCCGTCAAAAGCATGACGGCGATGATCACTAATTGCCACGGGAACGCTCATTCTGGCTACGGCGATGCCCGTTCTGGCTACGGCGAGGGTCATTCTGACCAGAATGAGTATCGCCGTGGCTGGAATGAGGGCGTCCGTCATGTCCCTGACGGTCGCCGTCGTTGAAATGAGGACCCCCGTCGTTGTCCGGGCAGACCTCGCAGGTTTCCAAAACCTGCGAGGTCTTAGAATGTGGGTGGCCGTGTCTGGAATAAAGGCCACCGTTATTGACCGGCGCATCAGCGTTGTTGGAACGAGGGCTGCCGTCGTTGCCCGCGTCAGACCCGTTAGCGTGCGCTGTGCCACTGTTTCGCGTCTTAATGCCGCCGACCTACACCAGCTTCCTCTCGATCGCTTCCTCGCCTAGCATATCCGTGATCTTCACCGCCACAGTTGTCTCTCCAGCTGGCACATCGAGTTCGTAACTGCCCGCGACGAGATCGCTCTTTTTCTCCGGCACATCGGCATAGCTGATGTTAAACACTGCGCCGTCATAGGCCGCGTCGATCATCACGCTGTCCACCATCGCGCGCCAGTCGTCAATGTGCGGTGTGACCACGCCGCTTTGCTGTTTAAGGCGTTCGATGATGGTTGGCGAGATGAAGTCCTTGATCTCAACCTTGATTTTGTCTTTGGTGCGTTTGATATTGACTTTTGCTTGCGCGGGCTGATGCGCGAAAAACTTGCCGTAGGTAGCATCGGTGCGGAGTTCGATGACGTGCAATTTGTTGGGGAAGTCGCCGCGTTTGCGCAGCCGGTTCCAATCTTCCAGCCATTGATCAACGCTGCGTTCCTGCCCCAGCGCCACAATTAAGACATCGCGCCCTTCGTCGGGCCGCGCGCCCAATTCACGCTTCACGTCTTCCAGATCAACCGGGCTGAGCGGATGATTGAAGGGTATGATCTTCACGAGCTGTTTGCCGCGCACGCCGTCAAAGTAGGCGTCGGTCTTGGTGCGCGTAATGCCGAGGTAGTCACAGGCCAGATTGACAGCCTCATTGTGTTGAATCTGCAAGTCGTAGTCATTGACACGATACACGGCGAAGGATAAGGCGGCGGGTTGGGGCACACCTTCACCCTCGCCCTCTACCTCCAAAGGGAGAGGGGGTTGTTGACTGGCCGCAATCTGTTCTTGAATGATGGCCTGCAAGCGTTTCGCGGTCGTTTGGATTGCGCCTTTGTTGACATCCGCGCCTATCCAGCGGCGGCCCAGTTTTTGGGCAACGGCAGCGGTCGTGCCGCTGCCGATGAAGCAGTCAAGGACAAGGCCACTTGGGAGCGAGAATGATTCTATTACGCGTTGCAGAAGCGCTTCAGGTTTCTGCGTAGGATAGTTAATCCGCTCATCCGCCTGTGAGTTGACATCGAATACATCTGTCCAAATGTCCCCAATTCTTTTGCCTTTTGGTAACTATTCAGCCAGTACGGAGAC
>PMCF01000294.1 GCA_003154115.1 Anaerolineae bacterium
CTAATTTGCGCAAAAATTGGGTCGGAGGTTTATCGGCTATTTCTTCTTGTGTTTGAACGACTTTTTCTTGGGTGGTGTCGCTGGTTTGGCCGACGCACGTTTTTTATCGTAGCGCGGCTTGTGCGGCTCGACGTGGCGCGGCGCTGCCTTGCGCTCGGATCGATCACGCGGGCCGGAGTCGCGCGGAGTGGCCAATCGGATGTTAGTCGCCTGGCCGCGCACGGTTCCGCCCGCCATCGCCGAGAGTACCTGCGCTTGAGCCTGGGTCGGCACACCCACCAGTGAGTAGTCGTCGAAGATCTCGATCGGGCCGATGTACTTGCCCGGCAAATTCGCTTCGTTGGCAATCGCGCCTACGATGTCGGCCGGGCGCAGGCCGGCATTGCGTCCCGCATCAATGTACAGCATCACCGTCTCGGTCTCGGCGGGCAGCGGATAACCGATCGGTTCTGGTTCCGGTGCCGCAGGTGGCTCCAGCGGCTTGTCGCCGCGCGCCATACGTACCGCCGCCGCCGCAATCTCGGCCAGATCGCAGCCGCTCTCTTCGGCTAACTCTTCCACCAACGCGAGATACACATCCAGGTCTTCTTCTTGCAGAGTCTTCAACAGGCGCGCTTTGAACAACGCCGTGCGCCGCGCCGCCACATCGGCGTGGCTGGGAACTTTCATGGCCGTTAAGCGTTGACCCGTAAACTGTTCGATCACACGCTGCATGCGTGTTTCGCGCGGCGTGACGAACAAGATCGCCTTGCCCGCGCGCCCGGCCCGCGCCGTGCGTCCAATGCGGTGGACGTAGGATTCAGGATCGTTGGGAATATCGAAGTTGATCACGTGGCTGATGTGCTCGATGTCCAGACCGCGCGCGGCCACGTCGGTGGCGACGACAATTTCGATCTGTTCTTCGCGCAGGCGGCGGATGACGCTCTCGCGCTGCGCCTGAGTCATGTCGCCGTGCATGGCTTCGGCCGCGTAACCACGGGACTGGAGTTTGTCCGCCAGGTCGGCCACGCCCACCTTAGTGCTCGCAAAAATAAGGATGGCTTCGCCTTCCACCGCTTCGGTTTCCAGCAGCTGCGTGAGCGCGTCCACCTTCTGCTTTTCAAGCACGTGCACATAGTGCTGCTCGACCGTGGGCACGGTGAGTGTCTTGCGCTTGATCTCGATCATGACCGGATCGGCGAGATGCCGATCGGCGATGCGACGCACCTCGCGCGGCATGGTGGCCGAGAAGAGCGCCGTCTGCCGATCGGCCGGAGTCTGCCCCAGAATCCATTCGACATCCTCGATAAAGCCCATGCGCAGCATCTCGTCGGCTTCGTCAATCACGACCGTCTTCACAAAGGCGAGATCCAGCGTGCCGCGCCGCAGATGATCCATNNCGGCCCAGATATTTGGAATAGCCGTGTATGGCTTCGGCCACCTGGATCGCCAACTCGCGCGTGGGAGTCAGCACCAGCGCTTGCACGGCGCGCTCGTTCAGATCGAGACGATCCAGGATGGGCAGCGCGAAGGCCGCCGTCTTGCCCGTGCCGGTTTGGGCCTGGCCGATGAGATTGCGGCCCGCCAAGAGCAGCGGGATCGTTTTTTGTTGAATGGAGGTCGGCGCTTCATAGCCCACCTCGTTCAGTAGTTGGATGAGTGGCGCGCTCAAGCCCAGTTGGGCGAATGTTTCGATAGTGTCAGATTGATTAGTGTCCATGGGTGTACCTCGCGGACAGTATAGCATGAATGGCAGGACGCGGAGGATGAGAGCAGGTTAGCGAACACCCTTACACTCACAACGAGAAATTGGATAGTCTCCCTTTCAAGTGTTGGGGAGCGCAACGGTTGTCAAGAGTTCTTTAACCGTCCATAGATGATCAGTCAGTCTGGCAGCCATCGCAGGTGATCGCAGTTGCCAACGGCGGCCATGGACATCTTGCTAATTTGGATTGGTGATAAACATTAATGTCGCGCCCTTACAGGTTAACTGTCTGTGTGTTTGAGCAATTCACGCATGAATGGTGCCAGGAACTTGACGCCGAAAGTCGTCAGCTCAAGATCACGTGCTTCTTTGGCTGGATCTTTCTGCCCGTGAAACAGGTTGTTTCTGATCTGATATAGCACGTCAAAGACTTGGTCGATCGACAAATCGCTTACCTTGCACACGCAATTTTTATTTGAGGGAATCTTGCGTCCGTTTTTCATGTTCTTGATCGGTAGTTTGACGGTCAACTCAAGCAGATATGGCTGGGTCACTTTGCAGTCAGAATAGACTTTTTGGAAGCGATCACTGTTCACCAAGAAACTCCATTGCGATTTTTCACCATCTCCCCTTTTGTCCTTACCGCCTCCGGGCCACTTGCTTTCTTTCCATTTGGTGAACTGTAGCTTATATTCACGCGAGAATGCGAAAGTACAATAATAATAGTTGAAGCTCACCCAGGCTGAAAAGAACGCCGTTACAGGATCAGCATCCTGCGAAGCATCAGCCCTATCAAGCCAATACTTTATCCGTTGAAAATCTAATCCGGTAATGTGGATGCGGACACTGTTTGAATTTTGATCGGTCGAGTCGCTCATGTCTTTACCTCGTTGAGAAATCGTGTCTAGTGAAGTATGAAGCAAATGGTAGGGTTGTGGTCATTATGGCAGGCGGGTGTACAGACTTAAGCCACAAGAAAACAGCTTACACGGAAAGTCCAAATTGCTTAACGTACTTAACCACCTGCGCGCCATCGATCATCACCAGCGCATCATTTGGGGCGCAGAACTGGATGCATTCAGCCGTGAACTCGCCGGTGGTGACCAGATAGCCGGTTGTGAAACTGGTATCCGACGTGATCACCCCCAGCAACTCGCGCGCCACTTGAACGGACACCTTGCCGCGATAACGCTTGCATTGCACGGCGGCCCGTTGCACACCCTCGGCGGTAGAGCGCGACGCAATGACATCTATGCCCCCATCATGCGTACGGTTGGTAACTTTGGTATTTGGATACCCCAAATACCGCATCAAGTCTTTGACCAGATGCTCAAATTCGGTAGGGGTAATTTCGTACAGCCGCTCTCGCATTTCAGCAGGGGGCAAAGCCGCCAGAGCGGTGAAGGCATTTGAGACAGGCGGCGCTTCAGGTGAAGTTACCCCCAGTATTTCCAGCCATTCGTCGACGGAAATCGATTGATCGATATCTGATTCTGACAGGCCATCAACTACATCCCGAAACAACAGACCTTTCCTCTCTAAAATGGCTTGAATTCGCTGATCGATGGTGTTTTCCATCCAGTAAGAATAGATATTGACTACCCGCTTTTCATGACCGGGTTCGGATCTGCCTTTTTGGTCAGGCCGATGAATGCGATCTTCTGCCTGCCACATGACGGCGGGATTCCACCAGTGATCGAAGTGAATCACGTAACTCGCTTCAGGAAAATTTAACCCGACGCCGCCAGATTTAGGGGTTGCGAGGAGAATTGGGCAACCTTGGGATTTCTTGAATCGCTCAACCTCGCCCTTCCGAACGGAATCAGTCTGTCCGCCGACAATCTTGGCAACGCCGTAGGGACGGAGGGCTTTCTCCAACTTATCAATTCCTTCCCCAAGGTACTGGCTAAAGACGATGACTTTATGCCCGCTGGCAACGATTTCTTCTACCTTCCCCTTCAATGCCTCTAACTTAGGGCTGGTCATGCGGTCGGGCGCAAAGTTGCAGATTTGCTTAAGGCGTTGAATTACAGCGAAAATATGGATTCTCGTCACACCCTCTCGACCTAAAGCCCTTAGCTTATTCTTGCCCTCTTGTTCAGCTTGATCGTAGATGGCGCGCTGATGAGGGTCGAGTTCCAACTCGAGCGATTCGACGATTTTTTCTGGCAGGTCTTTCAACACATCTGCTTTTCGTCGGCGCAGAATGTAAGGCGCAATATATGCCTTCAATTGTTCTAGGTCAAGATAATCAAATGGCATCAATGGAACCAGAGCGGGGGGGCGTAGAAAATCAAACAACGCGCCAATATCTTCAATTTTATTTTCGATAGGTGTGGCTGTTAAAGCCCAACGCTGCCGCGCTTCTTTGCCAATTTTCTTGACGGCCTGGGTACGACCGGACGCCTGATTCATAATACGTTGAGCCTCATCTAAAATGACGACGTCAAACTTGCTATACTCCGATCGCGACAAGATACCGCTCTCAACATCGCTGCGCAGCGAATCATAGCTGGTCATATAGACATGCGCCGGGCTTTGCCAGGCCAATCGTCGTACGCTCTGAGTCCCTCTCACGAGTGTTGTCTGCAAATCCGGCGTCCATTCTGATAGATGACGCTCCCATTCATACAAGACACTGGGTGGGCAAACAATCAACGCATGACGCACTTTGCCCTCTTGAACCATCAATCTGAGCGCGACCGTGGTCATGACAGTCTTGCCGGTGCCCATCTCGTCGGCCAGTAACGCGGCCTCATTTTTCATCAGAAAATATATGCCTGCCGGTTGATAAGCATAGAGCTCACGTCCTTTCGGCAAGGACAGGCTGCCAAGATCGTCCAATGAAATGGGCGGAAGCAAAATCACATACAGCAAGTCCCAGAAAGAGCGAGCTTGCGGCTTAATTTCGTGGTCGGCATTTTCTTCGGCCTCTTGTTTAGGCTTTCGGCCTCGCTTCGCTTTAGTCTCGCCTAGCTGACGCGTCAATGGCTTCTCATCGGGCTTAGCCAGTGTGCGCCAGTAGCGGTCGCGATAGTTCATGCCCATCACTTTGGGCGTGAAGAAGAACTCAAATTGATTCTCTGAAATTGTCGGGGCAATCAGCTGCTGGCATTGATTCTTAGAAATATCGGGGAGTGACCAGCCAGACAGTTGATCCTCTAATACAGACGCCGCAAGCCAGAACGACTGACGATTCGCAATCAACAGTTGTTTTACCGTCGGCATGGGCAAGACATCGGCCGAGATGACACAGCCAAACGTCGTTGCGCCAATTCCAAGCGACTGAATTTGGACATCTGGCACGACCGGAACGGGGTTAATAGACACGCTGAATCTGGGGATTCGGCCACCAAGCACCTGTAGCGGCGGCCACTTGATCAGCAACGGAAATAGATCAGGCGAGACGAAACAAGCCATAGTCAACCGGCTGTCGCTGGCTGACTGTTGCAGACTCGTTGAATCAAAGAGCGCTGGAACTTGAGACCGTAGGTTATCGGTGTAGAAAATATCAGGTGCGGGTATTCCAGAGAGGCGCTCTCCGACTTTTTGTTGCAGGCTAGACACGCGCTCCTCCGGCATCACCTATGCGTTGTTTATGAGCTTCGCTCAAAGCGATGCTTAGCCGCTCAAACGGTTCAAGCAGATTGCGATGTTCCATAATCGGCGTCAAGAGGTCTTGCGCCGCCTGGGCTTCGCTTGGAAATTTGCTGTGAGTTTTGATAGACACCAGGTTTACAGAGTCTTTACTGCCGCTGAGTTGGTTGGACACGAGGACCACAGGAAATGCAATTAGAGGCCGGACATTTAGCAGCAACGGATTGCGGACGATGACCAAACTGGGCAGTTCTTTGGCCGCTTTGATCAAGGGTGCGCCAATCAGCTCAACATGAACATAGGACTCAAGCGTATCGCCATATAGCATTTTTTGAAGAGCGGTCGGCTTGACGGCACTGGTGCACCTGAATTCATAAGGCTTTGTGTCGGCATCCGTAATCAATGCGCCGCCGCGTATTGCGACACCATCGTCAAATGAGGCCGTGTCAAGGAAAAGAAGTCTTACCTCGGTTTGCTCTGTCATTAGCGCATTTGTCCTTTCGGGGGCTATCTTGGAGTTGCTTTCTATTGTACTTCATAAATTGTCTAGCCTGAAATCAAGCAACCTCGCCGCGCTTCAAAAACGTCGCCAAATTGAACACTCGTCATACAAAAAGACCTGACAGATGGCGTACTCTGTCAGGTCTCGCAGCTCAAAGACGGGTGTGGCTCTATTGGAAGGATCAGCTAACCCGTGGTACCGCTCACCAGCGCCAGCCAGGGACCGCCAGCGCCGCATCTGTCAGGCTTTGTCGAAACTTTCTCGATCGATGTCCAGTTGTTTCAAGATGCGTGACAGCAATCCCGCGCCGAGGTCCTTTGAGCGATGATAGGGGATCGGCGTTTGTTTTTCGGTGGCCGGGTTGCGCCATATCTCATGGCTGCCTGCCCCAAACCGTGTAGGGTAACAGCCCAGCCGCCGTAGCTTGCGGGTTAGTTCCGCGTACTTCATGCGGTCACCGCGACATGCGTTACCAGAGGAAACGTGGATACCGAGCGAATCGTCGCGGGTAACGGATCGCCTTCGGCCTGCAGCGAAGCGATCAACGCCCCGGCCACAGACGGGGCCAAGGCTAAGACTTCCTCGGCTGTGTCACCGGCTACCAACAGGCCGGGCAGGTCCGGGCTGGTCGCCAGGTAGTGATAATCGCCGCCGTCTTGAATTTCTTCAACGCGCAAGGCCAGATCATAAAGTTTCATGGTGTTACCCCCTGTCGGAATGATACCCCATGCGCCCCCTGCGTCAAGCCGCATACAATCGTAATCAGCACGCGGCCATTCATCTTCGGAACGATGGCTTACTTCACCAACCCGCTGACCAATGCCAACAAGACACCTCCGGCCATCGGAAACGCGCTGATGCCTTGCCGCGCCGATCAACGGGTTGACCTTGCCACGCGTCACAGCGGTCATCAACTTGCCAAACAATCGCCGGGCCGAGGAACAACGTGGCGATGTTGATGATCTCGTTCTGCGCGGCCTTGTTCAACCGACTTACAAGGCACAATTTACAATGCGTGAGGTGCGACCTATTGCGCCAGTTGACCCGTCATCGTGCATCCTGTATCGTCCAGTCAATAGACAAATTCACGCACGTCATAGTTGGACACCTTCACGCCGTGCGCGTGCAGTCCGGCCCGCAGCGCCGCACGCTGCCCCGATCGGCCTTCTGCGCCCAGTGCGTGAATATCGTGTTGCTGTGCGAGCGTGGGATATGGTGTGCCCGGTTCTTCGACCAGATCGCTGAAATAGATCAGGTCACCTTTGCCGAGTGGCATCTGATTCAACACTACGATCGTGTCGGCCACGTGACCGGCCGCAAAGCGATCTCCTCCCAGGCCGATCATCACGATCAGGCCGACGTTGATCCCGGCGGCCTTGATCGTCTGCACGGTCTCGATCGCATCGCCGGCGTGACCGGGCTTGCGCACAAATTCCAACAGCGGATCGTGTCCCGACTCCAGCCCGATGTACACGCGCTTCAAGCCCAGCTCAGCCAAGGCCCGATAGTCTTCCACGCTCTTGCGTGTGCCCGTGAAGGCGTCCAGAAAAGCGTACACGGGTGGCGTGTCATTCCGAGCCGCGCCGCGGCGAGGAATCTCCTCTTGGCCGGCGTGGGATTCCTCACTCCTGCGGGGTTCGGAATGACACGTTTCATGAATGATTTCAAAGAGCGCACGCAAGCGCGGCATCGGAATCGCCAGTGCATTCGCCGCGCCCAGAAAGATCGCGCGCTGGCGCAGCAAGAGCGAAGCGCCGAGATAGTCATGCACCTGCCGAATGTGCTGGCGGAATTCATCGGGTGATTTGACGCGAAAGGGTTGCTGGTAAAGATCGCAGAAGGTGCAGGTGTTAAAGGAACAGCCCGTGGTGGCCTGTAAGACCAGGGCCAAATATTGATCGGGGGGCAGAATGCCGATCGGTTGATAGACTTCCGCACAGCGCGCCGCATCCGATCGGGCGGCAATGTTGTTAAAGTGTGCGGCGCGCTCGATCACAGACAAGAGCTCGTCGAGGGCCGCCGATCGATCGAGCGGAGTGACCCATTCCCAAGCGGGTGAGCGAAGCGCGGTGTGCAGCTGTTGAAACTGCGCCGCCGCGTAATCGATCACCTCGGCGGCTTCTGCATCAGTCAGCCAACGGCGTTGCCGTTCGGTCGTCGTCCCCACAGGGAGCGTCCCCGGTGAGGGCGTCCCCATCGGGGACGCCCACTTTTGCAGCACCGCGCCGTTGAGGCTGCGCCGCTGGTGACGGCCGTCATGAAACACGCTGTACAGCCGCCCGGCCAAATCGCACGCCACAATGTCATCACGATTGATCGCCACACTCAACGATGAGTCTTTGAGGCTGAGCGCGTAGGTGGTGGCGTGCCAGCGGCCTTGCGCGATCATCGAACGATGAGCACCGGAATCTGCGCGTGGTGGAGTACGCGGTAACTGACGCTGCCCAGCAGCAAGCCCTGCATCATGCCCAACCCGCGTGAGCCCATCACGATCAGGTCGCAGCCATCGGCCTCAGCGACGCGCAAAATGGCTTCGGCGGCCGGGCCTTCGACGATGTCGGTCTTAAACTCGATACCGGCGTCGTGCACGTGCGCGGTGGCTTCGGTCAATTTCTCGCGGCCCTTGGTCATGGCCCGTTCGATGAAATGCTCGGTTTCATCGTCGCCAAAGATGGTCGGCACTTTGTCAAAGGCAAACAGCACTTTGAGCTTGCCGTTTGAACACTGGGCGATTTTGATCGCCAGGTCCAGCGCTTTCTGGCTGTGCTCGGAACCATCGTACGCGACCAGAATATTCGTGAATGCGTTCATCGGGACCTCCCGGTTCCAGAGATTGAGAAACCTGGCCGTGTCAGGAACCAGGTTTCTATCGCTAACGCGAGAACAGACTTTGCCGATCGACCTTAGGGCGGCTGCGGCGCGTCACGGCCTGGCGCGCACGGCGGCCATAGTTGCGGCGGTGCGGGCGGCAGACTCCCTCGTTGAGCGTCCGCTCGTTGAGCGCCCCACGGGACGCGTTACGATGGGCGCCGCTCACAGGCCGCAGGATGTCTGTGCTTCGCTTGACTCAGTTGAATTGGTCGGGTCTTTCATACTGTTTCTGTAATTGCTCAGTCATTATTGACGGCGGTCATTCCCGCAGGCTGTAAGCGGGAATCCATCAGTCCGGCCTGCACTAATGCTCAATCGTCACGCTGGATGCCCGATGGAGGCACTCGGGCATGACGACTGAGCGGGTATCTCAGGTGTTCGCAAACGGATCGGTCGTGCCCCCGCCGGCCCACACGCAATGCACATGGTCGTCCATACTGCACTCCAACCCCAGCGCGCATTCAGTCTTCTTGACGCGATACTCATCCATCGACAGAAAATCGCTCTCGGGAAAGACCCGCGTTTCCACGAGCTGCACTTGTTGGCGGACGGCGGCACAATACTGTTGTTTGACGACGACGCTTTCTTCCATGATCAGCCCTCCCTGTAGACTGAAAGATTGTGCTACACCTCTAATGCTACCCGGTTGGGATGGGGTTCCATAGTGGCAAATGTCATCGGGGAAAGTGATACTCATCACGGTGTAAACAAAACCGCGCCTGATGGCAGCAATTCTCAATATGAAAACAATTGACGCCGGTAGTTGCGACTTCAGTCGCTTTTTGGCCGCAAACCACGACTGAAGTCGTTACTACAAATCCAAATTGAGAACTGCTGGCCTTATGGTACGGGCGCGGTCGGGGCCGTTATGGCTGTATATCGATTATTTCTACTTTTTGATACGTTCCTCCTGGCGGGGCAGGTCGGCGCTGCTAGCACGAAGCCGGTGGCTTCATGAATGGCCCGGCCATTGACGGCGGAAATATCCAGATCGATGACGACCTCGCCTTTGAGCCGCACGGCGCTGGCGTCCAATTCAAAACCAGGACGTAGACGCAGGGCGTGGCTCCACAGAAGTTATTGTTTGGTGAGCTGCGTGATTTCGATGATGACGCGGGACTGAACGACACGCGCGAATTTTTCCAGATTGGTAGGCTGGCCCTCGGGCGTGAGGTGAATGCCCGCGATGGTGCGTTTGGTCAGACGAAAGAAACGCAACAGTTCTTGTTCGACGGCAGTTCGATCTTCGATCACGGTTGCCGTTGCCCGATAGGTCTTGCCCTGCAAACGCAGTGTGACGGGTGCACCGCCACGCAGATTCTTCCACCACGTCCGATCGACTTTGCTGGTCACCAACAGTGTGTCGCCGTTGCGGGCGCTGTCGCGGGCGCTATCGCGCACATAGTTGACGGGTGTGGAAATGGCGCGCCCGCTCTTGCGGCCCGTGACGGTGATCAACAGTAGGCCACTCATGAAGATGCACAGCGGTGAGCGCAGTATGAAAGCGACAAAGCGATTTGCTCGACTGGGTTGGTTCATGAATGACCTCGAAGATGGATAGTCAGAGCCTCTGTGGCTAAACGCATATGCTATAATCCTTGCAGAGGTGTGCCATGCTGCAAAACATCACCATTACGACCGATTCTAAAGTGTCGCTCAAGCCGCTGGTCGAGTCGGCGCTGCAAACTGAGGCCAAGGTGTTGGCACTGGGTCTACGCCGCACGCGCGAACGGCTGGCCGAATTTGAACAGCGTTTCGGTCTGACCTCGGCGCAGTTTGAACAGCGCTTTGCGGCGCGTGAGCTAGACGAGAGCCTGGACTTTATCGAATGGCTGGGCGAGATCAAAACCTTGCGTCTGCTGGAAGAACAACAACAGGCCTTAAATGGATTGACCCTGCGGTGATTGATGCTTACTTTGCGGCACTCCTGCACATAGTGGCGGCCTCGCCCGCCGTCAATTCGTCCCGCATCACCCTGGATCAGCGCAGCGCCAACGTCGGGCTGGTTCGGGGTGAAATTTATTTTCTGGATGGCTCGGTGCTGCACTTCCCCGAACTGCCAACTGCTCCGCATCACAAACATCTGGCCGAAGGTGCTCCGCCGCAGTCCACTACACCGCCTGATCTGGCGTCTGTCCTGAGAGAAATCGAGCTGCTGCTCGATGCTAATCGTTGATCTGGCGATCCGAGATTTAGCGGCTCAACACGTCACACGCGATCGGTTCGATTAGCTTCACCCAGGCCGCATACATCTTGCCGGAAGGATGCAAGCCGTCGGCGGCCAGCAGCGATCGATCGTGGGCCGCTGTGCGCGAGAGCGGTGTGATGTCGACGTACTGCGCACCCGATCGCTCTGTCTCCGCCTGATTGATCGCATTGAGCCGATCGATCTGACTGGCGATCCGGGCCAGGCTGCTTTCTTCCGCGCCCAATGCCGAGGCGAAGAGCGTGACGCTCCAATCGGGAATGGAGAGGACGATGACGCACGCTGGATCATTTTCGGCGTAGGCGAGGGCGCGCTGCAACAACGCGCGAAACTGCTGGCGATATTCGTCTTCACTGCGCCCGCGATATTGATTGTTGACGCCGATGAGCAGCGTCACCAGATCGAACGGGCCCAGCGGCTGAGTCTGCACCAGGGCGCGCGACAAATCACCGGTCGTCCAGCCGGTAGTGGCGATGATGAGCGGATCATCGAGTGTAAAGCCGCGCTCGCGCAAGCGGGCGGTCAACTGGGCGGGCCAACGTTCAGAGGGATCGACGCTTTCGCCAATCGTATAAGAATCACCAAGAGCAAGATAGCGCATCGGATGTATGCCTTTCGGTGTGCAGAGATCGCTTGTCAATTGTAAGGCCATTTTTCATCAGCCCACCGAAGCACTATACGATGCCGATTGACGATGCCAACGACCATCGGCTTGGATACCTCATTTGTTGTTGGGTTACTGGACGAAAAAGATCTCTGGCACGCTGCGGCTACACAATTGTATGCCGATATACAAACGCACGATATCCAGATGGCTGCGTTCGATTGTGTGTTAGCCGAGACGATTGATACGCTGGCCCGACGCGTCCATGAAAAGCGACGTGTGGCCGATCTGGCTTCACTGCTTGAACGCCTGCATACCAAATTTCCGAAGAAATCGGTCACCTGGCTGTATCCCACGCTACCTGACATCTACGATGAAGTAGTAGCCTTGGTTGAGCAATCGGGCGGCGAGTTGAACTTCAACGACGCGCTCATTGCAGTTTCCTGCCACAAACGCGAGATCGTAATGCTCGCCAGCTTTGACCCTGATTTTGATCACCACGCGCCGTGGTTAAAGCGCATCGCCCAGCCTGATCAATTCTAAGACACGGCCTCGGACCTACAATATACTCACAGATTCTCCAGCACAAGTTGGCTGACTGGCTTCTTACTGTCGGCCATCATAATCTCATAGCCAATGGCTTTGTAACCGGCTCGTCGTCTCGAATACATTTTCGTCAGTGCGGGGATCTCAAAATCCACGTAATCGTGGATGATCACGTCTTTCTTGGCAGCATTCAATCGGTGCAGCCGACCGGCATACTGGGTCAAAGTCCCCCGCCAGGAAATCGGCAACGCGAGAAACAGCGTGTCGAGCAGTTCATCGTCGAAACCTTCGCCCAGATAACGCCCCGTGGCGATAATCACGCGCGGCTGCTCAACTGGAATGCTAGCGATTTGCTCGGCCAGCCGCTTGCGTTGCCGTTTACCCATACCGCCGGCCATCACGATAACATTCGGAATCTGCGGGGAAAGCAAATTCACGAACGTCTCCAGATGCTCTCGTCGCTCGGTCAGCAGAACCGGGAATCGCCTGGCCTGCACCGCCTCCACAACATCGTTGGCAATCAACTGATTGCGCTCGTCGTCTCTAACCAGCATGGCATAGATGTCTTGAATGGATAGCGCTGTCGGGTTTGATCCATGCAGTGGCAAGCGAAAGTTCGTGGGATGGATGACGGCCTTATGATCAAAAGGCCGCTGCTCAGCTTGCCGGCGATCATCCACGCGATAGCGGACTGGACCACATTGCATGAAAATGACCGGATGATGCCCGTCTTTACGGACCACTGTGGCCGACAAGCCGGTGAGATACCGAGCCTTACTCTGCCTGACAACCTGCTCAAAGCTGACCGCGGAAATGTGGTGACATTCATCCACAATCAAATAGCCATACTTGCCGACGAGGTCGTCGACCACATGTTTCTGACTCAGGCTTTGAACCATCGCCACATCAATCTTCTCGGTCGGCTTGTGTTTGCCACCGCCGATTTGCCCGATCTCTTTCGGTGCCAGGTTCAGAAACTGGCTCAACGCTTTAATCCACTGGTCGAGCAATTGCTGGCGATGAACAATCACCAGAGTGTTGACCTGGCGTTGCGCCATCAAGTAAGCTGCGACCACTGTTTTGCCAAAAGCCGTCGAAGCCGACAAAACGCCTGTCTCATGTTGCAATAAGGCGTCGGCGGCCTGCTGCTGCTCCGCACGCAAAACCCCGTGAAACTGAAGTTCAAGCGGTGTTCCACTGAATCGCTGATCAGTGAGCGTCACACTGATCTTGAGCGACTGGAGCAGCTCAAGCACTTCGTCGAGACAGCCACGCGGCAGCCCCAGATGTTTTGAAAAATCTTCACAGCAACTGATGATACGCGGCTTGCCAAACGTGGACAGGCGCATAGCCTGTGCTTGATAGAATTCCGGGTTTTGAAAAGCGGCCAGACGGATAAGACGGTTGCGCAAGGATGGCGTCAGATCGGACTTGGGAATATAGATTTGATTGCCGAACACCAGTTCAATCTGCTCAGGGAATGGGCCAACAATCGCTGAATCCTGCCGTCGTCTTGACGATGGCGCAGTCCAGGGTTCGTCGTCGCTCTCGTCGGTTACAGGCAATCGAATCCCCAGGAATTCGCGCTGCCTGTCCGCCGCCTGAGCGATCGCTTCAACTTCTTGCCGAGTCATGCAACGCAGCGTCGAAAGATAAGCCCATTGATCCGGGTAGGGGACAAAGTTTTCGTCCAGAAAAAGACTGTGGCTGTGCTCGCGCGGCTTCTTTTGAAGCGGCAAAGCGATGAGATTACCAAAGCCGCCTTTGGGAAGCGTGTCCTGACTGGGGAAAAACCGATCATAGGAATCCAGGCCAATCTCTGGTCGGCACTCCAGCGTCTGAGTTAAAAGGAACGCGCCCATTTTGCGGGCCAACGCGGCCGGGACGGGTTTTGAAAAGAATATCCAGACATGACCGCCATTGCCTGAACGCGATATCTCCAATGCCGCCGGCCCGTCAAAAAGCCGACAAGTTTCCAGGAACGCCCCGGCATCGACCTGCCAGGAGACCTTATCAAAGTCGGCCGCCAGGAACCAGCAGGTCTCGTCCAAGAGCATGGGATATACACCCATTGTGAAGTCACGACCTGAGCGATCTTGAGGGTCCATTCCCAGGAGATGATTCTTCACGACTTGATCGGTGACAGGCAGAAACTGACGATGCTGACAATCCTCACAGCGGATCCTGGGCTTTTCGCAGATTCCCTCAACCCATTCATTTCCGCAGACAGGTTGATAACCCTTTTTGCCCGTTTTCACACTTTCAAATCGCCTGGGATAAACATCTTCGCGACCTCGAAATAGCTGGCGGAAGAGAGCAATCTTTGACTCTTGCGAAGAGTGATTGGTCACGGAGGGCAACCGATCGAGTTGCAGTGGCATTTCATGCGTCTGGAGAAGAGCGACCTTCTCTTGCCGGAGTTCAGTGATACGCGTGAGCAGGTCGGCCCGGCGGGCATCGAGCATAGCCACTTCTGCCTCTGTTTCTGCCAGCGATCGGATGACTTCATCCAGATTTTTCACGATTACCTCGTTGATCTCATTGAGCCGCGTTTTGTGCTTTCGCACCTTCCCAGCTCGATTGTACCCAACCAATGATTAACTGACGCTTGCCATTTTTGAAGTTGGCTAGATTGTAGCCAACCTGAAGGGGAATAGCAACTTCGTGCATGGGCATACCATCTGTCTGGTTGCTGAAACCCAAGTCTTGGGAAGAAGATGTACATTGGAGTTATTTCCACGCAGGGGGCGCAGGACGGCCCAGCCGTGTTGCGCCTCACCCAAGACACATAGGCGACGACGAGAATTTCAAATTTCGGGTTAAATTGAAAATTGGGTGGAAGTGATTTTCGGTTAAGTGAAAATTGCGGCATTTAGAGCACATTCCTGACGGATTGAT
>PMCF01000046.1 GCA_003154115.1 Anaerolineae bacterium
ATTAACGGCAAACGCGAAATCTATCGCGTGATGCAGGATCTCCTCGAACAGGGGGTGGCAATCCTCATGCTCACCTCCGACTATACGGAAGCCTTGGAAATGAGCCATAGAATCATCGTGTTGCGTCAAGGAAACGTCTGCAAAGAGTACCAGCGCGGAGAAGCACAAGAAATGGATATCTTGCGTGAAGCGATCGGCCAGGTGGATGGTGCAGTAGATTGAGCATTGTCCTAAATGAGTACTACCGTTCGCGTAAGCGCGTGACAAAAGCCGAATTTCTCGGCAAAATTGGGGAGTGGCAACCGAACTGACGCTCACTACTGAACGAGTAGATGACTTTGTGCTGTTGATTTCATGTTGCGCCTGATCTTGCCGCGGTCCTAGATCGGCATATTCCGCGCTACTAGTTTCAGGTCGCCGAATCCCCTGTTCGTCAAACGCGATGACTAGGTCGTGGGGTTAATCCACTTGCGCACCATTGCCATCCACTTGTTGACCCTGATTGAGTTCGTTGTGCGCCATATTACGCCGCTGACACCCCTCCAAACGTCTGCTTATGCAACGACGCTAAAGCATATCTGACCGCGCGTCGCCAAGCAGACGATTGATTATGGGATAATGGAGAAGGCTCAATCTGTCGCCGTTATCCCGGTCAGTATCAATTGGATGGATGCGGGAAGCTGGGGAAGTCTGTTGACACTGCTGCCCGCTGATAAAGAAGGCAATATCGTGGTCGGGCCGCATGTCGGTCTCAACACTCATGATATGCTCGCCTTTAGCGATAAACGGCTCATTGCTGTAGTGTTCGCTAACATCTTGAACNNGTTCAACATGTTAGCGAACAGTACATAAACGGCTCATTGCCACCATCGGCGTACAGGGTCTGGTGATTGTCGCTACAGACGATGCGGTGTTGGTCTGTCCGAAAGAGCAAGAACAAGCGGTGCGTGAATTAGTCGATGCCCTCAAACGTGATGGTTATAGCCGGTTGTTGTAAGAACCCAATCTGAGGAGTGTGGCAAATGCTTAAGCAGGGTATCCTCAATCCGCAACTGCTGTCGCTGCTGGCACGTGTGCGGCATACCAACCTCCTGGTCATTAGCGATCGAGGTTTCCCCTTCTGGCCGCAGATCGAAACCGTTGACCTCTCGCTGGTCGACGATATCCCCACCGTTCTGCAAGTGCTCAACGCTATCCGGCCTAACTTTGACATCAGCCAGATTTTCATGGCGCAAGAGTTCAAGGCCGAAAATTCGCCGAGCATGCGCGATCAATTTGCGGCGGCTACTACGGGTATTCCGATTACTTTCGAGCCACACATGGAGTTCAAGAAGCGCGTGCCGCACGCCATCGGATTGATTCGCACCGGCGACACCACTCAATACGCCAATATGATCCTGGTGTCTGGCCGCGTCTAGCCAGCACGACAAGATCAGCGCATTTTTAGGTGGGGACGAAATTGCTCTTCGACCGCGTCCCCGCGGGCGTCATGCGGCATGCCACCGACCACGAGGACGCGGTCGAAGAGCAAAGCGGGAACCTGCCCAAAAAGTGAAATGCACACGACAAGATGCCGCTTAGCACAAAATTTCTACTTGACAGCCTGGCCTGAAATCAGTATGATTGGATTGGTATCGTTACCATGATAACGGTACCAATTTCTCGCTTCCGCCGCCCCGCACGCGCGTAAGGAACGGACATGGTCAATATCAAGGATGTGGCCAAACTGGCAGGCGTTGCTCCCATCACCGTATCCCGCGTGATTAACCATTCGGGCAGCGTCAACCCCGCCACCCGCGAACGCGTGCAGAGAGCGATTAACGAACTGCACTACGTGCCGAATACACTCGCCCAGAGTCTGCGCTCCAAGCAAACTCACACCATCGCCCTGCTCCTATCCGACATTACCAACCCCTTCTGGACGACCATCGCGCGTGGCGTAGAAGATGCCGCGGCCGAGAAGGGCTTTCACACCATTCTATGCAACACCGATGAAGATCCCGAAAAAGAAGCCACTTATCTCAATTTGCTTCTACAACGTCGCGTCGACGGGATCGTGATTGCGCCCACGACCAATGACAAGCTGCGCCTCACCGCTCTAAAACGCCATCAACTCCCCTGTGTCTTGATCGATCGCCGCGTGGACGGTTTCAAGTCCGATGTGGTTTGTGGGGACAATCGTGGTGGAGCAGAATTGCTGACCGAGCATCTCATTCGCTTGGGGCATCGCCAAATTGCGCTGGTGAGTGGCCCCCATTCGATTTCTTCAGCCGAAGAGCGCGCGGAGGGTTATCGCGCTGCGCTGCGCAAGCATCGCATTCCTATCGAAGAAAGTCTCATTTTCCGCGGTGAATTCAAGCAAGACAGTGGCTATCAACTCGTCAAGCGCCTGCTCGAACGTGATCCACGCCCGACGGCTATTTTTGCAGCTAACAATCTGATCGCCGTCGGCGCTTTGCAGGCGTTGCGCGAAATAGGCTTGCGCGTACCGGAAGATATCGCGCTCGTCTGCTTCGACGACATTCCTTACGCTTCAGCGATCGAACCGTTTCTGACCGTGGTCGCACAACCCGCCTACGAAATGGGCAGAACGGCCGCCGGTCTATTGATGGAACGACTAGCCGCCACGCGTAACATCAGAACGCGCGAGGTCGTACTCGCACCAGAATTGGTGGTGCGCCAATCGTGTGGACAAATGCACCACACCACTGTCTAGGTAGTCGCAATAAATGTCAAGAAGTTTGCCGTCGTTCAGATCATAAGCCCACACTCGCGCAGCCGACTGCGTCAGGTAAACGTACAAATCAAAACGGAGATGACACGATGACTTCAACTTACCCGAAAGTTGGAATTCGCCCCGCCATTGATGGCCGCCGCATGGGCGTGCGCGAATCGCTCGAAGATCAGACGATGGGCATGGCTCAGCGCACCGCCGAGTTTATCAGCGCCAATTTACGCTATCCTGATGGCAGCCCTGTGCAGTGCGTGATTGCCGACACTTGTATCGGTGGGCTGGCTGAATCTGCCCGCTGCGCCGACAAATTTGCGCGTGAAGGGGTCGGCCTGACGATCACCGTCACCCCCTGCTGGTGCTACGGCTCTGAAACAATGGATATGGATCCGCTCACGCCCAAGGCGGTCTGGGGATTTAATGGTACCGAGCGTCCGGGCGCAGTCTATCTGGCCGCCGTTCTCGCCGGTCACAATCAGAAGGGGTTGCCAGCCTTCAGCATTTATGGCACCGATGTCCAGGATTCCACCGATACGACCATCCCCGCCGATGTTCAGGAAAAGTTGCTGCGCTTCACCCGCGCCGGTCTGGCCGCCGCCATGCTCCGTGGCAAAACCTACCTATCCTTCGGCAATGTCTCGATGGGCATTGCCGGTTCAATCGTGGATCATGATTTCTTCGAGAATTATCTCGATATGCGCGTGACGACCAGCGATATGAGCGAATTTTCACGGCGCATTGAACGCAACATCTATGACCCGAACGAATTCGAAAAAGCCATCAAGTGGGTGAAAGAAAACTGTCGTGAAGGCAAAGACTACAATCCCGCTGATCGCCAGAAGACGCGCACTGAAAAAGACGAGGATTGGGAATTCGTGGTCAAGATGACCATGATCGCCCGCGACGTCATGTATGGCAATCCGCGCCTGGCCGAGCTCGGTTTTGGGGAAGAAGCGCTGGGCAACAATGCGATCCTGGGCGGTTTTCAGGGGCAGCGCCAGTGGACGGATCACAAACCCAATGGCGATTTCATGGAAGCGATGCTGAATTCGTCGTTTGATTGGAATGGTCTGCGTGAAGCGTACACCTTCGCCACTGAGAACGACAGCCTTAACGGCACCGTCATGCTCTTCGGCCACTTGCTCACCAATACCGCCCAGATTTTTGCTGATGTACGCACCTACTGGTCGCCGGAGGCTGTGAAACGAGTCACCGGGTACACTCCCATTGGCTTGGCCGAAAATGGGTTCATCCACCTCATCAACTCCGGTGCCGCCAGCCTGGACGCCACCGGCCAGCAGGAAAAAGATGGACAGCCCACCATGAAGCCTTTCTGGGAAATCAGCGAAGCCGAAGTCAAGAAGTGCCTGGCGGCCACCCAATGGCATCCGGGTATGGAAGAATATTTCCGCGGCGGTGGTTACTCCTCCTGTTTCCTAACGCGAGGCGGAATGCCGTTCACGATGATCCGCTTGAATCTGGTCAAAGGGTTGGGGCCGGTATTGCAGATTGCCGAAGGCTGGACGGTTGACCTGCCCGCCAATGTTCACGAAACCCTGAACGAACGCACCAATCCCACCTGGCCCACGCACTGGTTTGTGCCGCGTCTGACAGGCAGCGGTCCCTTCCGCGATGTGTATTCGGTCATGGCCAACTGGGGCGCGAATCATGGCGCGTTGAGCTACGGGCACATCGGCACAGACCTGATCAGCTTGGCCTCCATCTTGCGCATTCCGGTCGCCATGCACAACGTTCCCGAAGAAAGCCTGTTCAGACCGAGCGCCTGGGGCATGTTTGGATCAATGGATCCGCAGGGTGCCGATTTCCGCGCCTGCGCGAACTTTGGCCCGATCTATGGAAAATATTAACTGAGTCTTCTGAAGGATTCGCGCCAACCGATCGGCTCAGCTATCCCCGATCGGTTGGCGTGGCCCGCAAAGCCTATTCCCAGTTTCCTGAGGTTCATACATGCTCAAAACTCAACTGCTGCATCCCGAAATTCTGGCCACGCTTGGTGGCGCAGGTCATGGCTCCAAAGTGCTGATCGCAGATGGTAACTTTCGGGCTAGTTAGCCCGTCTGTGATTTGTTGTAGAGTTATTTGAACCGCGGTGCGGTTTGCAGTGGGCATTTCTAGAGTATGTGAACGATTCTCGATGAGTCCCATGGGCTTGTTTCACTTGCTTTTTCTCACTTCTTTCGACCGTCAGTCGGATGCGTTTCCCCTCGGGTGGTGGCCGTAGGTGGGAAGCTAACCGTTGGCGTGACTAGGGATCTCGGACTTCTTTCTCGTTCACCCGCGCCCCGTGGGGCGCGGGTGAACGGCTCCGCACGCTGGGGGCCGGTCTCAGAGGGGATCAACACGCCAACCCCACCGCCTCGAAAAACGAATGCGCTCCCCAGTCATCCAAGTTAATCTCGGCGCGCTGTAGGGCGGAGGTGCCGGAGTGAGACCCCCGGGTCTTGACCTCAAAGTCTTCCATCAGGGCCACCCCGCTCAGGAAGGCTTCGCACGACTCGGCGCTCTGGAAGACTTGGGCCATACGCTCAAATGGCAATAGCGAAAAACTCACTTTGCGTGAATATGTCCTGTGCGCGATTTTATGTAACCCTGAGCGCGTTTTGAATGTGTTTTGCGCGGTTTCAAGCGTGCCCAAACGGCGAAAAAACCGATCGTGTAGAGCACGCCCCGCGCTACCCATGGCCACGATCGAATGGCGTCATGCAGCGGCTCGTACAGGAACACGATCGAGCCGTAGAGCGGAAACATCCACAGATAGGTGGTGCCTTTTAGTTTCCAATCGCGGACGCGGCCGCGCAAGCGATCGCGCGTGGCGGTAAAGAGCACTTCGCCACACCAGCCGCCCAGGCCGTACAGGATGAACCGAATGAGCATGTTCGCCCGCCTAAAACAATACGACGGCTGTACGCTAAAGTAAAGCCGCCGCGTGAAGAGAGAAGATTCAGGATCAGTAATGCACGTTGACCAATGTTCCCACCTCCGCCCAGGTATACAACCACTGCGCGTCGGGCGTGGGCGCGTTGACGCAGCCGTGGCTCATGGGATGGCCGAAGTTGTTGTGCCAGTAGGTGCCGTGAATGCCATAGTCTTGATAAAAGTACATCACGTAGGGCACATCGGGCAAATAGTAACCGGGGCCGCTCATCGTCTGCGCGGGATACTTCACGTAGATGCGATACTGTCCGGTCACCGTCGGCGTGCCCGGCAATCCCGTCGATACGATGACCCAATAGACCGGTGTATCCCCTTCGTACGCGACCAAGCGCTGATTGCTGAGATCGACATCGATCCAGCGTTCGCTGCTTGACCCCGTCGGACTCACAACGCTGACTGCCGGAAGATCGGTGGGTGGTGCGGGCAGCGGT
Source organism: Anaerolineae bacterium (assembly GCA_003154115.1). Classification (GTDB taxonomy): domain Bacteria; phylum Chloroflexota; class Anaerolineae; order Fen-1058; family Fen-1058; genus Fen-1058. Next base: position 6,118 of record PMCF01000046.1, read on the forward strand.
GCAGGTGGTTTTGGTGTGTCCGTTGGAGGCAAGAGTGTTGCCGTGGGGATTTCAGTGGGAGGCAGAGTGGGTGTGGCAGTGGAGGATAGGGTGGGCGGCAGAGTTGCGGTTGCTGGAGGCGTCGAAGTCGGCAAGGGTGTCGAGGTCGGCGGCAATGTCCGCGTGGCCAGTGGCGGCGGCGTGGCATTTGGCGCCAGCTGGGCCACCTCCTGTGTCGTCGTGTTTGCTTGTGCGGCTGTCGCAGCGACCGGCAAAGGTTGGCCAAAATAGATCGAGGCGATGGCACCACCGATCACGATCAACGCGGCGAGTATTCCGAGCCAGGCTGGTGCGACGCGCGCGGCGGCATCCTTCTTGGGGTTGCCGTCAGCCCGATCGGCTGGAGCCGCCCCGTTGCCTAGCCCAGCCGCGCGCATCTTCTCGTTTTGCTCGCGCCAGTGATTCCAGCGAATCGCGGCATGGGCGCGTTCGTTGTGCGGATCGGTATTCAGCGTCTGCACCAAATACCGATAGCCTTCGGCGGAAGTCTCGCTCAAGCCGGCGAGCCAGAGTAGCGCCGCGGTGTTGCGGGGTTCGCGCTCGAGGGCTTTTTCAAAGAAGCGGCGCGCAGCATCCGGTTGACTCTCTTGCACCAGCCGGATACCATAGTCGATGAGTTGATTGATAGATAGACGCGAATTTGGTTTCATAGTTGTGTTTTCAAAAAGCACAAGATTCCGTTGGCGATGCCCTCGGCGGGCCGCTCCGGTTGCTTCACAATCATATCATAATCGAGGTGTAAAAATCCAGTCTCGATGATGGCGGCCGGCGTGTTCGGATCGATCTCGCGAAACGAGTGATACGAGGTCATGTCACGCGTGATGCTGTTTTCGTGGAAGCGCATCCCGGTCGATTTTTCGTATTCACCCCGCAGGCAATCGACCAGCTTGTCGGTAACGGTAGGAATTGCACTGGCTTGCGAACGCGCCACTTTGAAACCGGTGGCGGGGGGATCGGCATCGATCGGATCGCAGGAATCGGCGTGAATCGAAACCAGCACGTCCCCCTGAAAGCCGGTGAGGCGGCTGTCGAACTCTTGCAGCAAATCCACCCACACGCCGCGCGCCCGCAAACGTTCGGCGACACGCTTGGCAATTTCCAAATTGGTTTGCTGCTCGGTCGTTCCATCGGGACAGACCGCGCCAGAGTCATTGCCCCAGTGCCCCGCGACGATGCCCACATAGGGGCCGGCCGGGCGGGCGTTGGTAGGCCGCGGTGTGGGCGTCGTTATTACCTCTTCGATCGTGGGCAGCATGGCGGGCGCGCTGGGTGGGACGCCAACTGGCGCAGCGGAGGGACGCGTTGCCTGTTGATCCGATTCGATGACCACCGACCGATTATTGCTCGCTTGATTGGCGCTGGCGGCTGCCCCGCTAAGAACGAACAGCAACAGTGCGCCAACCACCCCTACCACTACCAGGATGATGATTTGCGAGCTGCTGACGATCGGGCGGCGTGCCGACGCTTCACGGCGCACGGCCATGCTCGATTTACGACGGGTCGAAGATTGATAGGTGCGGCGTGCCATTGGGCCTAATGATACCGTTAGTGGGCGTTCAAGTCAAAGGGGGTTTGTCTTTCCGCGCCGCTCGGACTAAAATGGGAGTGGTGAGATTGAAACCGGAGGCGAGCATGATGTCCATGTTGCAGGAAAACTGGCGTGTGTGGCAGCGGCATCTGATGGCTGAGAATCGGCGTAACATTGAAGCGCTGCTGGATAACCTGTGCGCCGATCCGATTTATAAGATCATGGCGATCAGTGCCACATTCAAGGGCCAGGCACAGGTGCGGCAGTTCTATGCTGACTTGTTTGAAGGTGTACCCGACGCGAACTTTGAATTGATAAATTCATTTGTGGGTGAAGAAGGTGTGGCCGCCGAATCGATCTTGCGCGGCGCACAGCATGGCCCGTGGTTGGGCATTCCACCCACCGGACGTGAGCTGGTGTTGCCCATGTCCATCGTGGTGCCGATGATGCACGGGCAGATTCTGGGTGAGCGCCTGTATTTTGATCTGGCGACGCTGGCGCGTCAGCTGGGCATCCCGGTTGAAACGATATCGATCAAGTAACCCAGGGATATTCACATTCACGTCTCTGTCAGGTTGAGCGGAAGTGCCCAATCGTCACGAGCGGCAGTTGTTCAGCTTGACCCTTGACGCACTGCTTCGGCGTGCTACAATCTTTGTAGGATTCGGTTAGGACAGGTTGACGATGAAATCTTGGGTATGCATGTGTTGTAGGACGAGGCAATAGCCATCGTCCTGCGAGTGTAAGCAGCGCAACGCGCTACGACTTACAACAAGACCAACACCCGGACGGTGGCCTTTGCTGGTTGTGATGAGCAAAGGCATTCGCCGTTCGGCGCGTGTTGGTCTTGTTTTATTGAGTGGACAGAGTGAGAGGAGGTAGAAAAATGACAACGACCGCTTTGCCGCTGTGGCAGGTGAAATATGTTGAAACTTTACCGGGCGATGAACTTTTCGCACGGGTCGGGCACACGCCCTTGTTTCCTTTGCGCCGCATCGGCGCGGCGTTTCCGCACGTCGAAATCGACGCCAAGGCCGAATGGTTCAATCCCAGTGGCTCGGTCAAAGATCGCGCGGCGCGCGAAATTATTCTCGCCGCCGAGCACAACGGCGATCTGACACCCGATAAAATTCTGCTCGACGCGACCTCGGGCAACATGGGCATTGCGTATGCGACGCTGGGTGCAGCGCGTGGTTACAAGGTTTCATTGACCATGCCCGCCAATGCCAGCCGCGAGCGCATCGTCACGCTGAAGGCGCTGGGCGTCGATTTGAGGTTGACGGATCCGTTGGATGGCACAGACGACGCGCAGCGTGAAGCCCGATCGATTTACGCGGCCTAACCGGATCGCTACTTCTACGCCGATCAGTACAACAATCAAGCCAACTGGCGCGCGCACTATCACACCACCGGCCCGGAAGTGTGGGAACAAACCCTCGGGCGGATCACCCACTTCGTCGCAGGTCTGGGCACGAGCGGCACGCTGATGGGCACGGGCCGTTATCTGAAAGAACAAAATCCCGATGTCGAACTGATCGCCGTGCAGCCTGATTCGCCGCTGCATGGGTTGGAAGGATTGAAGCACATGGAGACCGCCATCGTGCCCGGCATCTTCGATCGAGCCCTGCCCGATCGGACGTTGCCCATCAATACGGAAGAGACCTTTGTCATGGCCCGGCGATTGGCGCGTGAAGAAGGTTTGTTCGTCGGCATTTCGGCGGCGGCGGCAGCGTTGGCCGCGACGAAGGTCGCGGCGCAGATCGCGGCGCAGATCGAGCAGGGCGTTGTCGTAGCGATCTTTCCCGATTCGGCCATGAAGTATCTCAGCGATCGATTCTGGGCGGAGTGAAGAGACGGCATGACACTGGAACTTGGGCAAGCCGCATTGAGGCAATTGCAGCAGCCCGTCGAAGGCACGTATCCGTATGAAGGCGGCGGCTTGCTCATCGGCCGCACGGATGAGCAGGGGCGCAAAGTGGTGACCGAGATCAAGCTGATCGAGAATCAACGCGCGATCGAAGATCAGCACAATCGGATTTTGATCACCGATCAGATGACGCTACTGCAAAAAGGCTCTAGCCGCCGTCCCCGGCGGCGTGTTCCACGTTCAAACCCGCCCCGAGGACGGGGCTTTGAGCAGTTTTTTCAGTGGAGTCATCAGATGTATCGTGAAGGCGAAGCGTATGCGGATAACCAGGGCTTGCTGCTGATCGGGTTCTTCCATTCGCATCCCGATCATCCTGCCCGGCCTTCGGAATTCGATCGGGAACATGCGCTGCCGTGGTGGTCGTATGTCATCGTGTCGGTGCAGCAAGGGCACTCGGCCGATGTGTTGAGCTGGGCGCTACGGGAAGATCGCAGCGCGTTTGAAGCGGAAGAGATCGTGATGCGTGAGGCGTAAAACGTAAAAAGGAGGAGATTCATGGCGGTTCCAGTGACGATCCCCACCCCGTTGCGGGGCTACGCGGGTGGACAGAAAACGGTGAACGTGGAAGGGGTTACGGTCGGTGAGGCGTTAAGCGCCTTGACGACGCAGTATCCGAATTTGCGGCAGCATTTGTTTGCGGAGGATGGCAAGTTGCGCTCCTTCGTCAATGTGTACTTGAATGACGAAGATGTGCGTTATCTGAAATACGTGGACACACCTTTGAAGGAGAGCGACAAGTTGGCGATCGTGCCGTCGGTGGCGGGGGGTGTCAACGGATAAACAACGAATCAACGGATGGCAACGGATGGCAACGGATTAGAAACGGACCAACGGATTTGGAGGGAGGAGATCATGGTTGAAAGAAAAGTGGATCATTCGGCGCTGCGGACGAATCAGGCTTTCATCATCGGTTTGCTGATCATCGCGTTTGTGCTGGATGCAAGGTGGCTGGTGGCGTTTATGTCGGCGGTGATGTTGATTGGCGCGATCTTTCCAAAGGTTGCGCTATTCAAAGCCGTTTACTGGTATATCCTGAAGCCCTTGAAGATCGCGCGGTCCGATCTGCGCCGGGATAATCCCGAACCGCATTTGTTCGCGCAGAGCGTAGGCGGTACCTTTCTGCTGGTGGCGACCGTGGCCTTTATCGCCAACGCCACAGTATTGGGCTGGGCGCTGGCGTGGATGGTCGTCGCGCTGGCCGCGCTGAATTTGTTCGCGGGCATCTGCGTGGGCTGCTTGATGTACTACTGGTTCAATCGTTTAGGCTTACCGGGCTTCAAATACGCGCGGGTCGAGAGTCAAAAGTAGCGGAGGGATCATGATCGAACGAATTGTGATGGCGCTGGCGATTGTGGTGCTAGGGCTGCTGGCCTATCAAGGCTTGTTGTGGAGGCAGCGGCGGCGAGTCGCGCAGGGATCGAAACGCGGGGGCCGTCCAGACCGATCGGCTTTGCTGGTCTTCACCAGCCCCACCTGCGCGCCGTGCAAATTGCAGCAGCTGCCCATCGTCGATCGCGTGTTAGTCGATTGGCATGATAAAATTGACTTCGAGCTGGTCGATGTGGCCGAACGACCCGACGTCGCGATTCAATATGGCGTGTGGTCGGTGCCGACGACGATCGTGCTGGACGCGCAGCGGCAGGTGATCGCGATCAATCAAGGCGTGGTGTATGAAAAGAAACTGCGCGAACAGTTGGCGAAAGCGGCGGCGAATGCACAATGGATCGGCGGGTTAGCGGGCAGTACCTCGGCCGGCTAAGCGCTCGATCGGATGAGGACAAACGAATGACGACACAGTTGTCGCACGAGGAAATCCGGCGTTACAGCCGGCACTTGATCATGCCGGAAGTGGGCATGGACGGACAGCGCAAACTCAAAGAGGCCAGCGTGTTGTGTGTGGGTGCGGGCGGATTGGGTTCGCCGCTGTTGTTGTATCTGGCCGCGGCGGGGGTGGGGCGCATCGGCTTGGTCGAGTTCGACGTGGTGGACGAAAGCAATTTGCAGCGCCAGATCATTCACGGTACGTCGACGCTGGGTAAGTCGAAACTGGAATCGGCTAAACGGCGCTTGCTTGATCTCAATCCGCTGATCGAGATTACGGGCTACGAAGAGCCGTTGACCTCGGCGAATGCCCTGGACATCATCCCGCATTACGATGTGGTGGCCGATGGCACGGACAACTTTCAGACGCGGTATCTGACGAACGATGCGTGTGTGATGTTGGGCAAGCCGAATGTGTACGGCAGCATCTTCCGTTTTGAAGGGCAGGCGTCGGTGTTTTATGCGAAGGAAGGGCCGTGTTATCGCTGCCTGTTTCCCGAACCGCCGCCGCCCGGACTGGTGCCCTCGTGCGCCGAGGGTGGCGTGCTCGGCGTGCTGCCGGGCGTCATCGGCACGATTCAGGCCACTGAAGCGGTGAAGTTGATCATCGGGCAGGGCGAACCATTGATCGGACGACTGCTGCTCTATGATGCGCTCGAAATGAGTTTCACCACATTGAAGCTGCGCAAGAATCCCGATTGCGTGATCTGCTCCGATCATCCGACCATCACGCAGCTGATCGATTACGATCAATTCTGCGGGGTGGCGCCCCATGATGTGGAGGCTGAGCAGGGGATGGAGATCACCGTGAGGGACTTGAAGCGCCGCTTAGACGAAGATGGTAGAGACCTTGTTGTGCTGGATGTGCGCGAGCCGCACGAGTGGTATATCTCGCACCTCGATTTTGCGCGGCTGATTCCCAAAGGCGACTTGCCGGATCACCTGAAAGAATTCGACGCCACGAAAGAGTACGTGCTGCACTGCAAGAGCGGGGTGCGATCGCTGGAAGCCGCGCGTTTGATGAAGTCCGCCGGTTTCCGCGTGAAGAGCCTGCGGGGCGGCATCAATGCCTGGGCGCGAGAGATCGATCCGACTTTGCCGCAATATTGATGATTCACGAAGATGTTGCATGAGACTTTGTAGGGGTGTATTGCCAGTAGTTCCGATAGGGTGAGGTGAACTTTCCGTTATCCATTACTTGATATACCGCTGCCTCGAGCGGGGCAACAAAGAAAGGCGCATCGCCCCTTCGTGATTCATTGGAAGGGATGATGCGCCCGATCAAGACAACCTGTTCAATTGTGTGCGCCGTCAGTACTGCTCGGTGGCAACGTGCGCGATTGAACGCTTTACACTCTATTTGATAATTCGATAGTCATCTACGGTTTGCATAGATTTTCCGGACTCGGCTCATTCGACTGAGTTCGCAGCCAAGGCGGGGGCCTTGGTGGGGGAAATCATCTTCCCGCCCACCAATATAGTTGGTGGGCGGTTTTGTTTGTTTCTGCAGTTCCCCGATCAGGTCGTGCGGCATGTGACGCCGTTGACTGCGTTGCAAGTGCGCATCCTGGAACTGCTCGACTTATCGCCGGATATCTATCGCTCACTGGCAGCGAATTCAACATAGTCAGCGAGCATGACGCGAATGGTGAGTAACAACACGCCAGTCAGCATTGTCGCAAACACGATTTAACGATTATTTAACGCCACCTGGCCTAGAATCTTCGTGGAGAAGCGAGAATGACCGACACCCGATATGACTATGCGTCGTTCTTATTGCGACTATGGCGCGCGCAAGACTACGGCCGGCCGATCTGGCGGGCTTCACTTGAGAGCACCCAGACCGGACAGCGCCAGAACTTCACGGAACTGGAAGGCCTGATCACTTTTTTGAAAAGTCAATTTGAATCGTGCCGACTGGAGAGTGAAGGCGAGAATTTCGATGACTAAGCACATGAATCACGATCCACCATTCGTGTGATCGCCACAGGTGATGGTTAATTATCTCGCAACCGCCAGATGATGTCGCCAGCGGGCGGCTCGCAGTAGCCGTCTTGAACGGCTCATATTTCAAGCCACCGGCTTTACCGGCGGTCTTGAGCAGGAGGACACATGAACCGCCATTTTTTGTCGCAGCGCCGGATTCGTGCAATCAGCCAGGCGTTCCTGGTTCTTGCTCTGCTGATAGGATGCATGCCGCCATCTCCACTGGCTCGCGTTGCTCCTCCTTTATCCATCCCGGCTCAACCCAGTCAGGTTGACTCGGGTCCGGTTGCAGCCCCATCAAATACACTGGCGCAACCCCAGCCGATCTCGTTTGGCCGCGAGCCACTCCCGGCTGCAACGCCTGCGGCCCGCTCGAGCGAACGCCCGCCCGATTTTTCATTGAACTCTGCCTATGTTACCGATCGTGATCTGGGCGATGGACGGCATCAAGCCATCGTCTCGCAAACGCCCATCAATTACCAGGCGGCTGATGGATCGTGGCAGCCGATTAACCTGCGCTTTGAGAGTGTGCCCAACGGTTTTGTGAACCGGACCAACGTGCTCAAGATCAGCGCGGGCGACCGGCAAGCTGTGCTGCGTGTGCAGAACGGCCAAAGCCTGGTTGGCTGGGAGCCGCAGGCCGTGGCCTTGACCGATGCCCACGGGAACAACACCGTGTTGGCCCAACCCGTCGAAGCGGACAAGGCCATCACCGGCACGCTGGACGAAACTGGCCGCACGATTCGCTACTCGAAAAACTGGACGCTGCCCAACCTGAGCGAAGAGGTCACCGCTGGCTCTGGTCAGGTGGAGCAGAGCCTTGTGTTTGCCTCCCTTCTCCCGCACGCGGACGAGGGGAGGCAGGGGGGCGAGGGCAAATATCTCACCCTCCGCGCCACGTTGCACCTGCTGCCCGGCGCACAACTCTACGCGGAAGGCAAGACCCAGACCGNNTGCTTGCGCCCTCACGTGCATTTGAGCAAGCGCATCCCAACGCCAGCGTGAACGGGCGCTATCGCTTGACGCCGCAGAAGGAAGGCGACTGGCAGGTGGCAGTGGATACGCCCTGGTCATGGTGGGCCGATCCTGCTCGCGCTTATCCGGTGGTGCTCGACCCGACCATGCACATGCTCCAAGCAACGGATGCCGTCAAAGTGTATAGCGGGTCAACGTGCGCATGGGGGCCGCTGCCTTCGGGTGATTCGGAAGTGAACTGCATCGCCGTCGGTCGCCGCCCAGAATGCGATAATGGGCAGGGCATTCATCGCAGCTTGATCCGTTTTAACAACCTGCCCACCCTGCCGCCGGGGTATACCATCGAAAAGGCCCAACTCCTTGTCACGCCCATACGCGGTTATTACACGCCCATCGGCGACTATACCTTCTCAGCATCTGCCAATATCGAGGTGCGCCGCGTGACGACTAGCTGGGACCCCGGAACGGTGGACTGGGGCACTTATACGGTGGACCCGACCGCGATTGACGGCTCACGCCTGGCTACGGTCATGCCGCCGTGGGCCTATCTCGACAGCGGTATAAACCGAATCTATGATGCCACATTTTGGACGCTCCAGACCGGCAACACAGGCATTGTCTCCAATTGGCTCAACGGACAACCCAATTACGGCCTGGAGCTGCGCGAGGCTTCCGACTCGACATGCAGTGGCACAAACTGTTATAACTTTGTCGAAATCCCCAACCCGGCAACATGGACGACTCACGACAAGAGCATAGTAGATTATTGGTTAAGCATGGGAGGGACAGGGACTATCATGCTCAGCGACGGCGGCGGCATGATGCTGCTCCTCAGCTATACAGCGCCCACGCTGGTCAACAATGTGCCAACCAACTATAGTTCTAATCCGCCCAAACCGCCTGTCGGCGGCGAGGACTTGATGAGTACCTATCACACCTACAAGCTGCCCTCCAGCACCAGCACCTGGACAGCGGTAGGGGTGCGCGGGCTACACAAGGTCATCACCGGCACGGACACGCTTTACCTGGCGGCAGGCAACCTCGGCGTCAGCCGGGCCTGTGGCGGAAACTGGATATGCTCCCAGGTGCCATCGCCCGCCAACGACAAGAACAATTATTTCATCGTCCGGGGCAATCCTACGGATAACTCTTACGAGGCGCGCGTCCAGCCGCCCACACAAGATGACCCGACGCGCGACCAGTATGTGATCGAGTCGAGCTCTAGCGCGCCGCTGCCCGCGCTCACGCCCTGGCCCGACGACTATGGCCCGGGCACCGGCTATTTCACCTATACCTTCTCCATGTCGTCTACGCACGTCATCACAACGTTCGATCTGAACCTTTCTGCAAATACGCGCGTGTTGGTTGATGTCGCGTCGGATCATCGTGTTGGCGCGCAGGCTTTTCATCCTATTGCCTCGGCTAATTTGCCCACGCTCTCTAATGATCAAGGGATTGACGTAAGCGGTGCCAAGCTTAACCTTGGTCCCAATGACGGCGGTACGTGGGGCCTGGTCGTGGAGTATGTTGACGACGTGACCCCGCTGCGCGAGAGCCGGCATCCCGTTAACGTCCAGGTGCAGATCGTCGTGAAAGCCTGCCCGCTTGGCGCGATTCCCACCGAAGCCGGCTGCCAGTTCATGAAAAAGCCGCATGCCGCCAACGCCGACTATCCTGGCCAACCTGCTACGCCGAGATGGACCGTCGGCTACTTTACCATCTATTCCGAGTCCGATTTCGATTACAACTCGGCGACGGGCGAGTACACCACCCACAGCTTTAACACTCACGATAACAAACTGTACACTCCACTCATCGGATGGGAAGACCTCACGAATTCCTACACCGGGGTGGCCGATGGCCCCATCGTGTTCAATCCGACAGCCAAGACAGTGCGCGGCTCTCCTAATAGCAACGTCTGGTTGGGCAAGGATCCGCCCGACGCCATAGATCCGATGCTGGAATTGTGGACCGGCGGCTTTGATGGCTACCCGGATCCCAGTCAATCTGATTTTGGCCACCTGGTAGCCAAAAGTGGTGGTTGGGTTACCTATGCTGGCTTTCCTTTGAGCGGAGATGATGAGCTGAACACCGTGTTCAAAGTCAGTGTGGACTATGATCCCACACAGACCACCCAGCAAGAGATGTACGCGTTCGGTCAGGCCACGCTGACGCGCGCCATCGAGACCAGTCCAGGCAATACCCAGAACGCGACCTTCAGTTTGTACTGGTCTGTGCAATCCGAAGGCTATAGCGATCCGACGTTCGGCAGCTCGGTCACGCAGTTGAGCGGCCCGGCTGCAGCCGAGGTCGGCAGCTTGAGCCTGAAATTCGGCAGTAAATGGAGCATGGATTTTGACCGTACCGTCAACCTGCCCAATGGCCAGTTCACGCTCTTGCGCAATTCAGCCACGTCGGGCACGCCCGCCAAGATTGTGCAGCCCGACGCGTTGGGCAGCGCGTGGAAACCGGTGCAGGCCGTGGTCTATCTGCCGGGCTATGGCCCGGCCAAATCGGACGGCAGCCAGATGACGTGCGCGGGCGACTGCCTGGACTTGCGCAACGCCACGGGCGACCTTCCCCCCACACTTTATAGCCCGGCTGTCGTGAATCGCACCTGGGAAATGCCTGATACGCTGGTGACGGGCAATGCAGCAACAGTCATCATGAGCCAGCCCGGCAACCTGACCGTCTTTAGCAAGGATCACCCGGATGCGCCGGCCGATGTGAACGTGCCATTTAGTTTCCGTACCTTTGAGGGCAGTGTCAAGGTGGACAAGCTGCCCTGCCCCAGCAGCAGCGACCCGACCCCGGTCATCGTCGTCACCGGCGACACCAAGCTGGCTATGCCGGGCCTGGGTTCGGACACCGATCCTTCGCAGATGATCTCGGCTCACTTTACCTTGTGCCAATCCAAGCTGCGCGAAGTGACCCTCAGTTTCAAAACAAGCCCCGGCATCCCGGTGGGCGACACCGGCGTCATGGTGGACAGCGTGACCGGCTCGGTCACTATCGGGCCAGGCTATACGCAGGTTACTGCCAGCATACACTATTACTCCGGGCCGGGCCTGGTTGACGGCACGGCGACCGTGACGATCAACACCGAAGGACTGTTTGACCTCCAGGCTCAAGGCTCCGTGATCCAAGCGATCACCTATAACGGCCACGCCTGGGTATCGTGGAATCCGCTCGATACCGGTGTGGACGTATACGCCCTGTACAAGGGTTGGTTGAGTGGACAGGTGCACGCTCACCTGTGGCAGGGTCAAGGCTGGCAGCACAGGTACGGGTGGCTGCCGGACAACGACGAGAAGCACTTTTCGGGCAGCATTGACGCCGAGATCACCATTCACGAGGGCGACGCCTTTTCCTGGTGGTGGATCGACATCCCACCGTGGGACATCACCTTTAAGATCTGGGTGGCGTTCGGCCAGTTCTGCACCAACGATAATTGCACCGCTTACGAGTGGGGCGTCAAAGGCGGCTTTAGCATCTGCGACTTTGACATCGGCCTCTACTATGGCTTTGACAGCGGCGATTTTGACTTTATCCTGGGCAGCGACGATCACATCCTGATTGACCAATATGGCGGCCTGGCGGCGACCGATGTGGACTCGACGGGGGGCGGTCCCTCGCGTGTGCCGCTCATCGGCGGCAAGCCGGCGCCCTTCAAGATTCTAAGCGTGGCCAATCCGGCGGCTGCGACGTTCACACAGCCGCTCACGGTCACGGCCAACACCGGCTCGTTCCTGGCCGCGATGGGCTGGGAGCACGGCTCGCCGCAGCTTTCGCTCATTCGCCCTGATGGCGTCGAGATTTCCAAGACGAATGCGGCCACCTACGGCGTGGGCATCTCGATGACCAAGAGTATCTCGAACTCGATCCTGTACGGCGTCAAGAATCCGATGGTCGGCGTGTGGCAAGCCAAGGTGAGCCATGCCACGCTGGGGGACAATTATAAAGTCGTCTATTTTGCCAACAAGAAAGCGCCGCAGGTCACGCTGAATACGCCGGCCACGAACGAGGTGTTCGCCACCAACAATATGTCGTACACCATCAAGTGGACCGCGCCCGCCCAGAGCAAGCTCGCCATCAGTTTGTACTATAGCGTGACAGAGACGAGCGTGCTTACACCCAGTCAAAAACCCGGCGGTGTGATTGCGGAATTCCTGCCCATCACGGCGACCCAGTTCCAGTGGGACATGTCATACCTGGCGACGGGCCGCTATCACGTCTATGCCCAGGTGAGCGAGCCGCAACTGGCCGCACCGGGGACCGGGTATCTCACGCAGACTCGCCCGTATTCACTCTCCAACCAACTGCCGGGGTTCGTCACGCTCTATGCGCCGGGGACGATCAGCATCACCGATCAGATCGCGCCGGCGGTTCCGGTGGCGCCGACACTCACTGATTTGCACGATGCGGTGATGGCCTGTTGGGAGCCGAATCACGACCACGACCTGGCCGGGTATGTGCTGCTGTATTGGTTTAAGGACTGGCAAGGCAACTGGCAAGGAAAGCCGTTGCGAGTGAACGCGACCGTCCCCTATCCGCCTTCGGCCGATAAACCACAAGAGTGTGTGCGCATCGGCGGGCTGAACGTCGGAAATGTGGTGGAGGTCAAGACCCGCGCCTACGACGCCAGCGGCAACCTGAGCGCCTACCAATCCAGCTATGTCACGCGTACCCTCTCGGTCGTCGCGCCTGACCCGGTACCTTCTGCCGCGCCGCTGACGGGGACGGTGGACATCAGCCACTCGGTCGTGTTGACCTGGAGTGACGTTCTCCCATTGTGCCTCCCGCCGCACTGGAGTACTTGCAACACGTACAAGGTGTACTATACGCGCGAGGCGCCCGCCGGGCCGGGCCAACCTGGAACAGGCGCGACAGAAGGGTCATCGCCTATCAATCGACTCGCTACCCTCTACGGCGGCTCGGTAACGCTGCACGGGCTGACGCCGGGATACGTCTATCACTTTGCCGTGCAGACAATGGACAATGGAGGACGGCTTGGCCAGTTGTCTAACGATCTCAAGCTGATACTGACGGACGGCATTGACCTCGACCACGACGGTATCCCGGACGACTGGGAGGTTGCTCACAACGTTACCGATCCGAACGCCGACCCTGATGGCGACGGGTTGTCCAATCTGAAAGAGTACCAACTGGGAACCGACCCGCATCTGGCTGACACGGATCACGATGGCTGGTCAGATGGAGAAGAAAATGTCACTGGCAGCGACCCGACCGATCGGCACAGCATCTCAGTGACTGCCATCATCTCTGGCGTGATCCCGCTGCCGCGCCTGGAGCTGGGCACGCATCACTTGACCTTCCGCACGTATGAAGGCGGCCCTACTCCTGGTTCGCAGCAGATGATGGCGAGCGACACCGGCGGCGGCGTGCTCACAGCAACATTTACGAGCCCCACACCGTGGCTGCTCTTTCTTCCCTGTTTCAAGTTTCCGCTTGGAACGATACCCAACTGTCGGACAGTGAATGTGACTAAGACTGGGCTGACACACGGTCACTATTCCGGCGTCATCGATGTCAGCGGCGCGTCGGGCAGCCACACCCAGGACAGTCCGCAGCAAATTCAAGTAGACCTATGGGTGGCGCAAGGTTACCCGCCGGGTTACAAGATGTATTTGTATCTGCCGATTGTGATGAAATAGTCGAAACCGTTGAACCTGGCCGCACATCCAGACGGGTCAGTGGCTCGTCTGGATGTGTTTTAGGGTAGGTCGGCAAGCGAATTCCAGGTGCGACGCAACCACAGGCGGCAGGGCCGAAAGGTCTCGTTACTTGTGGTTCGTTCTGTGGCGCGTTTACACGCAAACTTGATTGAAGCGGATCAATTTCCAGACACCGTAAGCGGGTTGATACGTCATCTCCATGATGCCGCAAAAATCAACGTAGAAGTTCCAGCGCTTGTACACAGGGAGATCAAGGATGATGCACATCAGTAAACGGATCAGACCTTCATGACAGACAAGGATGACGTTTTCGGAGTCGTGCTGCTGCCGTTTCTCTTGGAGAAAATCCGTGATGCGCTGCTGAGCTTCTCCGCCAGTCTCGCCTTCGGGAAAGCGGAAATCCGCCGTTCTTGAGAGGAATGCCTTCCAGACGTCAGGGTAGGTCCGCTGAATTTGCTCGTCGGTCATCCCGTCAAGACGGCCATTGTCAATCTCATTCAAGCGCTCGTCGATCATGGGAGTCACCCCTAGGCGCTGAGCCATCGGCTCGATCGTTTGCCGGGTGCGTTGGTATTCACTGATGTAGATCGCTGCAATCGCCTTGCCGTCGAAATACGAACAGAGTTTTTGCGCGTCACGCTGTCCTTGCGGGCTGATAGGCTCGTCCTGATGACGCAAGCGCGAGTTGAAGAAATCGCCGCGTTCTTTGGCGGCATGGCGGAGAATGTAGCAGATCGTCATTCCTAAAGAACCTCTTTGATTGGATAATTCACGTTACGCAGCGTCACACCGCGCAGGTTATGCTGAGTCATGAATGATTCATTCAGCCTGCACGGACATCCAAAACTCTGATGAACGAAGCGCTGTTTTCGTCCTGCGCAATTTCGAGCCGGCCGTAAGACTCGACCCACTTGATCGCCAGGAGGCCAGAATCTGTGCAGGCCTTACCTGGATCGAGTCTGCCTTACATGGGTAAGGTCACATACACGATCGTCGGCTGGTCGGGTGTGCTTTCGATGTTTAACTTGCCGCCGTACAGTTCAACCAGACGGCGGGCAATGGTGAGACCCAAACCGGAACCCTGCTGCTCATGGAGTTTGCGCTCGAACTGCATGTAAGCGCCGATGTCGGCAATCTGTTTAGCAGTCAGGCCGCGTCCGTGATCGACGAAGGCTAGTGTGTAATGTTGATCGGTTCGTATGCCCGTGATACGCACGGCTGTCCCTGCTTTGGAAAACTTGAAAGCGTTGTCCAGCAGTTCCTCGACGATCTTCCGCAGATGATCTTCTGAAATCAGGACAGTCGCTTCGGCCAGATCGACACTCAAGTCTGCTTCTCGCTTGGCTTGTTGGGCCTTTTGGCCGGCGACTTCTGCCACGAGCGGATCTAGATTGATACTTTTCTCAGGCAGCGTGGGCGTATCATGCGGAGCCGCTGCCGCTAACTCAAGTTCGGCATACATTAAGTAATTCAGGATGAGTCGCTGCAGGCGTTGGGCGGAATGCTGTACGATATCCACCATTCTCAGCTTATCGTCCCGTTCCAGTTCATCCCACATTTCTTTGAGCAGCTCGGAACCGTTCAGGATGCCCATCAATGGGGTACGCAGTTCGTGAGGCAGCGAGAGGGTGATACTGCCCCGCAAGTTCTCCAGTTTCTGCCGGTACTTTTTGTCCACAGTGGCCTGTTTTTCCTGACTCTAACGGATTCTGTGGTTTGGGTTGTTAGTCCGCCTGTGGGCTGGATTTTTCGACGCAGTTCTGGCAAGATAGGCCCAGCCTGGGCCGATGAAACGAGGCCCGGT
>PMCF01000088.1 GCA_003154115.1 Anaerolineae bacterium
AAAGTGAAAGTGTTAGCTACTCAGGTGATCGAGCATAACCTGCGGCGGCCATGAGGTGCTTATGACCCAGCCCATTACTATTCACGGCCATTTTTATCAGCCCCCGCGCGAAGACCCTTTTACCGGCGAAATGCCGCGTGAAGCGGGGGCTGAGCCTTATCACGATTTCAACGAGAAGATCACCGCCGAGTGTTATCGCCCCAACGCGTTCGCCGGCAACCTCGATCGGCTGAGCTTCAACATCGGCCCCACGTTGATCGGCTGGCTCGATCGCTATCAACACGAAACGTACGCGCGGATTCAGGAAGCCGATCGGGTGCACCGGCAAGCGCACGGTGTGGGCAACGCCATCGCGCAGCCGGCGCATCATACCATTCTGCCGCTGGCTCGCCGCCGCGATAAGATCACCCAGATCAAATGGGGCATCGCCTCGTTCATTCAGCGCTTCGGACGCCAGCCGCGCGGCATGTGGCTGCCGGAGATGGCGGTCGATCTGCCCACGTTGGAGATTCTCTCGCGGCGCGGCCTGTCGTTCACCATCCTCAGTGAAGAACAGGTGCGCGGCGATTTACGTGAAGGCGCGGGGCCTTATCGGGTGCGGCTGCCCGAGGGCGGTTACTTTGCCATCTTCGTGCGCGATCGACATCTCTCCAATCAGATCTCGTTTGATGCGAATCAACCGAAAGATGCGCGCGCCTGGCTGACCGAACGCGTGCATGCGCGACAGGGCTTGACGTTGATTGCTACGGACGGTGAAACGTTCGGACATCATCAACGCCACGGGGTGCAATTCCTAACGGATTTGCTGCGCGCAGAAGCTGAATCGCCCTATCAGATAGTGACGCTAACCGATTATTTGCGCACGCATCCGCCGACGGTGGAAGTGGAGATCAACGAGCGGACGGCGTGGAGCTGCAGCCACCATCTGGCGCGCTGGGACACGGGCTGCGGCTGCACGCCGGGCGATCATAGCTGGAAGCCGGTGCTGCGCTCGGCGTTGGATTTGCTGGCCGACGAGATCGATGCGCTGTATCTGTACGAGCTGCAGCGCACGTTCAGCCGCCCGTGGCAGCTGGTCGATCAATACATCGACGTGGTGTTGGGCAGCGCGGATGTTGGCACGTTGATTCGCGAGAACACGTCGGCGAAATTGACGACGGGGCAGACGTTGAGCATCGGCAAACTGGTGCAAGCGCAGCTGCACCGCCAGCGCATGTTTACCAGCTGTGGTTGGTTCTTTGAAAAGTTAGCACGACCCGAACCGCGCTATGTCATTGCACAGGCCATGCGCGCCATTCAACTGGTGAAGCAGGCCGTCGATGTCGATCTGGGGCCGGATTTCCGCGAAGCCTTGCGCGCGGCCAGGAGCAGCAAAACCAAAACCGGGGCGCTCACGGTCGTACACTCCGCCGCCGATGTGTATGACGAAATTGCAGCGGCACACCCGCTATGACTCTGTTGCGCTGGCTGACGGAGCAGACACGACCGTAAAAAGAAACCGGGGTTCTCGAGCGAACCCCGGTTTTAGATTTTCACCAACCGATAACCCCGTCCGCGAATGGTGACCACCAAGTGTGATTCCTCGGCGTCGGGTTCCAGCTTCTGGCGCAAGCGTTTGATCAAACTCTCCACTTGATAATCGAACACGCTGCCTTGGTATTCCGGCCACACGGCTTTGGAGATCTCTTCCCGGCTGCAAATTCGATCGGCGTGATCGTCGAAGTAGAGCAACAACGTATACTCTTTGGCCGAGAGTTCGATCAATTCACCGTTCACGCTTACCCGGCGCGTCGGCCGTTCGATTTTGAGCTTGGGCCATTTGTGTCCGACCAGCGTCGCTTGCGGATCGGCGAATTGAAAGACCACATTCGCCACTTGCACTTTGTCGCCGGGACGCAGCGCATAGGCTGCCGTCAGCACTTGCCCGTTGATGAAAGTGCCATTGGTGCTGCCCAGATCCTCCAGCGTACAATACACGCCATCCCACGAAATCTGGCAATGACGACGTGACACCTGCGAGTCGTCGACAACCAGGTCGCAGGTTTCGCTGCGGCCAATCAACGTGGCCTGTTTACGAATAAGATATTCGTCGCCCTGGTGTGGCCCGCTTTCGATGATGAGCCGGGGCGCCAGCCGTGAAGTGCGAGGTTTAAGCGCTTTCGTCGCCATGATGCCGGTAATTCTAACGGCGTTTGGCGCGACTGGCAAGGGCGCGACTATGGCCCGCTTGAATTCATGCTGAGCGGCAAATATACGCTGCTCGGATCGATCAGGATCAAGTGCGTGTCCAGCGCGCTGCCGGCTGCATTACGCGCCGTAACCGTGATCCATTGTGCGCCGGTCATACCGGCCGTCCAGCTAAAGACCTGTGTGTCGCTCACGGCCATACTCACCTGCGTGATGGGCAGTTGATTCGTCGCCTCCCACGAAAACGTGATCGGCCGCGCTACCGAAAGCGGATCGACCGCAGCGACAAAACTATAGACCGCATCGTGCGCCCCGATCGACGGTCCGGCCAACGTCACCGTCAAAGCGGGAATGACGACGATCGTCCCGTGCATCGAAGAATGAATGTTGCAGTGATAAGGATAGGCGCCGGGTGTGTCGAAAGTCTGGGTGAAGACATTGCCGGGCATAAGGGCGCCCGAATCCCACAGGCCGCTATCACTGGCGGACGTGTGAGTCGCCAGGCCGGTATTCGTCCAGCGCACCGTCGTGCCGGCGGTGATCGTGATGATCTGCGGCGTAAACGCAAAATCGACAATGGCGACAGCGGCGACACTGGCGCTTGAAGGCGCAACGATCGTGATGGCCTGCGTCGCGCTGGCACTCCCGGCGCTATTGACCACGGTGATCGTGATCATTTGAGGGCCAACCGCTAGCGTGGGCCACACGAAAGCAAAGGTATCACTTAGCCCTTTATCCGTCCGCGTCACGGTCGTTTGCCCCGTGGCCTCCCAGAGGTACGTGATCGGTTGAGTGGCCGTGATTGGGCTGACACTCGCCGTAAAGGTCTGCGCCAGCTCGGCAGCGCCGCTAATTGGTCCGGCTACACTGAGCTCCACCGGGGATTGAAGCGGCACCACCACTACCGTCCCAAACATCGATGAGAAATGGATCGCGCAGTGATAGTAATACGTGCCCGGTGTGGCAAACATCTTGGTGAATACCCCGCCATGGCCAAGCTGACCGGAATCCCAGGGATCGAGGCTGCCAATGTCACTCGTGGTCGTATGCGTAACAGGATCGGCGTTGGTCCATCTCACCGTGGAGCCGGCGGTCACCGTGATTACCTCCGGATGGAAAGCAAATCCAGAGATAGCGACATCCACCAGGCCCGACAACGCCGCCGGATCAGCCGTCGCTTGCGGCCTAGCCGCCATAGAAGCCATGTCGTCTGACATGGCCGGCCCGGCCACGGCATGAGGCTGAGCTTGCGCCGCCGGCAAGTCAAACACCGCGGCCAACGTCAAGAATAGCGAAAGAGGAACAACCAGGGCGATACTGAAGCGCTTGAGCGTGCGTTGAATAGACAGGGGGAACATTGATCGTCTCCTTGATCCGTCGATATGGGTAGTCGTGCGTGCGAGATTTCAAACCGCGTTCGTTTTTTTAACAGTTCATGATATGATACGTATAACCTTAGATTTGGGATGCAACCCTTGAACATGAGGTGCTTATGATCTACGCCGTGCGCGATCTCACCAAATACGAAGAATTCCTGCAAGTGCGCGAAGTGCAGCAGCAAATCTGGGGCTTCGCGCCAGGCGAAGGGCTGTATCCACCTGCGCTCAATACCGCGGCCGAAAATGGCGGAGTGGTCATCGGCGCGTTTGATGGCGGGAAGCTGATCGGCTTCCTGTTTGGCTTCATCGGCCTGCATGCCGATCGCCATCTCAAACTGTGCTCGCAGACGATGGGCATTCTGCCGGAGTATCGCAACAAGGGTGTGGCCGCCACGTTGAAGTGGGCGCAGCGCGAACGGGTGCTGGCCAATGAGATCGATCTGATCACGTGGACGTACGATCCGCTGGAAGCGCCGAATGCCCGTTTGAACTTGCGTGCACTGGGCGGCCTGGCGCACGTTTACCGGCGCAACGTGTATGGCGAAAACTTCGGCGCGTTGGGACAGGGCTTGCCGAGCGATCGCTTCATGGTGGAATGGTGGATCACCACCGAGCGGGTGCAGCAACGGCACGATCGGATCACGGTGGAACCGATCGGACTGGGCAGCCCGATCGTGAACGTCTGCTCCGGTATGACCGGTGTGCGGCGGATCGAATCACTCGCGCTCGATCTTAACGTGCCCGTGGTGCGCGTGGAAATCCCCAACGATCTGCAGGCGATCAAGAAAGCCAACATGGCGCTGGCGCTCGAGTGGCGCGCCAAGACGCGTGAGTTGTTCGAGGCCTATTTTGCGCGCGGCTACGTGGCGATGGATTTTGTGCGCGCGGGCGAAGTGTGGGGGCCAGAGCGTGCCGCGCATAACTGGTATGTGCTGCAGCGACCGGCGGAGAAGTCTTAATTTGAGGGACAGACGCCGCCCAGCTTAATTTTCACAACAAGGCCGAGCCGTATAAAAACGCGCGAACTGTGATAAGCAGTCCGCGCGTTACTTTGAAGACCTGACAGGTTGAATGGGCTGTGCCGCAACCGCTGAGACCCTTGTTAGTAGAATGCAATGCTGGACTTCGTTTGTGAGTCATTCGCTCGCTAAACAACAGCGGTTCTCACCGGTGCTGTTTGCAGCGGGCGTTCCCCTTCGCCTTGTCCAAGAACCCCAGCTTTTCGCCACAGGTTTCACAACAGCCCGCTGCCCGCCAGGCCTGCTGCTGTTTTCTAAGATCCTCTTCTTCTCGTTTACGTTTTTCTTCCTGTTCTCGCTTGCGTTCCTCTGCTTGTTTGCGTTTCTCTTCCTGTTCTCGCTTGCGTTCCTCTGCTTGTTCTTGACGCTTGCGTTCCATCCGTTCCCATTCCACCTTGTGAATCGCTAGTCCCCACAGCCGCACGGTGTGGTCATCTGAGCCAGAAGCCAGCATTGCCCCGTCTGGGCTGAAGGCGACGGCTTGTACAGCGTGGGTATGCTTCAGCATGGCCCACTCGCCGCCCGTCGCCACATCCCACAGCCGCACTGTCTTCCATGAGCCAGAAGCCAGCCTCGCCCCGTCGGGGCTAAAGGCGACGGCGTTCACACGCTCGATACGCCCCGTCAGCACGGTCCGCTCGCGGCCCGTCGCCACATCCCATAGCCGCACGGTATAGTCGTCTGAGCCAGAAGCCAGCATAGCCCCGTCCGGGCTGAAGGCGATGGCATGCACAGTGTCGGTATGCCCTGTCAGCACGCCCTGCTCGCGGCCCGTTGCCACATTCCACAGCCGCACTGTATTGTCATATGAGCCAGAAGCCAGCGTCACCCCGTCCGGGCTAAAGGCAACGGCGGTTACACTAGAGGTATGCCCTGTTAGCATAGCCAGCTCGCGGCCCCTGGCCACATCCCACAGCCGCACGGTGTGGTCCGCCGATCCAGAAGCCAGCGTCGTCCCGTCCGGGCTAAAGGCAACGGCTTGTATGGGGTGCGTATGCCCCGTCAGCACGGCCCGCTCACGGCCCGCCGCCACATCCCACAGCCGCACGGTGTGGTCATCTGAGCCAGAAGCCAGCGTTGCCCCGTCCGGGCTGAAGGCGATGGCGTACACAACGCCGGTATGCCCCTTCAAGACGGTTCGCTCCACCCCGCCTGCCATCATTGCTTTCCCTTGCTTTATACAGGCGTCCATTTTATCTCGCGCCGCGCTTGCACTGGCAAAAGTCAGCTGGGTCAACAGCCGCTCGACCTCTGCCAATTCGCTGTTCAGTCGCGTTTGAACAAGATCGGGCACGACATATTCTGCCAGCGCCGCCCGCAGCCGCGCCAGTGCGCCAGTCACCTGGTCGCGCAACCGGTCTCGTTCCGGCAAGCGCAAACTCTCGAAAACCTTGCGACAGGCCGGAATCTTGGTCGGCGCATCGAGGTAGCCAAAGTAGGTATCTTGTTTCATCAAAGCCACAACCCCGGCTTGTGCATGTTCGATTTGCGCGCGCTCCTCGGGCGCGATAACGCAACGGTTTATCTCAGTTTGCAGCGCTTGCCATTGCGTTTGAGCCTGCTGTCGCGCTTCGGATCGTAACCGCTCCATCAGGTCCGTCACCGCCGCTTCGATATTCCCAAAGTCGGCGTCGGCGCGGGCTTTGACGGCATAATTCCGGTCGGTGCGAATGGTTCGCTCCAGACTGGGAATAGCCACAGCCGCTTGCCCGGCGGCGGCGGCAAATTTGGCGTGGTTGTAAAAGGCTTCCAACAGTTGCGGGGCAAGTTCCATCGCCCGGCGGGCGTGTTCAATAGCGGCTTTATCGTCCCGTTGCAGGTAGCAGACAAAAGCCGCGTGCATAAAAGATTGCGCGGCGTGAGAGGCAGAACGGGGTGTGGCATACTTGCCGGCTTTTAGATAATACGCCCGCGCTTTATCCAAATCGGCCGGCTGCCGATGGTACAAATAGATGTTGCCGATGGTCTGGTGGACGGCAAAGTCTTGATAGTTCTTTTGCTCGGATTCGAGCAAGTCGGTCAACGCCTCGTCGTACCAACCTTGGACGTAAGCATCTTCTGCCCGGCGGCGCAGTTCTTTGGCTTGCGTGTCGAGTGGAGCTTGCAGGGTAGTCAGGATATTACGCAGTGTAGCGTGCTGCAATTCCATCTTCCACAGCACCGCCCCCATGGCCCAGTCAAAATCGGCGCGCAAGGACTCAATGCCGTTGGATACCGATTCCAACCCATAGGAAACGGCCGCAAAGCCGCTTTGCATGACGGCGTTCATTTCCTGCTGACCTGCAATTATCTCGCCAAAGCCACCCTGCAGGAAGGCGTTCATTTTCCGCTGATCGACAATCATCTCGCCAAGACCGCCACTAAGTATGTCGGTGGTTTCGGCTTGAGCAATAGTTGTCTTGCTCGTTTGTCGCTCCAGGCCATCGATAAAGTCGTCTTTGAAACCTTCGAATTCTAGGTAGGTTTCCCATTTCATGCCGCGTTGGTACATTGTTGCCTCCGGGTCGCATACACTCATTGCCCCGCCGATGTCGCCGGGTGCTACTTGCTTCAGGCGAGAGGCTCCCGAACCTCTCATAAGAGAGGCCCTCTCGCTACGATCAACTTCGCTTATAGTTCCAGCAACTCCAACAACTGCTGATGATTCTTCGGGTCGGCATCCTTGATGGCGCGCTTGCTGAGGGCCGCTGCCGAGGTGTACCACGCGCGCAGCGCTTCGATGTTCGCCGTCTGCTGGTCAGACAGTTTTGATAGGCTTGACACACTCACTCACGGCAGATTGTGGCAAGTATAGCGAGAATGCAGGCGCGGGTCAAACATGCGCCGCGCCCGGTCTCGCTGACGAACGGCGAGAGCAGCCTGCGCGCGACCTGGTGACCTACACTTGGAACTTCGGCGATAGATCGCCAACGATGCCTGGTCAAGTGGTGACGCATACCTATGCGTTCAGCGCAGCGTTCCGATTCACTGCTACCGTCACCGCGGCTAACTCCATCAACACGCAGACCGCGACGACGACGGTCATCATCGTTCCGAAACGAGTCTGTTTGCCGTTGTTGATCAGATAACGCAGAACGGCTTGCCGTTTCGTAGTGAGCATGTGTAGGATTCAAAACGACCCTCCCTCAAGACACGATGTCTGAGAGAGTGTTTCTTAAAGCCTTGTTGCGCGTCATTCCCGCGCGCTTTCGCCTGGCGCGTCGCCGGCACAATGTGCCGGGTACGACGTGGCGGGAATCCAGCCGCCTAGCTGCGTAAGTAGCCGATAGTCACACTGGATGCCCGACAAAAGCATTCGGGCATGACGAGCCGCGGGCATCGCTACGGCTGAGTAGTTACCCGGTCAGGCCGTTGAGCTTGAGCCCGGTCGCGCGCTGAACCGCTTGCAGCAAATGCGCCTTGGCTACTTGAGTGAGGTGATGATGTCGAACGTAAGGCGGATTGCAGATCAGTAGGTTGAATTTGTCGGCGTTGGACGCGGGCGCGGTCGCGTGTGTGAAATCCATCAGGCGCAGATCGAGCGCTTGACCTCGCCACAGGTCAATGGTGGCCTGCGCGTAATGCGGATCAATTTCATAGCCCACGGCAGCCGCAATCCGCCGCGCCGCAAAACACTTGAGCAGGGCGGAATAGAACGAGCCGGTGCCAAAGGCCGGATCGAGAAATCGAATGCGAGCCGTGGGCGGCAGCAAGGCACGGGCATACTCAAGCATCTCCGTGGCTAACAGGGTCGGCGTTGGGAATTGCCCCAATTTGTTGCGCTCGGCCAGAGTCTTGGTCGAATCCAACTGGCTTTGCAGGGTAAGGCGTTTTGCTTCCAGCACAGGACGGAGGGCCATGTTTATAACCCAAACTCCGCCAGATCGGCCATGCGGTGTTCCCAGACCCAATCGATGCCTTCGGCTGCTTCGTAACCCAAGTAACCGCTGTCGAAGTAACCACACAAGAACAAAATGGTTTTTCCGGCTTCAGCGAGAAACACTTACAGGTTACGGCTTCCTCAATTCGACAATGGCTTCGTAGAGTTGATCAGCATCTTTCGCTTTCGTAACGCGGACGTCCGACTGGATGATGCTGTTGCCGACGCGGGTCGCGCGTGGTATATCGATCCGAACGACTTCAAGGCCAAGTGAGGCGGCAATCTGTCCAAAATAGCGATCGGTCGGGATCACCAGCCCCTGCAGAATGCTATTGCCAATGACGACAAAGGCCCGGCCGCCGGGTTTCAAAACATACTGGATACCTTCGGCAAAGTGTCGACAATCGTTAAAATAAGCTGCGGCATAATTGGCCCAGCCGTTTCCGCCATAGATGCCTTTAGCAGGCTGTCGCTGGCGCAAATCATCTAAGCGCCGTTGAATATCGCTATCCGGCAATTCAAACTCTAATCCCCGATATTCTTCCTCGCGGACGATTTGCCAGAATGTTCCAAAGTTAGCCCGTTCCAAAGGTGTCATGTCTTTGGGGGATTGCACTAAACCCAACTAATACAGTTGAGGCCGCGTATTGCGGTTGTAATGATAATTGTTCAAATACATCTGCGCTGGCATGAAGTCGGTGTTATCCGTGTAATCCGTGTCCTCCTATTCGTGCTATACTTTCAACAACCTCGTCACCAGGCGGTGCACATGCCCCCCATCCAAGACTTCGCCACCCGCGTCATCGATAACGTCGAACACGTCATCATCGGCAAGCGCGAATCGATCGAGCTGCTGATGGTCGCGTTGTTGTGTGAAGGTCACGTATTGATCGAAGATGTGCCCGGTGTGGGCAAGACGATGCTGGCCCGCTCGATCGCCGTGAGCCTGGGCGGACAATTCAAGCGCTTGCAGTGTACGCCCGATCTTTTGCCCAACGACGTGACGGGCGTCTCGGTGTTCAATCAACAGAACGGCCAGTTCGAATTTCGTCCCGGCCCGATCTTCGTCAACGTGCTGCTGGCCGACGAGATCAATCGCGCCACGCCGCGCACGCAATCGGCCCTGCTGGAAGCGATGCAGGAGCAGCAGGTTACGGTCGATGGCGTTACCCGATTGCTGCCGCGCCCCTTCATGGTCTTAGCCACGCAAAACCCGATCGAGTATGAAGGCACCTTCCCGCTGCCCGAAGCACAACTCGACCGATTCCTGATGCGCGTTGCGCTGGGTTATCCGACTACCGCGCAAGAAAAGCAATTGCTGCCACACCTCCAACGCGAGCATCCCGTCACCAAGTTGCAGCAGATCACCGACGAGGCGCAGCTGCTGGACTTTCAAAAACAAGTGTGGGAAATCCATGTCGACGAGTCGCTGCAAGATTACATCGTGGCACTGGTCACGGCGACACGCGCGCACGGCGATGTTGCGCTCGGCGCGAGTCCACGCGCTTCACTGGCCCTCTTCAAAACGGCGCAGGCTCTGGCCGCCTGCCGCGGACGCGATCATGTGATTCCTGACGACGTCAAATATTTATTACCCTATGCTCTGGCACACCGGCTCATCGTCAAGCCGGAAGCCGAACTGCGCGGACAGACGGCTGTCAAGATCGTCAGCGATATTCTGGAACGCACACCACTCAGTTTAGAAGCGTGACGAGTGAAAAGTGACGAGTGAATGGCTTTTCACTCGTCACTTTTCACTCGTCACTTTTCATGGGCAACAATTTTTTCCTCTTCCTCATTATCCTCGCCTTCTTTGCCATCTTCCTGCGTGAAGATAGTGTCCTTACGCTGGCGTATTTCCTGGTAGGCGTGTACGCGCTAAGCCGTTGGTGGAGCCGCCGCGCCTTGCGCGCTGTGGAATACCAGCGCACGTTTCAACCACGCGCCTTCCTCTACGAAAAAGTGCCCGTGCAACTGGAACTGGTCAACACGCGCTGGCTGCCGGTGCCGTGGCTGCAACTGACCGAAAATCTGCCGCTGGAATTGATCGTGCCCAGCACCTATCGCAGCGTCACGACCATCGGGCCGTATGCGCGCCGCCGGTTTGAGTATCTCCTGCACGCCGATCGGCGTGGTTACTACTCGATCGGGCCGCTGCATCTCCGTTCGGGCGATCTGATCGGCATGACCGAAGAACTGAACACCGAAGGCGGCGTCGATCATTTGATCGTCTATCCCAAGATCATTCCCTTCGCGGAGGTGAAACTCCCCTCGCGTTCGCCGCTGGGTACGCTGCGCTATACCCAACCCATCTTCGAAGATCCCAGCCGCGTGCGCGGCAAACGCGATTACACGACGGGCGATTCGCTGCGCCGCGTCGATTGGAAAGCGACGGCGACGACGGGCCGCTTGCAGGTGAAGCAGTTCGAACCGTCGATCGCGCTGGAGACCGCCATCTTCCTCAATCTCAACGCCGACGAATACCTGCAGCGCACGCGCCTCGACGCGACCGAGTTGGCGATCGTGATTGCGGCTTCGCTCGCCAACTGGATTGTCGGCAAGCGCCAATCCGTGGGGTTATACGTGAACGGCGTGGATCCGATCGGGGCGGAAGGAAAAACGCAGGCGTTGCCGCCGCGCAAAGGTCGCGCCCATTTGACGCGCCTCCTCGATGTACTGGCCCGGGTCCGATCGGCTCCGCTAACGCCCTTCGTGCAGAACATTCAACAAGAAGCGTCACGCCTGCCGTGGGGCACCACCGTGATTTTGATTACGGGGGCGATCGACGAGGCGTTGTTCGAGGAGATCTTTCGCGCGCGGCGCGCAGGCTTGAATATCGTGTTGATCTTGTGCGGCACGGTGCCCAATCTCGCCGAGATGCAACAGCGCGCCAAACACTTTGGCATTCCTGTGCAGCACTTTATGCGTGAACGCGATTTGGATGTGTGGAGAGGATAAACCTCATCCCTGAGAAGACCGCTGAGATGACCACGACCCAATCTCAAGCGAACCGCGATGGCCTGCTGACCACCCTGACGAATTATCTGATCGTCAGCGGCATGTTGACGTGCGCGGCGATCGGCATCGTGCAACTGGCGCAGCAAGTGGCGCCGCGCTGGAACGCCTCTTTCGTTCCGGTACTGGTCTTCTTCATCGCGCTGGAATCCGCGATCATGACCCGCTATGTGCACTATGGCAAACCACCGGTGCCCTGGTATGCGCTGCGCGCCGCCGAAGCGCTGGCGCTGTTCCTGATGATCCGTTCGCTGCTGGGCCTGCTGCGCGGCCCGCAGCCCGAGCAACCCGTTAATGCGTTCTCCGGCTATGTCGACAGCGAACTGCTGGCGCTGACGGTGATCATGGGCGTGTTTTGGTTGACGAGCTGGCTGATCACGGAAAATCTGCTCAACCTCGAGACGATCGATCCCACCCTCGATCGTGAGATGATCAAAGACGTGGCGGAAACGCAGGCCAATTCGCGGCAAAGCCTGATCAGTTTGATACTCATGATCGGGGGAGTGCTGACCTTCTTCGCCGCGTTCATCCGCATTTATCTGCGCACCAACAATCAAACCGACCTGGCTGCTCAATCCGGCCTATGGCACGTCATCGTTTATTTTTTGCTGGGATTGTTGCTGCTGGGACGCCTGCGGCTCTCGTTGCTGCGCGCCGGTTGGGTGTGGGAACGCATCCCCCTGGCGGGTAACGTCGGGGGACGTTGGATCACGTACACGCTGCTCATGTTGGTCGCCGCCGTGATCGTTGCGATCGTGCTGCCCACTCAGTATTCGCTCGGCCTGTTAGGAACGCTGAGCTATTTGCTGACGGGCCTGATCCAGATCGTTCAAGCGATCATCTATTTCATCGCTTTCTTGATCATCTCTTTCTTGAGCCTGTTTTTCCCCACCATGGAAGGCAAGCCGCTGACCAGCACGCTGCCCAAACCGCCAACGTCGCTCGTCACGCCCAATACGCCGCCGCCCTCGCTGTCTGAATTCGTGCAATCGTTAATCTTCTGGGCCGTGTTCTTTGCCATCGTCGGTTACGTGTTGGTGCAATACCTGCGCCGTCATCCGGAAATGGTCGACGCGTTGAAGCGCATACCCGGCATGGCTTTGCTGGCGCGGCTGTGGCACAGATTGCGAACGTGGTTGGGTGGATTGTCTCAGCAGTTCGAGGATTTGCGCGAAGCGCGGAGAAAAGCGCGGGGGGCAGCGCCACCCCGATCGGCCTCCGCGCCCCGTCGCTGGCTCAATCCGCGCAGACTTTCGCCGCGTCAGCAGGTGCAGTTCTACTACTTAGCCATGCTCCGTCGCAGCGGCGAGAAGGGCCATCCGCGCCAGCCGACACAGACACCGTATGAATACGCCCGCGCGCTGGAGAGTCAACTACCCGAAGTCGATCAAGACGTCGACGGCATCACCAACAAATTCATCGAAGCGCGCTATTCCCGCCACGACATTCCCCTGGAACACGTCGGCCTCGTCCGTCGCTATTGGGAGCGCATCAAGCAGGCGTTGAAGCGCTAAAACAACCTCCCATGACACCTGTAACATTATTCGCGTGACAAGCCGCACTGTCTAGGACTGGTATAATACGCTATCGTTCAATTGAGCATATTCATATCCAAATATTTCCCGCTCACTGGCGCAGGCGAAAAAACGCACGAGAGGTAACCCCTATGCAGCAACCACAAGAATCCGAAATTCAATTGTTCCACGCGCAGATCTGCCAGGCGCTGGCCGATCCCACGCGCATCCTCTTGCTCTATCGATTGGCCGAGGGCCCGCAAAACGTGGGTGAATTGGCTACGACACTGAATGTTAGCCAACCTACCGTCTCGCGCCATCTGAAAGTGCTGCGTGAGCGAGGCATGGTCAGCAGCACCCGCTACGGAGCGACGATCGAGTACCGGCTCATCGACGACCGCCCCATTCAGGCGTTGGATTTGCTCCGCTCGGTGTTACGCGACAACCTCTCACATAGCGCCGGCCTGGTCGACGCTCTGAACGAATCCACCGAAAGCTAGACGATCGCACTGTTCGATCCGAAAAAGGAAGACCGAAGTGCTTCAAGCGCCTCGGTCTTCCTTTTTCGCTACTGGGCTGCTTCAGCCGACACCACCCCGCCTAACGCGTTGACCTTCAGTTTCCAGCGACTGCCCACCACGTACTTCGACAAATCGCTGGCATTTGCCACCGTCATCTGATACTCTTTGCCATCCGAAGTGAAGAACACCACATAGGCTTCTGAGCGATCGCCCTCGCGTTGATCGGTCCGCAAATTCACCGTGGGCCATGCCGGGTTCGCATCCGCGCCCTTGGCGACGACTGAATCCACCACGGTCCATTCCTGCTGCGTGTAAGCGCACCAATCATCCTTCACTTGATATTGACAGTCCTGTACCACTTTGCCCACACCTGAACCGGTATCGACGGTGTACGGTGTGCCACAGATTTTCTCGGCA
This sequence comes from Anaerolineae bacterium, assembly GCA_003154115.1. Lineage (GTDB taxonomy): Bacteria > Chloroflexota > Anaerolineae > Fen-1058 > Fen-1058 > Fen-1058. Next base: position 13,912 of record PMCF01000088.1, read on the forward strand.
TTGGGCGCAGGTTGATCTTGCGTGCTGCGCACCTTCAATTCGCACGCGCCGACGGGCACATTCGCCGGAATCTGATCGCGCCACGTTTGATGCTGTACCGGGCGTTGTTCCATGATCTTGATCACGCGTTGCCACTGCACGCCCCGTACCGCCGCCGAAGTGTCGCTGGTGCGAAAGAGCAGCAACCCGCACACGAGGGCCGCCACAATGAACACGCCTGCGACGACAAACAATCCGATGCGATTACCCTGGGTGAGCGCTGCCGGCCGGGCGGGTTTAGGTTGATCGATCGGGCGTTGAGCCAGGCTAGCCGCGCACTTGCTGCACTTCAACGCCGTAGCCGGATTCAACTCGCCGCAATAGGGGCACTTCACATCGGGCTTCTTCTCGTCCGAAAAAGCGCCCAGCACTTCGCCCGACTTGCGCGCCGCAGCCTCTGTCAGATCGGCGCTGCATTGCGAGCAATTCTTCGCATCCGCCGCATTGCGCGCCCCGCAATACTTGCAGGTCACATCGGGGCCGCGTTCGGCTTTGGCGATGACGGCTTCGTCCTTGATCAACTCTTGCTGCACGGGCAGTTCGAATTTATCAGTTGAGCTCATCACATTGCCACAGCTGGAACAAATCTTGGTTGTGCCAGGATTCTTGGAGCCGCAGCGCTTGCACGTCCATTCCAGATTCACGAAGCCGACAGTTTCTTGGGGCATAGGTCCACCTCCGCTTTCAGATTGGACTCAGGTGAAATTAAGGGCTAACGTTGGCAGTGTAGCATAGCCTGTGACGAGGGTCAATCGGTAAACGCTGTCGGAGTATAACGCAAAAGTGTTGGTGACTTTTCAGGCGCTCGCGCAGGATGGTACATCCTGCGCTTGGCGGCACGCCTTACAGTTCTGCGTTATACCCACGCTGTCGGGCGAGTGGTCGTGCCGAGGCTTGATATGACAACCTGGATCAGTCTAAATTCAACCCGGCCATATTTAGAAGATGACATTTGACCATCGAGATTGTGAAACCTCATGCGCCAGATATGACAACCTGCACTCGTCAGCTGCTAACAACAGCTTTATGCTAAAGATGCCCAAACCCAACCCAGGAGGCACTATGGCTGCAAAAGGCCGTATCGAGATTGAAACAGACTATTGCAAAGGGTGCGAGCTGTGTACCACCGTCTGCCCGCAGGACGTCATCCGCATCGCAGAGTGGTTCAACGCCAAAGGCTATCGCCCCGCGCAGCTCGTCGACCCGCAAGGCGAGTGCACCGGCTGCGCCGTGTGCGCCGTCATCTGCCCGGATGCCGTCATCACCGTGTATCGCACCGTCATGGGGCGAGAACCCATCGCCGGGCGAGAACCCATCGCCGGGCAAACATCCGTTGCAGCAGTGGCCGCCGCTGTCGCTTAGGGGGAACCATGGCTAAGGAATTGTTGAAGGGCAATGTCGCCATTGCCGAAGCCGCCGTGCGTGCCGGGCTGGAAGCCTACTTCGGCTACCCCATTACTCCGCAGACCGAATTGCTGGAACACATGGCGAAGCGCATGCCGGAACTGGGCCGCGCCTTCGTACAGGCCGAGAGTGAAGTGGCCGCCATCAACATGGTGTACGGCGCGGCCTCCACCGGTAAACGCGTCATGACGTCCTCGTCCAGCCCCGGCATCAGTTTGATGCAAGAAGGCTTGAGCTACATCGCCGGATCAGAAGTACCCGCCGTCATCGTCGATGTGATGCGCGGGGGGCCGGGCTTGGGCAATATCGCGCCCAGCCAGTCCGATTATTTTCAGATGGTGAAGAGCGCCGGTCACGGCGATTACAAACAGATCGTCCTCGCGCCCGCGACGGTGCAGGAAGCGATCGATCTCACCATGCTGGCGTTTGATCTCGCCGACAAGTATCGCACCATCGCCACCGTGCTGCTCGATGGTAACATCGGCCAGCTGATGGAGCCGGCCGAACTGCCACCCATGCATGAACTGCGCAAAGAGCCGCCCGCCTGGGCCGTAGCCGGAGCGAAGGGTCGTAAGAAGAACGTCATCTCGTCGATCCATTTGCAGCCGGAAGAGCTCGAAACGTTCAATCGCCAGCTGCAAGCCAAGCTGAAGATCATCGCCGCTAACGAAGTGCGCTACAAAGAGTACATGCTCGAAGGCGCGGAACTCATCGTCGTGGGATTTGGCACCGCGGGCCGCGTGGCGCAGACGGCGGTCAAGCTGGCGCGTTCGCAGGGCATACCGGTCGGACTGCTGCGGCCGATTACGCTGTGGCCGTTCCCCGAAGAACGCCTCTCGCAACTCGCCGATGAAGCGCGCGGGTTCCTCGTCGTCGAGATGAACATGGGCCAGATGTTGGACGATGTGAAGATCGCCGTGGCGGGGCAATGCCCGGTGGACTTCTACGGACGTACCGGCGGCGTGGTGCCCCTGCCCGATGAAGTCTTCGCGGCGATCGCGAAACTCGATCAGGCCACACTGCGCGCTCAGCTGGGGGCAGCGCCACTAGCGACGGCTTAAGCCAGAGGCCAACTGCGCCACTTGGGACAAGGGAGCAATATCCATATGACTACTGCACCAATCGAACAACTGGTCTACCAACGACCTGAATCTTTAAGTGACGTACACACCCACTACTGTCCGGGCTGCACGCATGGTGTGGCGCATCGTTTGATCGCTGAAGTGATCGACGAGCTGGGCATTCGTGAAAACACCATTGGCGTGGCGCCGGTGGGTTGTTCCGTGTTTTGCTATAACTACTTTGAAGTCGACTTTGTCGAAGCCGCGCATGGCCGTGCTCCCGCGATGGCTACCGGTGTGAAGCGCGTGCTGCCCGATCGGATTGTCTTCGCCTATCAAGGCGATGGGGATCTGGCCTCGATCGGGTTGGCCGAGATCATGCACGCCGCGCTGCGCGGCGAGAATATCACGGTGATCTTCATCAACAACGCGATCTATGGCATGACCGGCGGACAGATGGCGCCGACCACGCTGCCCGGCATGAAGACCACGTCTTCGCCCAACGGACGCGATGTGGAAAGCACCGGCTTCCCCATCCACATTTGTGAGCTCTTAGCCCAAATGGATGGCGCCACTTATCTGGCCCGGCGCAGCCTGCACAATCCCGCCGAGATTCGCAAAGCGAAGAAAGCCATCAAACTGGCCTTTGAAAATCAAATCAATGGCTTTGGCTTCTCACTGGTCGAGCTGCTGTCCAGCTGCCCCACCAACTGGGACATGCCGCCCGCGCAAGCGTTGAAGTGGATCGAGACGCAGATGGTGCCGGCGTATCCACTCGGTGATTTCAAGAATGTGAAGCACTAACGAGTAATGAGTAACGAGTCGAACACGATCGACTCGTTACTCATTACTCGTTACTCGTCAGGAGTCAGATATGCCTTACGATGTTATCTTCAGCGGCTTTGGCGGACAAGGCGCCTTGTTCGCCGGGCAACTGCTGGCTTACGCCGCCATGGACGCCGGCCGCTTCGTCACTTGGATTCCGTCTTATGGGCCGGAGATGCGCGGCGGCACGGCGCACTGCACCGTCATCGTATCCGACGAAGAAATCGGTTCGCCGCTGGTGCGCAATCCTTCCACCGTGATCGCGCTGAACAACCCATCGGCCGAAAAGTACGAGCCGCAGCTGGCAACTAATGGTTACCTGTTTTATAACTCGTCGCTGGTCGTGCATCAATTCACGCGGCGCAACATCCATGCGATTCCGATTGCGGGCAGTGAGGCCGCCGCCGCGTTGGGCCACGCCAAGCTGCTTAACATGGTGATGCTCGGCGCGATGCTGGCGCGGGTGCCGGTGCTGCCGCTGGCCGCCGTGGAGCAGGCGCTGGACAATCACATTCCGGCGCGCCGCCGCGACTTGTTGGAGGCCAATAAACTGGCCTTACGCAAGGGGATTGAACTGGCCCAGCCAGCCGTTCTACTCCCCGCCTAATAATCGCGCCGGAAAAGCATCGGCATCTTCGAGTGGACAAAGAACCCCAAAGACACGATCATATAATCCCACATCCCGATCGTGTCTTTTGATCTCTATCACCTACCCAGGAGGAAAAATCGAGAATGACGACACCATGGGCTCAGCGTTACGCCCTCCGCACCCACAACATGGGCAGTTCGGCCATCCGCGAGTTGCTCAAGTTGACGCAGCAGCCTGATCTGATCTCCTTTGCGGGCGGATTGCCCGCCCCCGAGTTGTTCCCCATCGAAGAAATGAAAGCCGCGTGCGATGTGGTCTTGAGCGAAGCCGGAGCGCAAGCGCTGCAATACAGCACCACCGAAGGGTACGCGCCGCTGCGCGAGATGTTGGTGCGGCATATGGCGCGCTACGGCATCAAGGTCGAACTGGATAACATTGTCATCACGTCCGGCTCGCAGCAAGCGCTGGACTTGATCGGCAAGATGCTGATCAATGCCGGCGACACGATCCTGACCGAGACGCCGTCTTATCTGGGGGCGTTGCAAGCCTTCACAGCCTATCAGGCTCAGTATGTCACCGTGCCCATTGACGACGACGGCTTGCAGGTCGCCCAGTTGGAAGCCGCGCTGCGCACCGGACCCAAGTTCATGTACATCCTGCCCAACTTCCAGAACCCGGCGGGCGTGACCCTGTCACTGACGCGGCGTTACGACTTAATCGCGCTGGCCGAAGAATACGGCATCCCCATCGTGGAAGATGATCCATATGGTCAGCTGCGCTTTGAAGGCGAGCATCTGAAGCCGCTGGTGGTGCTGGACTCCGAATACGAAGGCTGCACCGGCGCTGGCGGTTACACGGGTAATGTGATCTACACCAGCACGTTCAGCAAGACCTTAGCGCCGGGTTTGCGCCTCGGCTGGATCGTCGCGCCCAAGGATGTCGTCTCCAAGATCGTGCAGATGAAGCAGGGCACCGATCTGCAAACCAGCACGTTCGATCAAATGGTGGCCTACGAAGTGGCGCACGGCGGCTTCCTCGATCAGCATGTGCGCCGCATCCGCGAGGTGTATCGCGGCCGCCGTGATTTGATGCTGAAGACCATGGAAGAGAGCTTCCCAGCCGGAGTATCGTGGACTCGTCCGCAGGGCGGCCTGTTCCTGTGGGTCACCACCCCGGAATCCATCAACACCGTCGACTTGCTGAAAGACGCCATTCAGCAGAAGGTGGCGTTCGTGCCTGGGCATTCGTTTCATCCCACCGGCGGCGGGCACAATACCATGCGTCTGAATTTCAGCAACGCCACTGAAGAGCAGATCGTAGAAGGCATCCGCCGACTGTCGGTGGCCATCAAACAGCGGCTAGCGCAACACGCTCCAGTGTTCTCCGTCAACTAACTGCTTCGCAGCGTTTACCTCACAGGCCGGACGACCTCGCCCGGCCTGTGGTGTTTCAGCCACACCCCGCGCAATTCGCCGTTGAGGTGAAGTATAATAACTGCATCTTAGCGATCGATCTGCTCAGATCGCACGTGAGCGGCGCCGGTCCGCCACCGACTTCGGGCTAGCTTCTTCGTCGCCGCCAGATCGATTCAGGCAGGTTGTCTATGTCGCGCTGGCTTCACACCCTTAAGGCAATCAGTCACGATCGCACCGCCTGGTTAGCGCCTGGCCTGTATCTGGCCGTCGTGCTGTCGACCTTGGCTGTGGTTGAATCGTTTGACACACCAGCAGGCCGGCTAGTGGCGCACTGGCTCTACGTTGTTGGCATCATCATCGCCACCGTTGTTTTGATTTACTGGTTGACCCGGCGCGCCACCGCGCAGCGACAGAGCAGTGAATCACGCTATCGTGAACTGGTGGATCAAATTGTCGATGGTATCTTTGTGTACGATCAGCACGGTCACTATCTGGAGGTCAATCCAGCCGCCTGTGCCCTGCTCGGCTATGCCCGCGAAGAAATCTTGCAACTGCAGGTGGTCGATGTCATCCCGCCCGAAGATTTAGCCGCACAGCCTGTGCAGTTGGAGGACCTCATCATTGGGCAGGTCGTTGCCACAGAGCGCCGCCTACAACGCAAAGACGGACAAATCATTAGCGTCGCCATTAATGCCTGCAAGATCGAAGCCGATCGTATCCTGACCACCGTGCGCGATATTACCGCAGCCAAGCAGCGTGACCGCGAACGCGCCGCCATGGCCAGTCTCGCCTCGACGTTGCGAACCGCGGTCACGCAACGCGAGATCCTGCCGCTGGTACTGGATCAAGCCGATCACTGGCTAGAAATTGAGTCGTCGGCGATTGGCTTGAACAACCCGCCTGGCACTGACGTCGTGTTGCACGCCGCACGCGGCCCCTGGACCAAATTCATTGGCGCGTTTTTGCCATTGTCACAGGGCATGGCCGCCCAGATTCAGCGCAGCGGCAGCGCGTATGCCCGCAATGATTTACCGACCGATCCGCAAGTCATCCGCACAGGACAGCTGCTGGGTCTGCGCGCCATGATCGCCGTTCCCTTGTCTGCCGAGAACATCGCGCTGGGCATCTTTGCCGTTGGCCGCACTAAGCCGTTCACGGAAGACGATGTCCATCTCATGACGACCCTGGGCGATATTGCCGCCGGGGCTTTGCAGCGCGCGGCCGCCCATGATCAGGCCCAGCGCCGCGCCGATCAGCTGGCCACCCTCAACACGATTGGACGTACCTTAGCCGAGCTGTTAGACCTGCCCCAGATCTATGCGCAGCTGGCCGCCGCCATCGTGCAAATTCAGTCCGACTTGTTGGCTCTGATCATTTCACAGTTCGATCCGGTGAAGCAGTTGATGACCTGCGTCTACGGCTGGGAAGAAGGCCAGCCGCTCGATGTTTCGCAGTTTCCGCCCATTCCGCTGGAACCCCCTGGCTATGGCGTGCAGAGCGAAAGCATTCACCAGCGCCAGGCCATCATCGTCAACGATCTACCCACGCGGCTAAAGCGGGCCAAGACCAATTGGGTGATCGGCAAAGAACCACTCTCGGCCATCTATGTGCCGCTGTTAGCGAAGGGCGAGGTCATCGGCGTGGTGCAAGTGCAAAGCACGGTCTACCACCATTTCACGCAAGAAGACGCCGAACTGCTGTCGTTCATCGCCAGCACCGCAGCCGTGGCCATTCAAAACGCGCGCCTGTTTGAAGCCGAGCACAAGCAGCGCACCCGCGCTGAAGCGCTGGCTCAACTGGCTTCGCGTCTGAACGCCCAGGTAGAACTTGCCGCCGTTTTGCAATTGACCTGCACCGAAGTCGCCCAGGCGCTCACGGCGCCCGCCGCCAGCATCTATCTCTATGACGAGGTCGCCCAGGCCCTGATCTATGCCAGCGGCTACGGACTGCCGGCTTTCTTCGGCCAATGTGTGACGCCCATGCCGCGCGCCACCTTCGACGTCTTTAACAGCCGGCCTGATCGCTTAATTATCGTGCCAGACATTCAAGCCTTTCCGGAACTGCCCGATGCTGAGTTGTATATCCAGTGCCGGCTGCGGACCATAGCAGGCGCCGGGATGTGGCGCGACGAGCGGCTGATCGGCTTGATTAACGTCAAATCGATCGGCGTGATCCGCCAATTTACCGAGGACGAGCTGGCCCTGCTCACCACCTTTGCGGCCCAGGCCGCCATCGCCATCGAAAACATGCAGCTGGTCGAAGCCGAACGCCGCCAACGTGAATTAGCTGAAGCCTTGCGCGATTCCGCGGCGGCGCTAAACAGCACGCTTCATCAAGAAGAGGTGCTCGATCGCATATTGGCCAATGTCGGGCGGTTGGTACTCAATGACGCAGCCAGCATCATCGTCATCGAAAATCACATCGGGCGGGTCGTCCGATGGAGCGGTTATTCGGCTCCCGGCCACACTGAGGCCATTCAGAACGTTCTACTACCGATCAATCAAGTAAGCAATTTGCGTCGCCTTGTAGAGACTGGCGAGCCGGTGGTCGTTAGCAATACGCGCAACGATCCAGAGTGGGTGGATATTCCAGCGTCACGTTGGATTCGATCGAACATCAGCGTGCCGATTCGCGCCAAGGGACGTATGCTGGGTGTGCTGGCCGTGGACAGCATGACGCCCGATTTCTACACGCAGGAACACGCCGAGCGCTTGCTCGCTCTGGCCGACCAGGCCGCCATCGCCGTTGAAAACGCGCAGCTGTATGAAGCCGCGCAGCGCCGCACCGTGGAACAAGCCGCCCTGCTGGAAGCCAGCCACGCTATTTCGTCCACGCTCGATCTCCCTACGATGTTACAGCGGCTGGCCGAACAAATGGGACGCGTAATTGACGTGACCAGCACCTACATTTGCGACTGGAAGGCGTCCACCGGCCTGGCCACCGTGCTGGCTGAATATTACGGGCCACAAGCCCAACCGAAGGAGTTAGTATCTGACCTGGGCCATGCTTATTTGTTGGCCGAGGACTTGGGGCTGACGTCAGAATGGCTGTCGAATATGCAACCGATGGTGGCGCATGTAGATGATCCCATTCAACCCGAGTTCAGACTCCAGCACATGCGTGAGTACGGGGCGCAATCCATCTTGACCGTACCCCTGACGGCGCACGGCACTTTGTTTGGCTACGCCGAATTGTGGGAAAGCCGCCGTCGCCGCGAATTCACCGCCGGTGAAATCTCGTTGTGCAGCAGCATGGCCCAGCAAGCCGCCATCGCGTTTGAAAATGCGCGGCTGTTTGAAGCCGAGCGCAAGCAGCTGCGCCTGGCCCAAACGCTGCAAGCGGTCGGCGCACTGCTCACCGCCGAAATGAGTTTGAATGAAGTCTTTGACTACCTCTTTGATCTATTAGCACGCGCAGTGCGCTATGACAGCGTGTCGATTCAACTGATTGACGACAATCAGGTTCTCTTCGCGGCCGGGCGCGGTTTTAGAGACGTCCGCCGGGCCGATGAAATCATTCGCAAATCGCTCGTGCCATCCATCGAAGAGCGCTGGGGGCAACCACATCAACGCGTCATGGTGATTTCCAACACGGAACAGGATCCGCGCTGGTATACGCTCCCGGGCAGTGAGCCGATTCGATCGTGGATTGGCGCGGCGCTGCGCGTAAAAGGCCACTTGTTGGGCATTCTGAACGTCGATAGTTTTACGGCCAATACTTACGATGAGGCCATGGGCGAAACCGTAGCCGCCTTTGCCAATCAAGCCGCCATCGCCATCGAAAACGCACAGCTGCACGACGCAGTACGCCGTCACGCCGACGAACTGGAAGAGCGTGTGATCGAGCGCACGGCGGAATTGGAACGCGAGCGCAAACGCACCGTCGTCATTCTTGAGGCGGCCGGTGAAGGCATCATGCTGACCGACATCAAAGGCACGATCGAATATATCAATCCTGCCGTCGAACGTTTGACTGGCTTCAGTCCGGCCGAAGTCATCGGCCAGAATCCGCGCCTATGGCAAAGCGACCACACGCCGATCTCGTTATACCAGAAGATGTGGCACACCATCACCCGCGGCGGTATCTGGCAGGGCGAGTTGGTCAATCGGCGCAAAGACGGCACGTTCTTTAACGCAGCACTGACCATCGCTCCGGTGTACGGGATCGAGGGAAAAATCAGCGGCTTTGTCGGCGTGCAGCGCGACATCTCACAACAAAAAGAGCTCGACCGCTTGAAGGACGAATTCGTCTCCAATGTCAGCCACGAACTGCGCACGCCCATCGCCAACGTCAAGCTATACATCAGCCTGCTGACGCGCGGCAAACCGGAAAAGTACGAAGACTATTTGCAGACCCTCCGCCGTGAAGCCGCGCGGCTGGAGAAGCTCATTGAAGACTTGCTCGATCTATCACGGCTCGATCTGGGCAAGACGCCCGTGATGCTGGAACCTACGGATGTGGGCCAGCTGGCGGCGCAGCTCATCACCGATCGGACGGCGTTGGCCGCCGGTCGCAGTCTTCTAATCGATTATCACACTAATGGTCCGCTGCCTTTCGCGCAAGCTGATCTAGCCATGTTGGGGCAAGTCCTCTCCAATCTATTGACCAACGCCATCAACTACACGCCGGCCGACGGATCGATTACCGTGACCACCACCCAACAACGCCGCGACGATCAGAATTGGATCACCATCACAGTGCAAGATACCGGCCCCGGCATCGCCAAAAAAGATTTCCCCCATCTCTTCGAGCGCTTCTATCGCGGTGAGACCGGCCGCAAGTCTGGCATGCCCGGCACCGGCCTGGGTCTCGCCATCTCGGCGCAAATCATGAACAAACTTGGCGGCTTGATCACCATCGACAGTCAACCGGGCGAAGGTGCATCCTTCACGCTGTGGTTGAAGCCCGCCTGAAAGGATCGCATGATTCCCATCGTCTCCATCGTCGGCAAATCGGACGCCGGCAAAACCACCCTGATTGAAAAACTCATTCCGGAACTGAAGCGGCGCGGCTATCGCGTCGCCACCATCAAGCATGACGCCCATCACTTCGACATCGATCATCCCGGCAAAGATTCGTATCGCCATTTTCACGCCGGGGCTGATTGGACCATCATCGGGTCGCCAGCCAAGTTGGCGCTGGTCCGCCGCCTCGATCGGGAACTCACCCTCGACGAGATCGCCGCCCAGATCAGCGACGTCGATCTCATCCTGACCGAAGGCTACAAGCACGAGGCCCGCTGCCGTATCGAAGTCTCGCGCCGCGACGTGTCACGCCGCGCCCACACCACCGAATTGATCAGCGATCCCACTGAGCTGCTCGCCATCGCCGCCGACTACCCGATCGAACTGGGCGTGCCCGTTTACGCTCTCGACGATGCGGCGGGGCTGGTCGATCTGATCGAGCGTGAAGTGCTACGGAAATAATTCTCCGGGGGTTTGTTTTTAGCGCCGTCCTCAGGTACAATGTCCGGCGAATTCATCCAGCCACCCACTTCGTGCTAGCGTGGAGCTTCCCATATGGATCGTCGGCCTTTGTTGCCCGGCGCGGTAGCAGCCTTAATCGTCATTGCGCTCCTCATCTATCTGATCGAAAAGATTGGCCAAGCTCTGCTAACGATCAGCAATGTCATTCTGCTCGTCACGCTGGCGTGGATTTTGACGTTGATCTTGCGCCCGATCGTCAATGGCATTCACCACTTGGTCGTACCCGAACGCTTCATCCAACCCCTACGCCGGCGCTGGGGCGACCGAATTGCCAATCGGTGGGCGCGTCCCTCGTATGGATTCTCGATCACCATCGTCTACTTGCTGCTGCTCACCGGCCTGGCTGTGTTGGTACTCGCCTTTATCCCGGTCGTGATCGACCAAACACGGCGGCTGGTGGTCAACGTGCAACAGCAAGCCACTGAACTGCCGTACCTCATCCAACGCATCACCGAATTCGTCAACTCCACCCGCGACTTCCTGGCGGCGCGCCTCAACATCGATCCGGCGCTGATCGTCTTGCCGCAGACCGAGCAGATCACCGGCCAGATCACCGGATTCGCCAGCAATCTTCTCCAGACAGGGTTGAGCGTGATCGGCGCAATTGCCTCTACGTTGGGCCAGGCCATGCTGGTGGTCTTTCTCAGCGTCTTCATCATGATCGACGGCAAAGAAACCACACAGTATTTTCTGCGTCTGGTGCCGCGCCAGTATGACAAAGATGTGCATGATGTGCTCAAGACCAGCGAGTCGGCCTTTGGCGGCTTCATTCGCGGCACCGCCTTGCAAGGGCTGATTTACGGGGTGGGCGTGACGATCTTCATGACGCTGTTCGGCATCGGCTCGCCCGTGGCCGTGGGCGCGATCACCGGCGTCTTGATGCTGATCCCCGTGTTCGGCGGCATCATGGGCCTGGCCATTCCCCTGCTGGCCGCGCTGTTGCAGTCATCGCCCAACACCCTGTGGCTCATGATCAGTCTAAGCATTTTTGAATTGATCATCTTCAACTTCGTCGCGCCACGCCTCATCAGCCAATCGGTGAAGATCCCGTCGCTGCTCGTCATCGTCGCCATCATGATCGGCTGGCAGCTCATGGGGTTCTGGGGCTTTGTGTTCGCCGTTCCGATCGCAGCCGTGGTGTACTCGATCGGGTTTGTGATCCTCGAACGCGCGGTGCGCCAGCACGAAGACGCGGCCCCTACCCAGGCCCCCGCCCCGGAGCCGCCGCATGGTTGATCGAGCGCCGCGCATCGCGTACGCAGTGCGCGGCGCAGCCATCGATCAGGTGCAGCCCTTTGCGTTTGACCGCGGGCCGATCGGGGGTGTGCTGCTGCATGGCTTTACCGCCGCCCCTAAAGAGATGCGTCCGCTGGGCGACTATCTGGCCGCGCGGGACATCACCGTGCGCGGGGTGCGCTATGCCGGACACGGCACCTGCCCGCAAGATCTGGAATGCACCACCTGGCACGATTGGGTCGCTTCGGCTGAAGAGGCTGTACAGGAACTGCGCCAGCGCTGTGGGCAAGTGTGGAGCATTGGCCTATCGTTGGGCGGCTTGATCAGTTTATATCTGGCCGAGCAGCAATTGGTGGACGGCGTCTGCGCCATAGCGCCCGCCCTCTTTCCACCCGATCGCCGCATGGCGCTGGCGCGGCTGCTCACACCGTTTATGCCCTACTCGCGCAAAGATTTGGCGGATCTACACGACCCGATCGCGCTGGCCGAGCACGCCGATTATGAACTCTTCCCCACGCACGCCGTGGCCGAACTGCACGCCTTGATGCGCCGTACTCGCCGTGCCTTGCACCAGATCGATGTGCCACTGCTGTTAGTCTTCGCCCGGCACGATCGGGTCGTCTCTCTCAACGCGCTCGATACCCTCTGGTCGCGCGTCGCCTCGACCGACAAACAACAGCTCATTCTGGAACGCGGCGGGCACATCGTCACCGAAGACTACGACAAAGAGATCGCCTTTGCGGCGATTGAGCGATTCTTGCAGCAGCACGCGTGATGCGTAGAACGTAATGCGTAAAGACTGAGGTTACGTTTCACGCATTACTCATTACGCACTACTCCCATGTCCCGCGATATCAAGCTCATTACACTCGCCCTCTTTCTATGGGGTGGCGGCGAAGGTTTATTCCTCTACATCCTGCCGCTCTACATGGAACAATTAGGGGCAACCCCGCAAGAAGTCGGCGCCGTGCTGGGACTGGCGGCCTTTCTTACCGCCTGCTCTTTCATTCCCGGCGGCATCCTGGCCGATCGCTTCGACGCCAAAAAAGTCATGGTGTGGGGGTGGGCCATCGGCGCAGTCGCTTCGTTGGGCATGGGCCTCGCGCCCACGTGGCAAACGTTCATTCCGTGGATTTTGATCTACAACGTATCGGCTTACTGCATCCCGGCGATCAACACCTACATCGCAGAAGCCAGCGGCGATATTCCACTCGAGCACACCATCACGGTGACGTTCGCCGGTTATGCCGCGGGCAGCATCGTGTCACCGTTTGCTGGCGGGCGCCTGGCCGAAACGTTAGGCACAGCGCCCTTGTTCATCATCGGCGCGCTATTTTTCGCGGTGTCTTTCTTCATTGCCTTGAGCGTGCGCAGCCATACGGCGCATTTGAATTACGCCAAACACCGCGATCAATCACTGCGCAGGCAAATCGGCGGACTACGACCCTTAGTCCCTTTGTATGCGCGCTTGTTCTTTGTCTTCTTCGCGGTCCTCATTGGCACGGTACTGCCCGCGAATTTTCTGAACACGCTCGGCTGGGACATCGGCGATGTGAACTCGCTGGGGGGAACGGCTTCCGCCAGCGGGACGATGGTGTTGTCGCTGGCGCTGGGCCGCCTGGCCGCAGGGCGTCGCCGCCGTGGCTTGCTCACCGGGCAGCTGCTCGTCTTTCTCGGCATGCTCTTGTTCACCCTCAGCACGTCCGCGCAGCGTGCTCTGCCGATCGCCGGTTACTTCCTGCTCGGCGCGGTGCCCACCCTGCGTGAGCTTTCCAACGCGCAAATTGCCGGGCAGGCGAAAGATTATCTACGCGGCACGGCCCTGGGCATGAATGAAACGATCTACTCCCTGGCGCGCAGCGTCGCCGCCTTGTTAGCGGGCGCTCTGTTCGCGATCAATTCACGCGCGCCGTTTATGGCCGCCCTCGTGCTGATCCCGATTGGGATGGTGTTGATCGCACGACTGCGCCCTGTAACGCCGCCCGCCGATTTCGTCGCCATGGCCTCGACCAGCAATGTCATCATCGAAACGGTGGATGACTGAGGCGTGATACAATTTTGGAGGATGGAGAATGGAAATTGGAGGATAGATCGTGAAAGATAAGCGGTTACTGTTTGCGTTTCCACATCCCGACGATGAATCATTCGGCCCCGGCGGCACGATCGCGAAGTACGCGCGTGAAGGCGCGGACGTGCATTACGTGTGCGCGACGCGCGGCGAAGTGGGCACGGTCGATCCGGAGATGTTGAAACCCTACGAACATCTGCCCGCAGATCAACGGTTGGGCGCGCTGCGCGGCCAGGAGCTGCGCAACGCCGCGGATATTCTGGGCCTGACGGGTTTGCACTACCTGGGCTATCGCGATTCTGGCATGCCGGGCACAGAACCCAACCGCGATCCGCGAGCCTTCATCAACGCCGATCCCGATCGGGTCACGGGCCAGCTCGTGAAGATCTTCCGATCGGTGCAGCCGCAGGTCGTCGTGACGTTCGATCCGTTTGGCGGCTACGGCCATCCCGATCACATCTTCATCCATCAGCGCGCGACCGAGGCCTTTCACGCGGCCGGCGATCCGGCGCGGTATCCCGAAGCCGGCGCGCCGTATCAACCGCAAAAGCTATACTGGGCGGTTTTCCCTAAGAGTTTAATTAAATTCTTTGTGTTGTTGCTGCGCGTGACCCGGCGTGATGCCACGAAGTTCGGGCGCAACGGCGACATCGACCTGAAAGAGATTGCCGCGCATGACTACCCGTCGACCACGCACGTGAACATCCGCCCCTACTATGCCATTAAGCAAGAGGCCTCCAGTTGCCATACCAGCCAGTTGTCCGGCGGCCCCGCACGTTTTGGAAAAATACAAAAATGGTTTATGATGACAGAGCATTTTCGGTTGGTGGAACCAAACGCCGGCGGACAACGTCTAAACGAACGGGATCTATTTCAAGGGGTCACCGGATAAGGGCGCACCCTGTAAGCGACAAAACGACGAGGTACTGAAACTACGGAGGCGAACATGAAGAAGATAAGTGTAATGCTGTTGACTCTGGCGGTGTTGTTGACACTGGTCAGCCCGGTCGCGGCCAGTGGGCCGACCGGCATGATCGGCATTTACAGCGTGGCCGCCTGTCAGGACACTACCACGGTGGCGGTGTCCGGCACGACGAGCTCGGCCACCAATCGCGTCAAGGCCTGGGTTTACAAACTGAACAACGACGGTGACTGGATCGAACTGGCCCACACGGTGACGGACAACTTCAACAGCGGTGATTTCTTGATGCCCATCGCGCTGGACTATTTTGGCAAGTCGGTCGAGGGCGGAAAGCAGCTGCAAGTGGTGGTGAAACTGCAAGGCCGTAACGGTAATAGTTTTGTCGATCTGGGCAGCACCTCCACCACTCTGAATGCTTCCGATAAGGACTGCCAGAATAAATGCTCGGCGACGATCACCACGCTCGATCGAGCGCCTGCGGACGGCGTCGTCACGTTACGCAGTCATTACGGATCGTTCTTCCGGCCCGAGGGCTGGCTGCATAGCGCTATAACCGTGAAGGCCGGGCAGGCGCTCCATTTTTCGGTGGTGGCCCTGCCGTGTAACTGGTCAGTGCGCGCGTGGTACTATCCCACGACCGGCAAAGATCGCACGCCCAAGCTGCTGACCGCGCAATACTGGCCCAACGAATTTGCGGCAACCAGCGACGACGGCGCGAATCCATATGCGACCAGTTTTGCAAAGGGCCTAAGACCCACCGCTCCGCTAGAACCCGGCGATCCCTACGCACCGAAGTAGAATCTGACAATTGAACAAATAAACGCACCGCCCGATCGAGTTGCTCTCGATCGGGCGCTAATATTTTGGGTAAAGAAACGCATCGAGGCCGTTCAGGCTGTCAGCTGTTCGGTCAGGTATTGCGCGTCATCGCCGACACCCATCAACAGGCCCGACTTATGCTTATACAACCACGGCAGACCGATGAAGTACAAGCCCGGCTGACTGGTGACACCGCGCTGCTGGACCGGAAAACCATCTTCATCGAAGACGGGCAGTTTCACCCAGTTGAAGTCGAATTGATAACCCGCAGCCCAGATAATCGTGCTGACATCGGCCGCTTTCAAATTGAGCGCACGTATCTCTTCCACCTCATAACCATCGCGCCGGTGCGGCACGGTTTCTGACGGTGCAGCCAGACCACTCTGCGCAATGAAGTGATCGATCTGCGCAAGCAGATCGGCCTCGAATTTATCGGTCTTCGCCAGACTCTCTTTCAAGTCTGCGGCGAAATTCAGGACGCCGTCCTCGGCGCTGCGCACGTGCCCCGCCAACGTCACGCCATCGCGCACGAATTGATGCAAGTTCAGCGAATGCCCGCCATCCTTGCCCGAGACATGCGGATTTGCTCCAAACTTAGCTTGGCGCGACGGCAGTTTGTCGGGAGTGCGATCGAAAAAGTGGATCAGGTTCAGCCAGTGGAAGATATCTTCTCCGCGATAGCGGCGCGGGACGCGGCCGGAGGTGCCGACCGACAGATACACGCACCGCCCGCTGTGATAGAGCTCTTCGGCAATCTGGCAGCCCGATTGCGCTGAGCCGACGACGAGGATCGCGCCCGGCGGCAACGCCTGCGGATTGCGATATTCGCTGGAGTGCAGCTGGATGATCGACGCGGGTATACCGCTAGCAGCCTGTCGGAGAGGAAANNATGTTCTCTCCGACAGGCTGCTAGACACAGGCCGGTTAGGGCGTTGATACAGCCCCGCGGCGACAACGACATTCGCAGCCTCATAGATCGTGTCGTCAGTTGTGACGCGATAGCGCTGGCCGGCCGCCTGCCTTTCAACCGCGATGACGCGCGTATTGAATTGCAGCGGCACATGAAAGCGATCGATATATTGCTCGAAATAATCCACAATCTGATCACGCGGCAAAAAACCATCGAGGTCAGCCCCGTGATATTCGGCGCCTGGCAGCTTCAACGTCCAGTTCGGCGAGACGAGCGTAAAGGAATCCCAGCGATCGTTGCGCCAGGCGCTGGCAGCTTGCGCGGCCTGTTCCAACACCAGATATTCCCGCCCGCGTTGAGTCAAATAATAACTGGTCGCTAATCCGGCCTGCCCGCCGCCCACAATGATCGTTTCTATTTGACGAACCATCTCAACTCACCGCTTTTCGCAAAGCCGTATACGATTTGATCAATTCTTCCTCTTCTTGTTTCAAACGGAGATCGTTTGGATCGCGTTCGCTCAACGCCCACGCGTCGGAGTACACCATGGCCTATGCGCGATGATAAGCCGCCTCACGCACTACTGCCGGATCCACGCGATAAGCGGCGGCATACGCGCACGCGACCGCTTCGGCTACTTCTGGCTGATCGCTATGTCCAAAGAACTTGCGATGCACCACCCACCAGCTCACTTCGGCCAGCGCCGCTTCAGCGGGATCAAAATCTTCATCATGCAGCTTGTGGATGGTGACAAAGAACTGCTGCATCTGCGCGATCGCTTTGGGCACATCATTATCTTGCGGCGCAAAGGCCATTTGCGCGCGTGTCAACGGAATCCCTACGCGGATGGCTTGCCACACGGAAAGACCATACGTCGAGCGCACCAGGCCGATCAGCAGGCGCAGCAGCGTGAACCAGTGACGTTGATAGTAAGCGACCTAACTGTCTTTTTCGTAACGCGCAACACGGATCGGATCGAAGGTGCGCATCGGGCCGAGCGCAGCTTGACGGGGAATCGCCGAGACAGTCATGACTTTCTCCTCAGCACATCGACCAGTGAGTGTGATCGCCATCGAGGATGAGTTGCGGGCTGTGCGTGTTGACATGGAAAATCCACTTGATGGCACACGGCGTTCCACCCAGGACGGCCGAGGCGTGAGCGCAACCGATCAATGGCTCGGCGCGAGCATCCCAGTCCTCAAAGATCACGCCGCTCATTTTATACAACCAGCGGGTCAGCGCCCCGCCATTGGGCAAGCGCTCCACTTCGCCCACTTCCAACAGACCCGCTGGCGCATTCCAAGGTGGAAATATGTAGTGCTTACCGCACGAGGAAGAATGAATCGTCTAAGCGAAAGTGTTCGCGCTGCAGGATGTAATACACCAAATCGAGTCCGAAGTAGTGCGCGTCCTTTTTGTACTCGAAGCCGAGGTGTTCTATCACGCGCCGTGAGCCAATGTTCTCCGACACGGCCAACGCGATGAGGCGCGCCAGTTTCGCCGTGGCAAATCCAAAACGCACGCTGGCACGGGCGGCTTCCGTCGCAAGGCCCCGTCCCCAATAGGCCCGGCCCAGCGCGTACAACACCTCGACTTCGCCGGCTTCCGGCACATGCCCCAGTCCACAGTGCCCGATGAAATGCCCAGTGACTTTGTCGGTCACCGCCCACACGCCAAAACCATACAGCGACCAGTGTTCGGCAAAAACGGTGAGCATCCGCTCGGCGCGGGCGCGAGGCGTCAAATCGCGTTTGGGCAGATAGCGCATTACCTCGGCATCGGCAAAGATGTGCTGCGTATAGTTTTCGAGATCAGCGCTAGAGAATGGCCGCAGAAAAAGCCGCGCGGTTTCAATACAGGGAATAGCTTGCAGTACGCGGTTCGCTGGCTTCATCTTTCAACCCTGCCCGTGTCCTCGCCATAGCGAGGCGGGCCGCTAGGCGCATCTTTGCTTTTCAACCACGCCTCAAACTCCGCATACGATTTCACCACCGCGTCCGGCTCGACGGATCGATTGGCATCGTCGTAGTTGGCGGTCAGGCGCACGGCAACCATCCCGATCGCTTTGGCTCCGGCGATGTCGCTGTGCGTGAGATCGCCGACGTGCACGGCTTCGTGCGGCTGTGCGCCCAATCGATCGAGCGTGATCTGAAAGATGCGCGCGTGCGGTTTGCTCACGCCCACTTCATCGGAAAAGGTGGTGCACGTGAAGCACTCCAGAAGGCCATCGCGCTTGAGGAATTGGCGCAGCGTGTTGCCGATGGATAACCCCGAATCAGAAATGACGCCGAGTCGATAACGCCTCGCCAAACGCTTGACCGTCTCCGCCGCACCGTCGATCAACGTGGGGCCGGGATCGGCGTCGAGCAGCGATCGATCGAAGTAGTCAGACAGCGCTGTGAAATCATGGGGAGGCAGCGTGATGAGCAGCTCATCCAGCATCCAACGCACCCAATCGGCGGCAGGCGGTGTGCGATATTCCTCACGCCAGACCCGGTTCCATTCCCGGCGCGCCACATCTTCGGCGGCATCCACCTGCTCGACCGTCGCGTCGATGTGATTTTGGGCCAAGACCTCAAACATGAATTTGCGCCGCAGGGCAAAGGCGTACGGCGCCGCTTTGTACAACGTGTTCCAGAAGTCGAAGGTGATGGCTGTGAGCATGATGTGAAACTGGAGAAACCGGGTTTCTACTTCTCAAACAGAATGGAACGATTATCATGGAGAAACCCGGTTTCTAATTGCCTGCTATGACGCTACTGCAAAAAGGCTCTAGCCGCCGTCCCCGGCGGCGTGTTCCACGTTCAACCCCGCCCCGAGGACGGGGCTTTGAGCAGTTCTTTCAGTGGAGTCCTGCTATGCTACGGCAAAATGGCGACCGCGCGCGTTGGACCGGCGCTGCCGCTTTTGATTTTCAACGGGAAGCACGACACTTTGAAACCAAAGGGCGGCAATTCAGACAGATTCACCAGGCGTTCGATCTGCGCGTAAGGCAGATCGACTTGGTGCGCGGCCCAGAAGATGCCAGGCGCCTGTTTGATTAGCGCCTCTTTGGCCTGCTTATCCAAAGGCGCATCCCACCCCCACGCGTCGATGCCCATAACGCGCACGCCCTGCTCGTACAGCCAACGGGTTGCCTCCGCTGTCACACCGCAGCCGCGAAAGATGTAATCGGGGCGGCCATAGAATTCATCGCGGCCCGTGCGCACCAACACGATGTCCAGCGGCTTGAGTGTGTAACTAATGCGCGCTAATTCGTTTTGCGCATCTTCGATCGTCATCGCCTCGCCATCGGCTTTGTGGCGCATGTCCAACACCACGCCATCGCCGAAGAACCACTCCAGAGGCAGTTCGTCGATCGTCTGCGCACGCTGCCCGCCGATTTCGCTGTTATAGTGCCACGGCGCGTCGACGTGCGTGGAGTTGTGTGTGCCGAATTTGGTGAACTCTTCTGTAGCCCAGCCTTCTGCATGGCGAAACACCGACGGCGGCACTTTCAAAATCGCTTGCGCTTGCGCCGCACCGCCCGCATGGGGCAGATAAGCGATGTCGGTGCGCTCGAAAGGCGGGGTGCCTTCGGGACTCGGCGCAATCAGGGTCGAGAGATCAACCATACGCATGACAGGCTCCTTGAGAGAAGAAAACTGATCGGGGCGTAGTATACCTTACTTCGCACTCAGGTGATAAACGCCGCCGCCGAGATCGATCACATAGCCTGAATTTCGCACTTTAACAAC
>PMCF01000330.1 GCA_003154115.1 Anaerolineae bacterium
CTGCTGCTCAATCGCTGGCTGCTCTACCAAACACTGGCGTGCCGGGTGTGGGCGCGATCGGCCTTCTATCAATCATCGGGCGCGTTTGGTTTTCGCGATCAACTGCAAGACAGCATGGCGCTCATTCACGCCGCGCCGCAGCTCGCCCGCGCGCACATCTTGCAGGCCGCGCAGTTCCAGTTCGATGCCGGCGACGTGCTGCACTGGTGGCATCCACCTTCAGGCCGCGGTGTTCGCACCCGTTTCTCCGACGATCTGGTGTGGCTGCCGTTTGTCGTCGCGCACTATGTGACGGCGACCGGTGATGAACCCATCCTTGATGAGAATATTTCGTTTCGCACCGGCGCACCGCTGCAGCCGGGCGAGGCCGAGCGCTACGATCAGTATGCGCCCGCGCCTGAATCATACACGCTCTACGAACATTGCCGGCGCGCACTAGAGAAGGGAACCACCGCCGGGGTGCACGGACTCCCGTTGATGGGCAGCGGTGACTGGAACGACGGCATGAACCGGGTGGGCATCGAAGGGCGCGGGGAAAGCGTGTGGCTGGGCTGGTTCTTGTGCGCGACGCTGACACGCTTTGCAAAGGTGTGCGAGGACCGCGGTTATCAGACGCAAGCGACGGCCTATCGGCAGCGGGCCGCTGAGCTGAGCCAGGCGCTCGAAGCAAGCGCGTGGGATGGCGCGTGGTACCGGCGCGCGTATTACGACGACGGCACGCCGCTCGGATCAGGGGTGAACAAGGATTGCCAGATCGATTCGATCGCGCAATCGTGGGCGGTGCTGTCCGGCGCGAGTGATCCAGGTCGCGCGACGCAAGCAATGGCCGCGGTGGCCGATCGGCTGGTGCGCCAATCCGATCAACTCGTGCTCCTGCTCACGCCGCCGTTCGATCAAACCCTGCGTGATCCCGGTTACATCAAAGGGTATCCGCCCGGCATCCGCGAAAACGGCGCACAGTACACGCACGCGGCAATGTGGGCGGTGTGGGCGTTTGCCGAACTCGGCCAGGGCGATCGCGCCGAAGCGCTGTTCCGGCTGCTCAACCCGATCTATCACAGCGACACACCAGACAAAGTTGCAAGGTATATGGTCGAACCCTACGTGATCGCCGCCGACGTTTACAGCGCATCGTCGCACGTTGGGCGCGGCGGCTGGACGTGGTACACCGGCTCAAGCGGCTGGATGTATCGCGTGGGCCTCGAAGCGATCCTGGGAATCCGGCGCATGGGAAAGACGTTGCAGATCGATCCGTGCATTCCGAAAACGTGGGCAAGTTATCAAGTCACGTATCGCGTGGGCGAAACGACTTTTCAAATCAGTGTGGAGAATCCGACGGGTGTCAATCGCGGCGTCAAGCAAATCAAACTGGACGGGAACGTGTTGAACGGCAACGCGGTTCCACTGTTGGAGGATGGTGGTCAGCATCAAGTCAATGTGATGCTGGGCGCAGTCGGCGCGACGACTTAAATGATGGGCGGCAAAACGTTGATGTGGAGCGAATGTAGATAATATACTGCACGCGGCAACAAATTGCGGTTTTGCTGCGCTCCCGCTGGATGACAATCCAGCGGCGGAAGACGGCGGATTGTCATCCGCCGCGAGCGACCCAAAAGCGCAAAAAGTGCCCGCGCGCAGTATAGATCAACTCCGCCGTTAGGCGGAAGATAGACAAAGGAGCGAACGATGAAAAGCGAAATCGGTTTATGGATTGACCATCGGCAGACGGTGATTATAATAGTGACAGACGCCGGCGCGGAAACAAAGCGCATCATTTCCAACCTGGAGAAACACACTCGATTTTCCAGTGGGTCATCTGAGGATGGTTCGCAGGAGGACGTGCGCGACCGGCAATTCGGCAACCATCTCGACAGCTACTATGATGAAGTCGTCGCAGTTATTCGCGACGCAGACGCTATCCAAATTTTCGGCCCTGGGGAGGCCAAAGGCGAGCTCGAGAAACGGCTGGAGCGTGCTGGGCTTAAGGGGCATATCGTGGGTATTGAAACGGTGGATAAGATGACGGATCGCCAGATTGCGGCGAAAGTTCGCGAGCGTTTCCCGGCCTAGAGTAGTTTGCCGTTACTACTCAGCCGTCATTCCCGCGAAGGCGGGAATCCAGTGTCGGCGGCTGGATTCCCGCCTTCGCGGGAATGACCGGGCGCAGTATGGGCGTTATGGCTGAGTAGTAACAGTTTGCCAATGTTAGATTAGACCGTCATTGCGACCCCGCCAAAGGCGCGGGGCAGGTGAGCGCCGTTCGCCAGGCGCGCCCCCGCCGCTAGGCGGCGGACAGGGCGTGCGACGAAGCAATCTCGATTCGGTCGGCAGGAGATTGCTTCGCTGGGAAGCGCTCGCAATGACGGGACGCTGCCGAATTTAACAGTATTAGAGCGGTCCATCG
This sequence comes from Anaerolineae bacterium, assembly GCA_003154115.1. GTDB lineage: Bacteria > Chloroflexota > Anaerolineae > Fen-1058 > Fen-1058 > Fen-1058. Next base: position 2,405 of record PMCF01000330.1, read on the forward strand.
ATTAACGAAACCTGCCTGCCGCCATCAACCGCCATCTTGCGGCAGGCAGGTTACTGCGAAAGAAAACTATTGAATACCGAGTTTCGAGAAATTCTTTTAGGTGTCAGAAGATCGATCGGCTTGCTGAGCCGCAAAGAGAAGATCAGTCTTTGTATTGCGACTTTTCTAATGCTCATCACGGGTATCCTGACCAATGGCCCGGCCGTTATTTTAGGCAAGCTGGTGGATCAATTGGTGAGTGGCGATGTCATTCAATTTAATGTGGTAATTCCCTTTATCCTGCTGCTCAGTGGGGTCATTCTAGTGCGAGAAGGCTTGACCGTCGTTCGAAAATATCTCATTGAAAATATCGCCACCCAGACTGACAAGGCCCAGACGATTCAGGTGATTGAACGGTTACTCAAAGTGGATATTGGCGGATTTCTCTATCAACAACAGATCGGCTCGTTGTACGGGCGCATCTTCCGATCCATCGAAGGACTCATCAGTATTCTCAAACTCACTTTTTTGGATTTTATGCCCGTGTTCTTTGCTGCGTTGGCCGCCATCGGCATTGCGTTTCTACAGAAACCGTTGATCGCCTCCGTGATGGTGCTCGTGATTCCCACCGGCTTGTATTTGATTGTCAAACAAGTCTCTTCACAGAAAGGGATTCGGGTGGCCTTGTTAAGAAAGAAGGAACAGGTCGACGGCAAAGTGATCGAAATGCTGGGGGGCATTGAGACCATTCGCGTCCTGAACACCGTTCGGTATGAAGTCGCCAAAGTCGAGCAGAGCACCGAAGAACGCCGCAAAATCGAGAT
>PMCF01000118.1 GCA_003154115.1 Anaerolineae bacterium
GCCCCGGTCAGGTCAAAGCCGGAGGCGAGTCCCTGGATCAGCCCCAAAGAGAGAGCCAGCGAGAAATTGCGCAGCAGACGAGCCTGGTGACCTTGTGGATGCCGGAACGCCGACCAGGCAGACTGCCAACGGTTCACTGCGCTCGGCGACTGGTCGCGCTGCACCGCGATCGTGCGCTGGACACATACGCCAAGCGCTACCAGGAAAGTGAGCGGATTCAAGAANNTCGGATAGGCATGACTGAGGCTGACCGCCAGCGCGATCAGGCTGGTGCCGACGGCAAACATCTCCGCCAGGCGCGCTTCGAGCGATTGGACGCGCTGCGGATAATGGTAGACAAACGCCATCATCGCCGCCATGCTGACGACGGCGCAGGTATCGGTGATCGTCATCAGCGCGCCACCCCACAACACGATCCGGTTGGCGAACATACCGATCATCCCCAGGGTGAAAGCGGCCAGCCCGATGGTTACGAACCGGGTGGCCGCCGTTTTTTCCTTGAGGCGCAGCATGTAGACGACGCTCGCCAGCCCAATGATGACCAGCGCGAAGGCGTTAAAGGAATACGGATTCAAGTCGAAATGCGGAAGGTTCATGCGGTGAACAGGAGTACCAGATGTAGGGCAAGTATAGCCGAAGAGCCGAAGATTGAGAACAGGCTTCGCCCGGCGTCTTCGGCCGCTTTCTCGATGCTCTTCACCAGATTGATGACTTTGGTGTTGTATTCGGCTTTCTGCTCGGCGGGGATGCGCAGTTCGTTCGGGGCCAGGTTGTAGAACAGCGGCAGCGTCGTGCCATCTTCGATGCTCTCGCGGATCGAATACTTGTGCAGGTAACCCTGCCCGGTGCCATCGGTACCGACCGCATCATCGACGCCGAAGGTCTTGAACGTCACTTGCCCGTAGGCGGTGCGATGGATCGGGGTGCCCGTAAACCCGAAATACGTCGCATTCGGCAGGGCCGCCATCAGGTAGTTGCCCAGATCGCCGCCCGTGGTGCGATGGGCTTCGTCGACCAGCACGTAGATGTTGCAGCGCGGATTCAGATCGGCGGGCATGTCGCGGAACTTGTGGATGGTCGAGACGATGAGGCCGCGATAATCGCTGCGGAACAGCTGGTTCAAGCGGGCGATGGAGTGCGCGTGCTCGACGTTCTCCATGCCCAGCGCGGCTAGGTTCTTGAGCAACTGATCTTCCAGTTCGTTGCGATCGATCAGCAGCAGGATGGTGGGGTTGAGAGGATGTAGTCCTTATACTTCGGCGCGTCCTTCGCGCCACGGATGGAGCAGGCCGCATCCCACAGCCATTGTTCGATCGATTTGTCGGACGACTTGTCGGCGTTGTTGGGCATCGGGTTCCTGATGAAACAGAGTCGTTAAGATGTGAGGTTGAGTGTATGCCAGAATGAGGCGAGGGGCAAACGAGACCGATCGGCTTCACGCAGCGTGAAGATTAGGCTGATGTGCGAAACGACAACATAGTACGGTGATGGCGAGCACGCGGCCGTCGGTGTGCACCTACCGCTGGGGCCGCTGTCAAGCCGCCTCGCCCGCGCGAAAAATCTCGCTCAGCTCAAGCCGATTCTTCTCGATAAAATGGCGCAGCCCGATTAAGAATGAAAGCATAGAGGCAAATAGAAGTTCGACGATCACGATCAGGAACTGTTGGAGCATGCCGACCAGGCACGGCTGGCCTGATGGGTAGTAGTGCCTGGTGGTGAAGCACGGTGTTCGTCCGCTAGAAAACTACGCCAGTGCGTTGTGTGGCGCGCGGAACGAGAGGTTCTCCGACTGAATCGCACCTGCACCGCGGGTCACGGGCGGCCCGCGAATCGCGCAGTCGGGAGGTAGCGCTGCGCGGCCAACGCTTGAGTCGCTGCGTTGAACGTGAGGCGTCAGCCGATCAATTCGCTTGGAGCGCGACGCTAGGTTTGCCGCCAGGATAGGTTGAGGCAGTCTAATGGGCAGCCGGGTGCTAATCAGGCTGCCGTACAGGCTTCCCCGCTCGCCCCGATTCAGTGGCGCGGGCGGTTGAGCAGCAACCAGCTGCTCGATCACCCGGTCGGCCACGCGACCCGCAGCGGCCTGGCGCAGATCAGCGGGCCCGATTTTTCGGAAGTCGTTTCTGAGAAACAGATCCCGCCCCGGGTGTTTCCCCTCTGCGGGACAGCGCCCCGCGCTGGGATCGTTCTGCAGAAACAGCCGCGACGACACGCGGTCATCGCCAGACACGCGCTGATGTCGTCAATGGCCAATCAACCTCGCTTGGCTGTTTCAGCAGCGAAGCGGGCAGTTCTGTGTAACCTGATGCAACAAACCTCGTGGTAGTACCCTTCGTGGCGCTGATCGCTAGACGGGGCGCGTGGTAACTGATCAGCCCATCGCGCGTTACAGACCATGAGTAGAACAAGGTACAATCTGGTTATCACGCACCGGGAGGGCTAAAGCTATGCGCCAGGTCTCCATCATCACGAATACCGAGCTGATCAAACTGATCAAACGCCATCTGAAAAGTGAGGGCTTAACCACCGCGGCGCTGGCCCGTGAGATCGGCGTGAACTACCAGTATTTCCACGATATGCTGGCCGGTCGCGGGCCTATCACGGCAGAGGTCGCCCGCTATTTCAAGTTCGAGCGGCTTGACTATGTGTTTACTGCACGCCAGCCCCGTGAGCCGCGCCCGCGCCAACACCCCTAGCGAGATGAGCCGGCAGCTGGTTGAACACAGCAATTCTCAATTTGGGTGAAATGCTCTCGCTCCGCTGCGCGTGGTCACATCCGGCAACTGACGGCGATGGATGTAGCCATCCATCGCGAGCACAATAGGTCAAATTGAGAATTGCTGGGTTGAACACAATGTCGTGAAGTACCGCGCGAAGTGTCAGGCTGTTTGGATGACAAATATCCTCACTTTTTGCTGGATAGCCTCCACTACGTATTAGTACGTATTTACTTTGCGCCGCGAGTCGCGTAAACTAAGAGCGGCACACTCCGTCTGGACGATTCCTCTTTTGTCCTCAGTTGTGCCATAATGGAAGCCTCACAATAGAAAAACGCCCGCGACGTTGCCCACTGCAGGTGGGATAGCGTCCGGGCTAGATGACCATCGCGAGCAGACCGCGTTGGTAGGCATAGTCTACCATATTTTGGGGCCGCTTGCGTCATTCTGATCGCAGGCGGCTCGCTGTGTTGATGGCACAAACAATTTCGCTATGACACTTTTCCCCATTCCCGAACAAGGTCAACTCGTCGAAGTGCGACGGCGGCAATACGTCGTGACCGAAGTCGCGCCCGGCATTTTGCCACCGTCGCCGCTGGCGCTCAGTCCGCAGACACCGCAGCACCTGGTCACGCTGACCTCTATCGAAGATGATGCGCTGGGCGAGGAACTGCGTGTGATCTGGGAACTGGAACCCGGCGCGCAGATTCGTGAACGCTCGACGCTGCCGCAGCCGACCGGCTTTGATGCGCCCCAACGGCTCGATGCCTTTCTCGACGCCGTGCGCTGGGGTGCGACCTCTTCGGCCGACGTGCGCGCTTTGCTCGCGCCGTTCCGCAGCGGCATCGAACTGGAAGACTATCAACTCGATCCGCTGGTGCGCGCGGTGCAGATGCCGCGCGTGAATCTGCTGATCGCCGACGACGTGGGCCTCGGCAAGACGATCGAGGCGGGGCTGGTCGTGCAGGAACTGATCGTGCGCAATCGAGCGCGCACCGTGTTGATCGTGTGCCCGTCGGCGTTGCAGGTGCAGTGGCGCGATCAGATGCGCGATAAGTTCGGGCTGGAGTTCCGCATCGTCGATAGCGAACTGATGCGGCAATTGCGCCGCAAGCGCGGCCTGCACGTGAATCCGTGGACGCATTTCCCGCGCTTGATCACCTCGATCGATTTTCTCAAACGCGATCGGCCGCAACGGCTGATGTTGGAAGTGTTGCCGGCCGAAGGCGAAGCCACCTATCCGCGTAAGTTCGACATGCTGATCATCGACGAAGCGCACAACGTCGCGCCGGCGGGGCGCGGCAAGTACGCCATCGACTCGCAACGCACAGCGGCGATTCGCACACTGACACCACATTTCGAGCACAAGTTGTTCCTCACCGCGACCCCGCACAATGGCTACAAAGAGAGTTTCTCGGCGCTGTTGGAATTGCTGGATAATCAGCGCTTCGCGCGGGGCATCGAACCCGATCGGCAGCAGTTGGCCGCCGTGATGGTGCGCCGTTTGAAATCTGAACTGAAGCAATGGGATGGGATCACACCACGCTTCCCCACACGCACGCTCGAAGCCATCGAGGTCGATTACACCGCTGCCGAGCGCGAAGTCCACAACTGGTTGCAGCAATACACGCAACTGCGTCAGCAAGGCGTGTCTGATCAATTGGAGCGGTACGCCGGTGAATTCGTGCTGAAGTTGTTGAAGAAGCGCTTATTCTCGTCGCCGGCCGCTTTTGCCAAGACGCTGGAACAACACGAGAAATCGATCGAGACGGCGCGCAAACGCAGCGCACCGTCGCTGACCAAGCCCACGTTCGGCATTTTGCGCCAGCAGATCGATCGAGTGGATGAAGACTACGCCGACGATGAATCGTACGAAGAGTCTACGGGCGACGCTGTCGAGGCGGCGACGCGGCTGTTCCGTGAGTTGACACCGGCAGAGCGCGAGTTGCTGCGCAAGATGCGGCAGTGGGCGGAGTCGGCTTCGGCACGGCCCGACAGCAAGACACAGGAATTGCTCAAGTGGCTGGAAATGAACATCCGACCGAATGGCAGGTGGTCGGGTGAGCGCGTCATCATTTTTACTGAATATCGCGCGACGCAAAACTGGCTGCATCAAATCCTCGCAACACACGGCTTCACGACTGAAGGCCGCTTGATGACGTTGTATGGCGGCATGGACACGGATCAACGCGAACAGATCAAGGCGGCATTTCAAACGAGTCCCGACATCAGCCCGGTGCGGATTCTGCTGGCGACCGATGCGGCTTCGGAAGGCATCGACCTGCAGAACTACTGCCATCGCTTGATTCACTTCGAGATTCCGTGGAATCCCAATCGGCTGGAGCAGCGAAACGGCCGTGTCGATCGGCACGGACAACAGCATGACGTCGAGATTTACCATTTCGTCGCGAAAGGCTATCGGGGGGCGAGTGAACGACCGGTCGCCGCAAGTTCATTGGAAGCCGATCTCGAATTCTTGATGCGGGCCGCGCAGAAGATCGAGCAGATTCGTGAAGACCTGGGCAAGGTGGGGCCGGTGATCGCCGAGCAGGTGGAAGAAGCGATGCTGGGCAAGCGCGTGCGACTGGATACCGATCAGGCTGAGCGCAGCGCCGAGCCGGTACGCCGCCTGTTGAAGTTCGAGCGGGACTTGCGTGAGCAGATTGCCAAACACTACGAGCAGTTGTTAGAGTCGCGGCAGTCGCTGCACCTGACGCCTGAGAATATTCAGACGGTGGTCGAGGTGGCCTTGCAATTGGCTGGACAACCGCCGCTGCAGCGCGCGCAGGTGTCAGGCGTGGCGGACGGTAAAGCCTTTCGGCTGCCCCATTTGTCAGGCAGTTGGGCGTTGTGCGCCGAAGGGTTGGCGCATCCGCACACCGGCGAAGTCCGGCCCATTGTGTTTGATCACGAAGTGGCAAAGAGCCGCGATGATGTAGTGCTGGCGCACTTGAATCATCGGTTGGTGCAGATGTCGTTGCGCTTGCTGCGAGCCGAGGTGTGGTCGCGCGAAGGGAATAAAGCCCTGCATCGGGTGACGGCGCGCGTCGTGCCGAATAGCGTGTTGGATGTGCCAGTCGTGATTGCACATGCGAGGCTGGTCGTCACCGGCGGCGATAGTCATCGCTTGCACGAAGAGATCATCACGGCAGGCGGCTTCATCCGCGAGGGGCGCTTCCGGCGGATGGGCGTGCGCGAATTGCAGACCGTGCTGGACGCGGCCCTGCCCGAAGAGCCGGGCGAACCAATGCGGCAGCGGTTGGCAGCATTGTGGCCGCAGATCGAAAGTTCGCTGACGCAGGCGCTGGAAGTGCGTATGAAAGATCGCACTGAGGGCGTGGGGAGTTTGTTGTTTGAGCGCGAACATCGCGAGCGAACCGATATTCAATACGTGCTGCGTGAGTTGGAGAAATCGATCCAAGATGAGTTGGATCAACCCGAAGTGACGCAGTTGATGCTGGAAGGTTTCGCCGACAATGAGCAGCAGCAGTGGCGCGTGAATGCCGATGCGCTACGCTTGCGGCTGGCGCAGATTCCGGGTGAGTTGGAGAAGGAACTGGCCGCGATAAAGACGCGCTTTGCGAATCCGACGCCGCGCATGTTTCCGGTGGCAGTGACGTTCTTGGTGCCGGAAACATGCGCCTGAGAGTCTTACGAGAGGAAAGAAACGTGACTCGCACACAATCAATTCAAGCTGGTCAAATGTCCATATTTGATTCGAGTCTTTTGCCTCGATTCGGTTCTGGTTTTTTGCAGGATCACGCCGGGAAGATCATGAGCGATCCGAATATCGCTTTGGTTGAAATCGTCGCGAATTGCTGGGATGCTGGCGCTGATCGCGTCGATATAACTTGGCCTGATACCTTTCCCGGACCCATTGCAGTCAAAGACAACGGTACCGGAATGACGCATCAGGAATTCACTAAGCGTTGGCTGCAATTTAGCTATAACCGCCGAGATGAGCAAGGCGAGTATGTTGAGTTTCCTCGCGATAATCAAAGCAGTATGCGAAAAGCCTTTGGCCGAAACGGTAAAGGCCGTCATGGCATGTTTTGCTTTGCCAATGAGTATGTTGTGGAAACCTGGAAGAATGACACGATCTATGAGTTTAGAGTGGCTCGCGTAGAAGACAATCGCATGCCATTCCAGATTGAGCTATCGAATCAATCGCCGCGCGACGGTCATGGCACTGTCATCTCGACTACCCTTGTGTGGAATTATCTATCCATCCAAAACGTACGTGACTTGTTGGGGTCTAAGTTCGTGGCCGATCCTTCTTTCAGAATCTACGTAAACAACGAGCCAGTCGAGTTAACGGATCTGGAGCATTTGAGTGACGTACATGAGCTACAAATTGGTGACCTGGGGCAAGTTGTCGTTCGCCATTTCGATAGTCAAAAGACTGGCCGGACTAGCAAGCAACATGGCGTAGCGTGGTGGGTTAACAAGCGGTTGGTAGGCGAGCCCTCATGGCGAGGTTTTGATGACAGCGTGTATCTTGATGCACGGAAGTCAGAAGCAAAGCGACATACTTTTGTGATTGAAGCCGATTTGTTGGCAGATCAGGTAGAGGCCGACTGGAGTGGTTTCAAAGAGTCTGAAAGATTCGATACGGTAAATTCGTACGTTAAGGACTATATTCTCGCTCAACTTCACCAGTTGCTACGAGATATACACAAGACGCGCAAAGTAGAAGCACTCGAAGTCAATAGACAGGGGTTGAAGGAGCTTTCAACCTCCTCTCGGTATCATGTAGGAAACTTCGTCGACGAAATCCAGGTCGCTTGCCCGTCGATTGGGCAAAAGGAATTAACAGCAACCGTCAAAGTCTTATCGAAGATGGAAAAAAGCCGCACCGGATTTACTCTGCTTGAACAGCTGGCAAAGTTAGACCCTAACGACCTTGATAGCCTCAGCCGTCTACTGAACACGTGGACTATGCAGGAAGCGATGACGGTGCTCGATGAATTGGAAAAGAGACTTAAGCTCATTGAAAGCCTCGAGAATCTGGTTGAGGACCCATCGGCAGACGAACTTCATGACATCCAACCTTTGTTCGAATGCGGCTTGTGGATTTTTGGCCCTGAGTACGAGTCGGTGTCTTTCATGTCGAATCGCAGTCTCGCAACTATCGTCAAGGAATTCTTTCAGGATCAAGGCGTGATTCTAAGTACGCCACGCCGTCGCCCAGACTTCGTGGCATTGCCAGATGCCTCAATTGGAATCTATTCTAGCGATGACCATGACGATGGTGAAGTAAGTGGTATCGCTAAGGTCCTACTGAGCGTCTCATAATTAGC
>PMCF01000048.1 GCA_003154115.1 Anaerolineae bacterium
AATTTGCGCGCCATATGCACTCTCCTGCCCAGGAAATCGATGATGCGATCCGAGAATGTGCATAGTTTACTATGAATCATGACTGGAGTAGGAGTCTCTCCGACAAACTGCTAGGGACACACCACGCGAACAGCGGGCAGGCCTCACAGGTTTTTCGCTCAAAGACAAAGGTCTTGACCGGCCGACGCTGATCGTCCTTCTCGGCTATAAAGGTGGCTGTCGTGTGACCCCGCGGTCAGATAACGATTCCGGCCATCATCACCTTCCCCAGCGCCTATCCCGGCGATGGCAAAGTGATTAACCTGCGCTCCTTCGCTGGTGGAGAGTGGCCCGATCCGTTGGCTTCCTGCTCTGGCTACGCCGCGCCCGCCGGACTTCCGCTTATTCTACAGATCGGCCCGGGCAACTTGACGCCCGATGTCACGGAGTATTCGTTTATGCAAGACACCACGCCGTTGGAACACTGTCTCTTCGACGAAACGAGCTACACCAACCCCGATGGTTCCACTCAGAACACGGGCCGCAGCATCCTGAACGGGCGTGATGCGATTGTGTTGATCCCGAAACAGCCGTTAACGTTCGGGGCAACTTACACCGTGTCGATCACCGCAAATGAACAAACGTATGCGTGGTCATTCACTGTGTCGAGCACGGCGCGATCCGCGGAAGAAACACAGGGCATCATCCAGATGCGCTAGGGCAGGGAAGAAACTGGGGTTCTCCATTCCAAATGGAATTGAACGATTAACGCGGAGAACCCCGGTTTCTATCCAAACCCAGGGAGGTCTGCCACTGGGTGTAGAATCTGGGTCGGTCGTACTGGATTGCTAAACTGATTATGGAGAATTCATTGTGGAATCTTTAGATTCATCAGAATCTACCGCCTCGCCAGAAGTTGCTACTTTAACAGAGATAGTAAATCCGCTGGAAGTAGCATCTCCGCCGGAGGTAGTATCTTCGTCTAAACGCAGTTCGCTTCGTCATGCGCTGCGTGAGATTGCCGAATCGGTCGTGATGGCCGTCATCCTCTATGCCATCATCTCCACGCTCGTGGGCCGTTATCAAATTCTGAATGTCAGCATGGAACCCAACTTTCACGAAGGGCAGCGTGTGGTCGTCAGCCGCCTGGGGCGACTGCTCACCGATGTGGCGCACGCGGAGGATGGGCAGGCCGGCGACTCGCTGGCGCTCAAGCGTGGTCAAGTGGCCGTGCTATATCCTACCGCCGCGCATGAAGAGCCGCCGTTGATCAAGCGCGTGATCGGTCTGCCGGGCGAGACGGTGAAGATCGCCAATGGGCAGGTAACGATCAACGGGCAACCGATCAATGAGCCTTACCTCAACGGCCTGGCGACCCAGTGCTTTCAGAATTGCACTGTCACGCTCGGGCCGAGTCAATACTTCGTGCTGGGTGATAATCGACCCAACAGTCTGGACTCGCGCAGCTTCGGGCCGGTGACGGCCGATAACATCATCGGGCAAGTGATCTTGCGCTACTGGCCGTTGGATAAGTTGGAGATTTATCCGTAGTCGAACTGGAGTCGAGGCTTCAGCCGGAGGCGCGATCTTTCGACATACCGGCTGAAGCCTCGACTCCACTGGGTATGTCGTGCAATCATCCACGTGCGCTCCTCGTTTCGCCAGCCAGTGTTACAATCCCCGCGCGATGTTTTCTTTTCATCCATTCCATCAGTTAAAGAGGATACATGACCTCATCAGAAACCCAACAGGTTCAACCGTCTCAGCGTATCATCCGATCGAGTTCGGGGCCGATCGGGTTTGTGCGCAGCCTCGCGCGCCTCTTATCCGGCAAACCTAATGTGCCCCCATCGCTGGCCGACAATCCGCTGTTGGAAACGATCCTCCAGCGACGCAGCGTGCGCACCTTCGATAAGCGCGAAATCCCGGACGATGTCTTCGCCGCGATTCTGGAAGCCGGGCGCGTGGCTCCTTCCACAGTCAATCTGCAATCATGGAGTTTCGCCGTCTTCACGGCCGCGAGCTGGCGCGCGACCTTCGATCGACCGATTCCGTTTCAGGGTCAGCGTGCCATCATCGTGATGGGCGACACGCACCGCGATCGCCTGGTTCTCGACGCCTTTCCGCAATCCCCCTTGATCGAGTACACTCTCGGCGTGGTGAATGCTTCGCTGGCGGCCATGAACATGAACCTCGCGGCTGAAGCGCTGGGAGTGTCGTCGGTCATGTTATCTGAGACGGGTCGCACCGGTTTGCTGGATGCCGGCTATTTGAAGCAAACGCTGTGTTTGCCCGATGGCGTCTTTCCCCTCATGACCATCATCTTCGGTTATCCACGCGGGCCGTATCCGCCGATGCCGCCCAAGCTGCCGCTCGATCAGATCTGCTTTGAGAGCAAGTACCGGGAACCCGATCGGGCGGTCATGGAAGATTGGCTCGCGCAGATGAAAGCGGGTTACAAAGCCAGCCATCTTCTGTCGTCGTTTGAAGCGCAGCTGCGCCTGTACGTGAGCAAGATCGGTCGCGCCGAGGCCGATCTTCAGTCGATGATTTTTCGAGACAAGCAAGAGTAGAGACCGGGTTTCTGCACGGCATCTCTCCTGCCAACGACACCCGACGGCGGAGACGTAGAGATTCCTCCTTGCTGCGCTCGTCGGAATGACACATCAGAAGAAACCCGGTTTCTGATTCATGAACAAGGACAGCACGATGCGAAAACGAGTTTACATCGTCTACACGGGTGGAACCATCGGGATGATCTCAACGCCCGACGGCTATGTGCCCGCCCCCGGCTATCTGGCTGAACAGATCGCGGCCATGCCTGAATTGAAAAGCGAGCTCATGCCGGAGGTCGAGATTCACGAGTACGATCCCTTGCTGGATTCGTCGAATATGACGCCCGGCGACTGGCACAAGATCGCCGACGACATCGCCGCACACGATGAACAGTACGATGGCTTCATCGTCTTGCACGGCACTGACACGATGGCATACACGGCCTCCGCTCTGCCCTTCATGCTGCACGGTCTACGCAAGCCCGTCATCCTCACCGGCTCGCAAATTCCGCTGTGCCAGATCCGCAACGATGCCCGCGCCAACCTCATCACGGCGATGATGATCGCTGCGAATTTTCCCGTCCCCGAAGTTTGTCTGTACTTCGGCCAGCAGCTGCTGCGCGGCTGTCGTTCGGTCAAGGTCAGCGCCAGCGGCTTCGAGGCATTTGCCTCGCCGAATTTGCCGCCGCTGGGCGACGTGGGCGTCGATATTCGCATCCACTGGGATTTGGTGCTGCCGCCTTCGGCGGAAAGCGGCCTCCACGTGCAAGAGTTGAAGCCTGTCAACGTCGGAGCGCTGCGGCTGTGGCCCGGTATCTCTGCCCAGATCGTGCGCAACCTGCTGCAACCGCCGCTCACCGGACTGGTGCTGGAAGCGTACGGCGTGGGCAACGGGCCGACGAACAATCACGATTTTCTGGCCGCGTTGCAAGAGGCCACTGATCGGGGCGTGGTCATCGTCGACTGCACGCAATGCTTGAAAGGCAGCGTCAATCTGGAAGGCTATGCCACGGGCTCGGCGCTGGCAAAAGCAGGCGTCATCAGCGGTTTCGACATGACCGCCGAAGCCGCCCTGGCGAAGTTAGTCTACCTCTTCAGCCAGAAGCGGACCGTCGCCGAAATCAGAGAGCTGATGCAAACTAACTTGCGGGGAGAACTCACCATGCAGCAGGCCAAACGAAATTGATCAACCCTGCTCAAGTGCATTTGGGTGCGATCAGGATGTAAGGTACAATCGAGCGCACTTGAGCCGCTATGCCGTCTACTGAAACCGTCATCGAACCAACTGAATCCTCGGCCAACCCGATCGCACCTCAACCCGATCGAGACTCCGAAAATCTCCGGGCTGCCGAAGCCGATCGGAGTGGAGGCATCACGCGCGCGGCGGGCATCGTCGCGGCCGGCAATGTGCTCAGCAGCGTGCTCGGTTTGGTGCGCGAGATTGTCAAGAGCGATCTCTTCGGCGCGTCGGGCTTCGTCAGCGCCTACAACGTGGCCGCTTACGTGCCCAGCATGTTGTTCGATTTGCTCGTCGGCGGGCTGGTCAATTCGGCGCTGGTGCCGATGTTCAGTGAATTTGCCACGCGCAAAGATCGCAATGAGTTGTGGCGCTTGCTGAGTTTGCTGTTGTCCGTGGCAGTGGTGTTCCTTTCAATTGCCATACTGGTACTGGAACTCTTCGCGCCGCAAGTTGCCCGCCTGATGGTCGGTGGCTTCGATGAAGCCTTGCTCAAGGTCACGGCCGATTTGCTGCGCATCACTGTCCCGGCTGTCCTGTTCCTCAGCCTGTCGGCCATTGTCTCCGGCGCGTTGTATGCGCTGAAACGTTTTGCCTTTCCCGCCTTTGCTGCACCGCTCTACAACTTAGCGACGATTGTTGTGGCGGTCGTATTGGCCGCGCGCCTGGGTATCGCAGCGATGGCGCTGGGTTTGTTGGTCGGCTCGATCGCTCAGCTGGTATTTCAATTGCCCGGCTTGCGCGGCGCGACGTTGCGCTGGCATTTCGATCTGCGCGATCCAGTGCTGCGACGCCTCTTGCGGTTGTATGTGCCGGTATTGGCGGGCATCATCATCGGGCAAATTGCGATTGTGCTCAGCTATAACCTCGCTTCGCGCACCAGCCAGACAGGCATCGCGCTGATGGACTATCCCACCCGCTTGATTCAGTTTCCGCTCGGCCTGATCGTCAGCGCCGTCTCGATCGCGATTCTGCCTTCCCTGTCCCGCTCCGCCGCCCAGAATTCCACGCGCGATTTTCGCGCGACACTGGCGCAGGGCTTGCGGCTGGTGTTGGTCTTGATCATCCCCTCGACGGTTGGCCTGTACGTGTTAGGCTTCAACATCGTCGGCTTGTTGTACGAGCACGGCGCGTTCACTCCGGCCGACACGCAAGCCGTGACCTTGATGTTGTGGCTGTATCTGGTCGGCTTGATCTTCGCGGGCGTCGATCAGCCGTTGGTGTTTGCGTTCTATGCGCGCAAAGATACCTTGACCCCCGCCATCGTCGGCTTGATCTGCAACGTGGGCATCTATCTGGCCGTGGCGCTGATTCCACCCGCGCTATATGGTCGCCCTTTGCAAGTGACCGATCTCGCCATCGCCAACTCGGTGCAGTGGATGAGCCACGCGTTGATCATGCTGTTCCTGGCGCGGGCGCGGCTGGGCGGATTGGGCGGCTTTGGTCTGTGGAGCCTGACCGGCAAGGCCATCGTTGGTTCGGCGGCGATGGGCCTCGGCGCGTATGCGGCGCTACATGGACTCAACGCGTTGCTTGGAGAAAGCTCAGTGCTGCGGGAAGGCATCGGCGTCATCGGTGCGGCGGTGCTGGGCGCGGGGATCTATGCAGGAATCATGCTGCTGCTGCGCGTGCCGGAAATCCATTCGATCTGGCGCATCTTCACGCGGCGGCGCGTTGCTTGAATGGGGACAGACGCGGGATAAACATCAAGACGATTGCTCTTGTGGGCATTACAGCGGCGACAGCACAAGCACAGATTGTTGCTAACCGATTCGCCGCCTCGTGAGGAAGGAACGATGTGATCCACCTCGAGCGTATAACCGGTCAACCGCTCAGACGTGCGGCAGTATTCGCACAAGCCGGACGCGCGACCATGAACGGAGTGGCGCAGAGGAACGGGAATGTCGGCCGCCACGCTTAAATCGTCTCGGTTTTGTTAAGATCAGGAATAGGATAACCGCGCAGGGACAACAAGGCGAAAGCCTGGGCACGGCGCAAAACCGATCGGTCGTACTCGGCCAACAGATCGTTGAGCTCGTTTTGCTCGGCCGCCGACAGGACGCGGGCTGTGCTGAATTGCATCAAATCGTCCAGGCGGCTTAGGCGGTCAGGAGTCAGCGTGGGGCGGGTGGCATTCCACAGAGTCTGGTCGCTCAGTTGTCGCATCGCCGCCAATTCGTCGGCAACGGCAGGCGGTAAACCGGTTGGGCCGCTGTCAACGGGCAACGCCGCTTCCGCGCTGGCGACGAGCACCTCACTAATGGGTCGATTGGTGCCTTGGGCCAGCGACTGCAGCCGGCGATAGAGTCGTTCTGGGAGTGTAACAGTAATGGTGGTAAGACTCATAAGGACGGCTCCGATCTGACAACATTCTATTGAGAGTATAACATGTGTCGAAAGCGCTGCAAAGATGAGGACTGGTGCTGGGTGCGCCTGAAGCGTTGCTTGCGGGTGGACGAAACGGTATAATCGAGATAGTAAGGAGGTTCATTATGGATTGGCGCAATTACATCACAGTCGATCAAAACGTTTGCCACGGGCAAGCTTGTCTGAAAGGCACACGCGTTATGGCCTCGGTTGTGCTCGATAATTTGGCGGCAGGGTTGACGCCAGACGAGATTGTAAAGAGTTATCCGTCTGTGACGCGCGAGGCGATTCGGGCGACGATCGCTTATGCAGACAGGAGAACGCGATGACATTCCAACGCATTACCATCAATTCAGAAGTCATGGGTGGCAAGCCCTGCATTCGTCACTTGCGGTTTCCCGTGTCGCGCTTGTTGGGGCTATTGGCTTCCGGCGAAACGACCGAAGCCATTTTGAAGTCTTACCCCTATCTTGAAAAGGATGACATTCACGAAGCGTTGAATTACGCGGCGATGCTGGCCGATGAGCAAGTGATCGAGTTGGCCTGATGAAATTCTTGCTCGATATGCCCGTCTCGCCGACACTTCTGGAAGTCCTGCAGGCCCACCAACATATCGGCGTACATGCGGCGCACATTGGCCAGCAACAAGCGGCAGACGTTGAACTATTAGCCATCGCGCAACGTGAAGATCGGGTAATCATCACGGCCGACCTCGATTTTCCACGCTTGTTGGCGCTGAGTTCTGAGCGTGGCCCGGGTATCATTTTGTTTCGCGGCGGCAACTATTCAGATCAAGAGATGCGAGAGCTGCTCGACAGAGTGTTGCGTGAAGTGCCGGCAGAAAAATTGCGGCAATCAGTCTGCGTGGTTGATAAGAAGCGCGTTCGCATTACGCCATTGCCGCTTATCCGCAGCCCTTGAAGATCATCTGCACGGAGTTTTTCTTTGTCCCAAGACTCTAACAAACCCTCGCTGCCCTCAACGTTGTACACGGAGGACTACTTCCTCAATGCCTGCGAGGGTTATGAAGAATTTGTCGAATCGCAAGGCGAGCGCCTGTCGCGCCGCTTGAGCGAAGCGTTTGCCTACGCCGAAGTGAAGCCCGGCATGAAGGTGCTGGACGTGGGCTGCGGACGCGGCGAGATTCTGCGCCACGTCACCAGACTCGGCGCGCGCGCGTATGGCGTGGACTATGCCGAGGTGGCGGTGAAGCTCAGCCGTGAGGCGACCCGGGATGAGCCGACCCCGATCGGGGTGTACCGTACCGACGCCAAGCGCCTGCCCTATCCCGCCGGAACGTTCGATCGCATCCTGATGTTCGACGTGGTGGAGCATCTCTTTCCGTGGGAACTTGACGCGTCGCTGAAAGACATCCAGCGGGTGTTGAAGCCCCAGGGGATGATCGTGGTACACACCGCGCCCAATCGCTGGTACGATCAATATGCGTATCCCATCGTGCGCGGCGTGCGCCGCTTGCAGGGCAAGAAGTATCCGGCCAATCCGCGCGCGTTGAACGTGGAAGCCAACGTCGAAGTGCACGTCAACGAACAGAGCATCGTCAGCCTGGGACAGTATTTGAAGCGAGCGGGTTTCACCCAGGTGAAAGTGTGGCTCAACAGTCCGCCGCAGCACCGCACCGAAAACATCTTCTTTCGCGGCGCGCGGCACGTGTTCTTCACGTGGGTGCCGTTCCGCTGGTTCTTTGAGCGGGAAGTCTTTGCGGTGGGTGTAAAACCCGCCCGTTGATCGTTTGTCATTGATCATTGTTCATTGTTCATTGGTAATTGACCTATGCCCGATCGCCGTGCCATCGACGAACTGTCCATCGAAGAGCTGGAAGAAATTCTGGCGATTCGCAAACACGCGGCCCGCGAGGCGCGCTTGAAGCGCCTGCGCGCGGAGGGTCGTGTGCTGGATGTGCCGGAAACGATCAGCGCCCTATCCGATCAATCCACCGCGCCCAACGGCACTGCGGCGACTTACGTGCGCCGTTCCAAATTCAGCGACATGTACGAAGACGATCATGCGAAACGCCGCTTCGTGCCCAGTCCCCAGACCGTGCGCAAGTGGCGCGATCGGCTGCTGCTGCTGATCGAGCTCAGCGCCATCGCCGGGCTGATTTTGATCTTCATCAGCGTGCAGCAGTCACGCATCGAAACCAATCAGACCGCCGTGGCCGCGCAGCCGGCCGTGCCCACGCCCGCGCCGACGCCGCTGATCAATGCCATCGTGCTGCCGTCGGGCCACCGCCCGCCCACCGCGCCCGGCGGCGCCGCGCCCAACTTCGACGAGATCCCGGCGCATTTGCGGGCGTATGCCCAATCGGTCACGCCGCAGCCCATTCCCACGCCCGGTCCCGGCCAACCGACGCGTCTGCAAATTCCGGCCATCAACGTCGACGCGCAGATCGTGCCGGGCGATACGTGGGATCAATTGAAGAAAGGCGTGGGACAGCACCTGGGAACAGCCAATCCGGGCGAGCGCGGCAATCTGGTGCTCTCCGCGCACAACGACGTCTTTGGCGAAATCTTCCGGCATCTCGATCAACTGAAAGCGGGCGATGAAGTCATTGTGTACTCCGGCCAACAGCGTTATCGTTACACCATCAGCGAAAGCCGCATTATCGCGCCCACGCAAGTGGATGTCATGTCTGCGACGAATGAGCCGACCCTCACATTGATCTCGTGCTATCCGTATTTGGTGGACAACCAGCGCATCGCCGTGTTTGGGCAGCTGGTGCAGTAAAGCCGGAACCTGTGGTAAAATGAGCGCCATTCTCGTGGTGAGGTAATATTCGATGGCAAAGAAGACCCGCAAAGTATTGAAGCAACAATCGCAACAGCGCGCGATTCAACAGGCTCAGGCTAACGTCAACACCGTGAATAACGCGCCGGCCGTGGACCCCGTGCGGCCAACCGCGGTAGCCGCGCCCCAGCGTGTCGCGAAGGTCGAGATGGTCACGCCCGATCAGGAATTTACGTTTGTGAAGTCAGATGTGCGCAAAAGCCTGACGCTGGCGACCGTGTTCATCGCCGTGATGATTGCGCTGTCGTTTGTGGTACACTGATCTCAGCTGCGCCAAGAACGCCAAGAGGCGACCCGCGCGCAGCGGGTCGCCTCTTTTGTTGTCTGGCCAGGCCGTCTAATTGAGCGGCCGCACATCCGGATCGGGCCGGGGATCGATCCGGGTGGCCGCCGTTTCGATCGGGTGGTGCCCCAACCGGCCCAGCCAGGCTTTCCAAATCAGTTCGGTCACCAGATGCAGGCCGATCAACAGCCACAGGTTCCGCGTGAGCACAAAGAGGGTGGCACTCAACGCCAAGAGCAGAATGCGCCGCAGCCAGCGTTGGCGATCCTCCGGGGCGCGGCTCACGCCATTGCGGATCAGTTCCACACTCCATTCCACGCCCACCAACACCAGGCCGATCAGCGCGGCGACATACGCGTTTTCCAACAGAATCAAGGGAGCCGTTCGATAAAACGCCCAGTGGATTTCCGCGTATAGCGCCTCCACCAGTACCGCGCCCACCGATCGATCATCCGCACCCAACGCCGCACCGTGTGACGAGCGCGCGATCTGCCAGCTGGCCAGGCCGATCGGCAGCACGACAATGATGCCGATGGACAGCGTGGTGCTCAGTCCGCGCAACCAGGCCGCCACATCCCAGCCTAACAGCGCGCTGCCTGGCAGCGCGCCACCAGCGCCCGTCAGGCCCAGATCGATCGGCGCGAGACTGCCCGTCAACAACGCCGCGTAAGGCAATCCGATGAAGTACAACAAGCGCAGCAGCTGCACGGCCAGCCGCCCGCCCAGCGAGGCGTGCAGCCGCGCCAACAACGAAGGGCTGACGAACAAAATCACCAGCACGGCCAGCGTCATCGAGGCCAGGGTCCACACGACGGGCAGCAGTTGCGTTTCGTTCATGCCTGGATGCGCTCCAACGGAAAGCGCAACGTGACGCGTGTGCCCTGTCCTGTCGCCGAAGCGATGGACAATTTGGCCTTCATCACTTCCGCGCGTTCGCTCATGTTGAGCATGCCCAGACTGCCGCGTTTGTCGTAGTTGGACTGCACTTTGCCCACGTCGAAGCCGGTGCCGTTGTCGATGACTTCAATCAGGTAAGCCGAGGTGTCCCGCGTGGATCGGATCCAGATGTCGGTGGCCTGCGCGTGTTTGCGCGCATTGCCCACCGCTTCTTCGACGACGTAGAAGATCATGCCCTGCGCATCTTTGTCCAAGCGCTCGGCGTTCTCGTCGAGTTCCAGATGCACGTTGAGATCGGGAGCGTTGTCGTGCAGCTTTTGCACCAGCGTCTCTAGGGCCGCCCGCAAACCCTGCGTTTCCAAAATCAGCGGGCGCAGCGTGAACAACATCTGCCGGATCTCTTTGGTGGTCGAACGCGCCAGGTTTTCGATCTTTTCCAGTTCTTCCGGCACGCGCGCCGGCGACTTTTGCAGCAAGGTGCGCGCGTAATTGACGCGCATGGCGATGGCGGCCACACTCTGCGTCGGGCCGTCGTGCAGATCGCGCGCCAGTTTCTTGCGGGCGTCTTCTTCGATCTCGACGATGCGCGCTTTTTCGGCTTGCAGGCTTTCAAACAATTGAGCGTTCTGCAGCGCGATCGTGGCTTGATTGCACACCGCTTGCAGCACGTCAATATTATCGACGGTGAAGACGTCTTGATCGGGGCTGGCAAACACCGCCACGCCGTAGTTCTCAAAACCGGCGCGCAGCGGCACGCACACCGCCGACACACAGCGATGTAACGCCGAGTAAGTGGTCAATTCGGGATCATGCTCTGGATCGTTACACATCACCGGCTCGGCGCGAGCCAAAGCCCGCGAAACGGAACCGTTGTTGACCAATTGCAAGGAGAGTTTTTCGTCGTGGCTCGTCAGGTGGCGCGAGGCCGCCACGACCAGCGTATCGGCGGAGAGTAACAGCACCATGCTGATGATGCGGGTGGAGGCCGGCCCCATTTCCTTCAGGCCCAGAATACTCACGTCAAGCACGGCATCCAGAATGCGCTGATAGTTCAACGTGGCGCTGAGCGTGCTCGCCATTTCGAAGATGGCGCGGGCCTGCTCGCGCGTAGAGCGCAGCCGCTGTAATTCGCCTTCTTCTTCGGCCTGTTTTCTTTCCAGGGTTTGGCGGCGGATGACCGTGCCCAGTCCCCCGGAAATGAGCGCGGCGCAGACCAGGATCAGCAGCCCGGGCACTTTGCCGCCCAGACCATAGTAGCCTATCCCGATAACGGTCACCGTGATCAGATCGACGATGGCGTTGAAGCGCAGCGCCGCCGTTAAGATAGGGAAGAGGGCATAGTACAACAGCGGACTGGACGTGCTGCCGGTGGTAGCCAACAACGCGATGGTTACCAGGGTATCGACGAGCAGGCTGGCGGGGGCTAACAAACGCGCTGGCACTTCAAAAACCAGCAGCACCATCGCTACCAAGTTGAAGACACCGGTGACAAGGACGAGGATGAGCGCGGCCTGCAGCCAATGATTGTCAGGTTTGGTATCAGCCGGCTGGCTGACGATCAACACAGGGATAACGCTGATCAAGAGAAGCCAACGTAACCCGATGATCCACCAATCTACCCGGGACGCCCGAGATGAAGATGATCGCATCTCGAATAAGACCTCACACGTCAAAATGATTGCGAGAAAAAAGAAGCCGCAGTTGCGCCGGGGGTTGTGCCCGCGCATCCGCGGCCTGAGTTAACGGAATAACACGCCTTCACCCGTGACTAGCAGCGATTGTACCATAAGCAAACTGACAAGCCAAAATCCTACCTACACGTCTAGGCCGTGACCTCGAACTGAATTGTGTGTAACTGTTCGGAGCTGCCGCCGACCATCAGATCAAACGTCCCCGGTTCGACGATCCGCTCCAGGTGCTCGTCCAGGAACGACAGCTGATCGGGGGTGAGCTCAAACTCGATCGTGCGAGCTTCGCCCGGCGCGAGCGTGATCCGCTGAAAGCCCTTCAACAATTTCACCGGCCGCGTCACCGAACTGATCTGATCGCGCACATACAGCTGCACCACTTCATCGCCCAGACGTTGGCCGGTATTGACGACCCGCACACTGACGACGGCTTTGCCACCCGGCTTGATCTGCGCGGGGGTCACACGCACAGCGTCATATTCGAAAGTGGTGTAACTGAGGCCGTGCCCAAACGGAAACAGCGGCGCGCTAGCGCTGAACAAATAGCTGCGCTGCGCCGATGGTTTGCGATAGTAGTACGCCGGGATTTGCCCGACTGAGCGCGGAAACGTGATCGGCAGTTTGCCGCCGGGATTCACAGCGCCGAACAGCACATCGGCCACGGCGGTGCCCGTCTCTTGTCCCAGATACCAGCCCTCCAGAATCGCCGGGACATGCTCGGCGATCCAATTGATCGACAAAGGCCGCCCGTTGATGAGCAGCACGATCGTGGGTGTGCCGGTGGCGACGATCGCCTTCACCAGATCATCCTGCCGCCCCGGCAGATCGAGGCTATCGCGATCGCCCCGGTGATTTTCCGACCAGCCTTCGCGGCAAGTCGCTTCATTTTCGCCGACCACCACCAGCGCGACATCAGCGGACTGCGCCACGGCAACCGCTTCGGCGATGCGCGCCTCGTCTTCGATCGGATCGCCTGGCACCACCTCATTGTTCCACCAGGCTTGCCAACCCTGCACACCCTCGGTGATGCGGCAGCCTTCGGCGTACACGACGTTGACTTCATCCCCCACTTTGTGACGAAGGCCTTCCAACACGCTCACGCCATACGCCGGTTCAGCACTATAGCCGCCCAGATGAGCGATGGCGGCATTGGGGCCGATCACGGCGATCGATTTGAGCGTTTGCCGATCGAGCGGCAGCAGATTCCCGTCGTTCTTCAACAACACGATCGCTTGCTGCGCGGCCCGTACGGCCAGCTGCCGGTGCGCACCACAATTCGTCAAACGTTCAGCATAGGCGGCATCCGCATAGGGCTGCTCAAACAAGCCGAGCAGGAACTTGGCGCGCAGAATCCGCGCGACCGCTGTATCGATCAGTGCTTCCGGCACTACACCATCACGCACCTGTGACAACAGCGTCGCAAAGCAGGTGTCGAGTTCAAAGTCGATGCCGGCCTGCAAGACCTTGCGGGCAGCCTCGGCGGTGTCGGCCACCACATGATGCTCGGTCACCAGCTGTCGAATGCCGCCGCCATCAGAAGTGATAAAGCCGCCAAAACCCCACTCACGCCGCAGCACATCGCGCAGCAACCAATGATTGACGTGCACGGGAATGCCATTGACTTCATTATAAGAGGCCATCACCGCTTGAACCTGCGCGTCTTTCACTGCCGCTTGAAAGGGCGCTAAAAAAATTTCGCGGATGTCACGCTCGGCATAATTGGCGGGCGCGCCATTGCGTCCGGCTTCCGGCTGACCATGCACCGCGAAGTGCTTGGCCGTGGCGATGACGTGCTGTTGATCGATCGGCAGGTGATCGCCTTGCAGGCCGCGAATGGCCGCTACCCCCAGGCGGGACACCAGATGCGGATCTTCACCGTACGTTTCCTCGGTGCGCCCCCAGCGCGGATCGCGCGCCAGATCGAGCACGGGCGATAACGCATAGTTGCCGCCCCGCGCGCGCATCTCGGCCGCCGTGGCCGTGAATACTTCGTGCACCAGCTCAGGATTCCAGGTACTGGCTAAGCCGATCGCCTGTGGAAAAAACGTGCTGCCCTGGGCCATCAAGCCATGCAGTGCTTCGTCAATAGCCAGGGCCGGGATGCCCAGCCGTGTCTGTTTAACCAGGAACTGTTGAATCTTGTTGTAGAGCAATACCGTGTCAGCGGGCGAACGCTTGAGTCCTAGGCGCGACACGGCGCCCACGCCATTGGCCGCAAATTCCGGCAACTGATCGAGGCTGTAAGTCCCGGCGACCACCGCATCGATCTGGCCCGACACGGACAGCTGCGCCAGTTTTTCTTCCAGGGTCATGCGCGCCAGCAAATCGGATATGCGTTGTTCAAGCGGGAGGTGCGGATCGCGATAGGGGGGTAGAGATTCGGCAGCCATCATATCCTCGTCACCAGGGATAGAATACATTGTAGCAAAATAAAACGACCTGCGCTACTCCACGCAGGCCGTTGGTGATCGAAGAAACGGTGGGAAGAGGTAAGCGTCATCAAGCCGGACATGGCTAGCGTGTATATCGAGAGACGGCCTGCGGCGGAGTAGGAGGCGGCGGTTCGATTCACGGAAAGTTGTTTCTGTTGAATGCGTCGCGTGTGCTATACTTCGCCTGACAAACGCTTCGCTTCACTTTCATGCAGTATGACCCGTAGGTGCAAAACTAACATACAAATGCCAAGTGGCATATCGAATTTTCGGCGGAAAATAGAAGGGAAATCCTCGCGTGTATGTTAGTTTTGCACCAGTTGAGTATGACTTTGATCGCAGGTCCTTCCCATGACCGACTCTGATCCCGAGTCCACCGCCAACATCAACCGCAGCGGCGGCGCTGATCTCAACGCCGGGCGTGACATCAACATCACCGGCGATGTTATTGGCCGTGACCAGATCATTATCACCGGCGATCAACAGCACGATGTGCACGGCCTCGTCAATCCCTACCTCGGTCTGCAAAGTTTCACCTACGCCGACCACGCGAAGTATGCCGGCCGCGAAAAACTGATCACCGAAACCGTCGCGCGTCTCACCACCCCAGACGATCCGCTTGCTTTGCTCTTCGTTACCGGTGCGAGCGGCAGCGGCAAATCCTCTTTCGTGCAGGCGGGTGTGCTGCCCGCACTCAAGAAGCACTACGACAAATTGAATGTAGAGTATGCCGTCTTCCGCCCCTCACGCGATCCGCTGGCCGCGCTGGCCGACGCGCTGTGGCGGCAACTGGGCTTGCCGCCGTTTGATGCGCACACCGCCTCACCCGCCGATTTCGGCGACTTCCTGCAAACACACACCCCACCACAGCAAGTCAACGTGATTGTCATCGATCAATTCGAGGAACTGTTCACGCAGTCGGCGGCCCAGCCGCGCGATGCGCTCTTCGCTCTGCTCACGCAACTGCCGCCGTTCCGCTCGACGCGCACGCATGTCATCGCCACCGTGCGCGCCGATTACCTGCCCGAGTTGTTCGCGCTGCCCGCGTTGTACGACATCGCCAAGCGCGGCATCGATCTGCGCGTAATGAGCGTCGACGAATTGCGCGAGGCGATTCAGCAACCACTGCGAGCCGCCTATCCTGAAAACAACAAACGCTTCCAGGCCGAGTTGGTCGAGCGGCTGGCGCAGGATGCCGCCGAAGACGCCGCCTATCTGCCACTGCTGCAAGTGACGCTGGAAGAAATCTGGCGCAAAGGCACGCTTACTGTTGGGTCATACACCAACCTCGCCGACGCGATCAAGCAGCGCGCGGACAAAGTATTGGCTTATCAGGACTATGATGCCGCACAGCCCAATCAACCTCGTACACCGGAAGAACAAGCCGCGATCTTGAACCTGTGTCTCGATCTGGTCGATGTCTCGCTGGACGATGAAGCGCGGCGGGATGTGCGCCGCCGCCGCTCAAAAGATGAACTCGTCAGTGGTGCACCTGAGCGGGCGCGGCTGATCGATACCTTGACACAAGCACGCTTGCTGAGCGTAAGCACTGACAGTAGTGACGCAACGCGTGTTGAGGTAGACCTCATTCATGAGACCCTGCTGTCCAACTGGGATTGCTTGCGGCAAGCCGTTGCCGAACGTCGCCACGAATTGCGACGGCGGGTGCGTTTTGAACAGCAGTTGAAGGAATGGAATGGGCATAATCGATCGAACGACTATTTGTTGAGTGGTGTGCATCTGGCCGAAGCGCAAGAATTGGAGTATCACAATGACATTGCCCTGCGTAGCGCTGATGCCAGACACTTTGTGCGCCGTAGTATTACACGCGAGGAAGTACGGCGACAGAAGGAGTTGGACGATGCGCGCAAGTTGGCGGAAGCAGAAACGCAGCGAGCAGACAGTGAGAAGCAACGCGCAGAAGAGCAAACGCAGTCTGCGACGAAGTTGCGCCGGCAAGCAGCCTATCTGATCGGAGCACTGCTGATTGCTTTGACCGCGGCAGGAATTGCCGCGTTGTTTGGCTTTGAATCACAACGACAGTCGCGCACCTCTTTGTCGCGTCAGTTGGCGGCGCAATCCCTCTCTCATATAGATAACCAGTTTGATCTGGCTCTGTTGCTCTCGATCGAGTCTAGATTTGTCGACGATACTATTGAGGCCCGCAGCAGCCTCATCACTGGACTCGAAAGTCATCCCGGTCTCACGACTATTTTGCGTAGTCATGGTGATTTTGTGGTTAGCGTAGCCTTCAGCCCGGATGGCAAGACGCTGGCCTCGGGCAGTGCGGACAAGACGATCAGCCTGTGGGATGTCTCGAATCCGAAGACGCCGGTTCAGTTAGGCGCGCCGCTCAGCGGTCATGGCGATTGGGTGTTCAGCGTGGCCTTCAGCCCGGATGGCAGGACACTGGCCTCGGGCAGTTGCGGGAAGTTTGAAGTTTTTTCTCCTTTATGCATTCAAGGTGAAATCATCTTGTGGGATGTGTCGAATCCGAAGGCATCGGTTCAGTTAGGCGCGCCGCTCCGCGGTCATGGCGATGCGGTGCAGAGCGTGGCCTTCAGCCCGGATGGCAAGACGCTGGCCTCAGGCAGTGATGACAAGACGATCATTCTGTGGGATGTGTCGAATCCGAAGATACCGGTTCAGTTAGGCGCGCCGCTCCGCGGTCATGGCGATTTGGTGTTCAGCGTGGCCTTCAGTCCGGATGGCAAGACGCTGGCCTCGGGCAGTGGGGACAGCACGATTATCCTGTGGGATGTGTCGA
>PMCF01000359.1:0-4692 GCA_003154115.1 Anaerolineae bacterium
TAAATTCGTTAAGGCTGAATAGTTACTAGGTACTAATTGGAATTACACCATTGAGCCGCACTCAGCGGCGCACAAGAAATAGTCAAGTAATTTTAGAACAAACGCTAAGCGAAACACCTAAAGACTTGGAATGGCCTTCGGTCTGCTCGTCAGCAAAGACCTGCTGCCCGGCGCGTAACTTGCTCAAGTAGGAGGCAATCTGGTCCTGGCTGGCATGCCTTCGCGCAGGGCCTGGCCCACCACCACCGTAATCGTCAGCGGGTTGCCCTGCGTAAAGTCCAGCAGGGGCTGCCAGTCTTTCACCTGCGTAAAGGGTACTTGCTGCTTATCGGCTAAGGCGGGGGCTAACTGCATCCATTCCTGCATGGGCATGGGGGGGAGCGTCAGGCGTACAGGCAAATCGCCCAGCCAGCCGCGCTCATCGCGCCGGGAGGTCAGCAGGAACTTGGCCTTGGTGTCGCGGGCCGCGCGCAGGAAGTCGGCCAGTTCACCCTGCTCGGCGGCGTTCCATGCCGCAGGCATGCCGGTGGGGAATCCAGCGATGGGTTCCACCTTGTCCCAGATCCACAGCAGGGGGATTTGCTGCATGATCGCCAGCGCAATCTCACGGCGCTGATCATTACTCAACGCCAGCCACGGAATCTTGTTCGCCTCCAGCACCTGCTCGAAGACGCGGCCCAGCGTATCCAGCACCTGCGATAGCGGCTTGTAGTTCTCGAACGAGGTGAACAACACCGGCCCTTCAAGTCCTCCGGTCTGGGATACCATCGGGCAAACTCCACCGCCGTCGTCGTCTTGCCGCTTCCGGCAAACGCCCACAGCAGCACCACATTCTGCGTGTCGAATGCGCGGTCGAGCGCCAGCAGGGTTTCATCGCGGCCATAAAAGCCGACATCGGGGCGGGGAGGCAATCCGTCTTCTGGAGATTGGAGGTTAGAAGTTGGAAGTTGGAGGGAGATGTTGAGCGGCGCGGTCTGCCTCTGCTTCGGGAAGAGTTGAATCGGCGCGGCCTCATACACGATGGGCACGGGCCAGTCTTGCAACGGGATCGGATCGTAGGCGATGGTGCGCAAGGGCTGTGCGGCCAACTGCTTGCGGCCCAGCGTCACGGCCTCGCCCAGCGATTGACCCTGCGTCAGCGCCGCGTACAGATCGGCCACGAATTGGGCGGCGGTGACCACATAGACGTTGTAGCGCATCGCCACCACGCCGCTCACGCCCGCGTCCATCACTTCCTGGGCGAGGGAGCCGAGGGCGCGGACCTGAGAATGGGAGTCGGACCCCACACTGGCATCCACCCTCACCCCTGCCTCTCCCTGCTCAGGGAGAGGAGCCGCGTCGGCATGCGCAGAGCGGCAGGCATTGAGGACCAACACGGGCGTCTGCGTCTCGACGAGCAGTGCGCCCAACTGCAGTCCGCTGATCAGTTCGAGGTTGTCGGGCAGCGCGGCATTCTCGAAGGCGATATAGCCGTGTTTGCCGGGGCGGTTATCGCTGAAGAGCAGGCGGTTGAAAGATACGCCGTTGGGTTGCAGTTCGGCGTACAGGCCGTGCCCGTCAAAGTGGACAATGTGATAGGGCTGGCCCGCAGCCTTCGCGGCGCGCAAGACCTTGCCCACAACTGCTCAAACGTCGGTGGACGCAGCACATCCAGTTGGAAGCGGGCGCGGGCGTCGTCACTCAAGCCTTTGATGATGCGGCTGGCGACGGAGCGGAAGGGCACATCGGCGCGGCCACCGGGGCGGCAGATGACGAGCAGGATGCGGATAACCCCCATCCCCGGCCCTTCCCCCGTCGCGACAGGGGAAGGGAGGAAAGGTCGCTGCGCGGGATTCGGTTGGGCGCGCACAAAAGATTGAGCGCGTAAGGCCAACGGCACATCCGTCTTGGGGTCGCGCAGTAATTCCCACGGAATCGACGTGGCTTCTTTGACTTCGGTGATCACTTCGATGCGGGTCTCGTTCAACTTCGAGCGCAGCGTCGCCCATAGATCGCGCCCATCATCGTCCGATTGAAACACGGCTTTAAAGAGCTGTGTGCCGATGTCGGCCATGCGCTGCTCAATGCGCGTGGCAATCGTGGGCGCAGGATCGAGCGGTATTGCAGGTAGTCCTCCATGTACCAGCGCACATCGTCATTGTCCTGCTCGTCGAGTTTGAACTCGAAGCGCGGGTTGGCGGTTTGGCGCGCGCCATCGCCCTCAAGGGACAGTTCGACGTGATAATGATGGGTTGACTCGGTGTGTTGGGTGAGGCGCAAGAGGAACATGACCAACCTCGATGAGTGTGAGGATGGTCACAAGTATAGTGTGAATGGCGTGGCGAGGCAACTGAGGAATGTCATCGGCCCGAGGTGACCATCAGACTACGGCACGGTGTCATTCCGAACGATGCCGCAAGGCGAGTGAGGAATCTCTTATCGACGGGCGAGTATCGCCTGCCATGGCAAAGATGCTTCGCACACAACGCTCAGCATGACACCACAGCAGGCGGCATGACACTACCTATCTCCCGAACCACTTGCGACGAGGTTTCTCGATCGACGGGGGATTCAGGTTGTTGATGGCGCGCATGACTTCTTCGCAGAACTTCTGCGCGGCGGGGCCGGGGCCCAGCGTGAGTCGTCCGCCCGCTTTCTCGCGCGTGCCGTCCATGCGGCCAAACACATCCACGGCGATGTCCTGCGTGTGTTTGGGCGTGAAGATTTTGAGGCGCATATCCTTGTATTGAGCCGAAGCCGCGGCGGTGCCGGCGCGTTCGCCGCTGTGCGCCCAGATCAACCGCTGAGGGGTAACGATCAGCGCCAGAGTCGTGATCGCATCGACATCGTTGTTGAGCAGAGCATCCAGCCGATTGGTGATGATCTTCTCCGAGGTGGTCTCACAACACATCACGATCTCGGCTTCCAGATTGCCCCACTGCTGTCGTTGGGCGTAGTCCTGAATTGCGCGGGCCAGATCGGATTGGAGTTGCGCCACGCTGCATTCGCGGGTGGTGCGACGATAGTCACTCATGGCTGATCACCAGGCGCGTGGTGTAGCGGCTCCACCAGCCGACGATCACCGCCACCAGCAAGAAAATCACCGTCAATACCGGCGCGTTGAACGTCAGGTGATCGATCCGGAACGGCGCGGAGGATTGATACCAACCGGAGGAGAGCGCCACGGCGATCAGCCACACGATCGCCGATCCGAATATGGCTACGCCTACGCTCGCCGTCAGGCCGAGGGTACACGCGGCCAACACGATCGGGATCAGATAACTCCCGATCGTGGGTGAGCCTAAGCCGTAATCGGCCGTATCAGCCAGAATCAACACACACAACAAAATCACCAACAGCCACGCGGCCAGGCTCACCCGTCCGCTGCGCGCGAGGGCGGCCAGTCCGATCATCACGGCGCTGAAGATCAGCGCGGCGATGACGGTGATGCCTTCCAGATCGCCGCTGATCAACCACGTCAACACCAGCGCCCACGCGGCCAGCATCACGCCCAGGCTGGTGACCATGATCAATTTTGCGCGGCCAGAGATTAACGGATCACTGGCTGATGGATGATATTGGGACATTAGGGAACCCTTGTCAAGTTTGTAAAATAGGTTCGTGCGATCATCAAAGGAATCGATGGGAAGCTCAACCCCAGGTAAGTGAATCTGACGGGGCTATACTTCACACGGGCATAAATTGCGCTTTTTCAAACAGTTGGAATTTTAAGGTCAACAGCGTGTCTAAGCCTGGATTTCGCACCTTGAGCGCATGAATAGACCCGGTTGAGGTTGAATGCGGCTCAAATGGCCTTTGGCTAATACTATTATTGAAGCCAGTACCACTTGGAGCAGGCAGATACATATCGGATTTTTATTGGTCATCAAATTGACCCCAAATTCTTGCTAGTTTTGCAGCAATCTCAGCGTTCTGATCGAGTGGATTGGTACTTTCAATGTCGCGTGCAAATATCTCAGCGAGTATTTCACGGTCATGCCTTGAAGCGGACAAAGCAGTGCCAGGTCGATCAGCAAGATTAGGTGCCCCTATTATCGGAGATATGCGCTCATAATTTGTATAGCTTGTTCCTATCCCAACGGGTAATCCGAGACCAAGCCCTAAACTAATGATACCATAACTCGCCTGAGTGGAATTAGGGTCTTCTTCACCAGTGACTGGATCCAAACCTACTGCCCACATACCCCCAATGCCAATGATAGATTTACTAACCACTACTTCACTGGTCCTAAAATACCCAGCATAGTCGTCAATACTCTTTTTGAAGCCTGTGACTAAGCCCGTGTAGAGCTGCGCAGGCCAGCCGCCAATTACAGAGCCAAAATCCTGTGTAATTCCCGAATATTTGAAAAAAGTTTTTTGCATATGCCGATAATCCCAAACCCATTCTCGTCCTGCAACTATACCATTGCCTTTAAAGCATTGATTCCCTATTTTGATATCTGTGGTGTGGATTCCCCAGGGTGCCAAGTCTGCTGTTGCTGAGAAGCCACTGACGTAGCCCGTGGGAAGACGCAGCAATTCAGGCGGCGGAGGGTTTGGAACATACTGAGCAGATATCGGCGGCGTTTGAGGCGTATACGGTTCAGTAGGCCCACTGGAGCAGATGTCGCCGAAGTTGCACTTGGGAGGCCGCGGCTGCAACCCGCTGGGATCGGTGCGATTAACAGGATTCGCCCAAGCGTAAAGATA
>PMCF01000359.1:4697-4946 GCA_003154115.1 Anaerolineae bacterium
AAGATCGAACTGGCCGTGCCAGTGCTGGTCAACACGCTGCCATAGGGCTCATATACAGGCCGGTGGAAAGTTCCACCGGCCCGTTGTTTGACGCCAGCGACCGATGGACGGTTGTCTAGGGCATACAGACACTGCTTGGTAGTTAAGTAAGTTATTGGTAACGGTGTCGCTTATTCTTCCTTGCCTTCTTTCAAGGCCAATGCTTTTGCCAGAGTTTGTTCCGCATTCCAATGCGATCCTCTAGCGAGT
>PMCF01000129.1 GCA_003154115.1 Anaerolineae bacterium
CCTTAAATCCGGGAAGTACTGAGGCTACATTCCGTTGATCCATAGCGACAGGATGTGGCCCAGGCAAAGAAGACGACCTACTTCAACACAATCGGCAGCCGCACACGGTAAGGTTCAACTGTGATCGCGACAATACTCGGCTCGCTGCTAAGGTTCTGTTTGTCGGTAACTGTCAACGTGAAGGTCAGCAACTGTGTNNCGTTGCTCGCGCCGCTCAGCGTAACCGCCATGCCACCGATCTGCTTCCAGCCGTAAGTCAGCGGCGTTTGTCCGACTGAGCTGCTACCATCGAGCGTGACCTTGGCCCCGCTCAGGACAGTCTGCGGCGCCCCGGCCACAGCGGCCGGCAAGGGAGCCACAGTAATCACGATGACATCCGGCGCACTGCTCAAGCTCCGCGTATCGGTGACCGTCAACGTGAAGGTCAGCAACTGTGTCTGCGTAATGAGGGGCGCGGCGAAGGTGGCTGTCACGTTGCTCGCGCCGCTCAGCGTAACCACCATGCCGCCGATCTGCTTCCAGCCGTAAGTCAACGGTTTTCGCCCGACAGAACCGCTACCATCGAGCGTGACCTTGGCCCCGCTCAGGACAGTCTGTGGCGCCCCGGCCACAGCGGCTGGCAAGGGAGCCACAGTGACGGTCACTTGCGCTGTGGCTGGCGTGCTGAGTTGAGGGCTGTCCGCCTGAGCAGTGTTCGTGATAACGGTCGTCGGCAGCATCGCGTCCACACGCGCCGGGAGCGTGATCGTGATCTGCTCGTGGGCAGGGATCACCAAGTTGGTGATGATCAATTCCGATTGCGATGTGCTCACGACCTCGGCCCTCCGCGCAGAGAGGGTGGTGGACCCGGCAAATTCTACTCCCGGCGACAATGCATCACGCAGCGTGATGCCGGTGATTTGCGGCCCGGCATTGGCCAGCACCAGGGTGTAGGTGACGAGTTGACCGGGAAGCGGCGTTGGATCGCTTACCGCCACGTGCAAATCCAAGTGCAGCGGCACGGTGGCCACTCCGAGCGGAATGGATTCTTCCCCAGAGAGTACCATCGTAGTCGTCATGCTGTAATCAGTGAGGTCCACGACGGCTAGGCTGGTTTCTCTTGTTTCAGGATCAGGAGCCCCACTTATAGTCGGATAACCCACGAAAGCCTTGTTCCCGGCAATGGCGATCACATCCACACCGAAGAGCTGACTGCTGCCATGATGCGGCAACGTCACCACACCACCAGCATCTAAGCTGACTTCTCCAGGACCGGTGATGTTCAAGACGCCGATTTTTTGGACATCGACGATGGGGTTGGTGATCGTGGTGCCCGGCGTAAACAGGTCATTGACCACCGCGTAGGCTTTGTCGCCGGCGGCATTGAAGGCCACCGATTGCACCGCCCCATGCGGAACAGTCCCGGGTCCAAAATCATAATAGTCGTAGGCTCCTTCCAGCCCCGTGATCACACCCGTAAACGACAACACACCCGGCGCGACGACCTGATAGATGCCAACCGTAGTAGTCGTGGTACTACAGACGATGAGGGTCTGTCCATCGGGGGATAGGCCCAGATTCACGGGCCGTAGCGCGTATTCGGTATCCGTGACGGGAACCCCAGGGTACGTGTAAGTATAGGTGTTCCCCGTGTTTATCACTTCTCCCGTTTCACCTAGAATCATGGTATGGATACTTTGTCCAAAGTAATCGGGAACGACAATCGTGCCATCGGGTCCAATAACGACGCCCTGTGCGCTGGCGCTGCCCAGTTCAGCGGTATACACTAAGGTGGCCGCGGGGATGTCGATAGTGACCAGTCTGGAAGAAAAACCGCCATCCGCCACCAGAGCATAGTGGCTGTCAGCCGAGATGTCGATATCTTCCGCAAAGAAGGGAAGCGTCACCGAGGTAATCAAAGACGGCCGGATGGGGTCACTCATATCCACCAAAAAAACCGTCGCATCACCGAAATTGGAGATGAGCGCCGTGCGGCCATCGGGTGTGACTGCAGCATCAAATCGCCCGCCGCCCTCCGATCCCAGTTGACCATCCAGGAATGGGCCGTAGACTTTATTGTTCGTGGTATCCACGACACTAAAATTGGACTTGACGTTATTCGCCACTATTACCCAGTGTTGCCCTAGGCCGGGCTTATCTAGCGTGACCGTGATACTGAAGGTCTCAGTGTCTGTGAACGTGCCATCGGTCACGCGCACCGTAGCGGTGTAAATTCCCAGCGCAGCACCTGGCGTCCAGGTGAACAACCCTAGTCGCGCATTAATGTTCCCCACTGACCCGGCGGCCAACGTGTAAGTCAGCGGCTGGAGGGGTAGATCGGGATCGGTCGCACGAACGTTGAAGCGGAACGGCGTCGACGCGATCGCTGTCTTATTGCCGATCGGCCATAGCACCGGTGGTTGGTCGACTTCATTCACAGTAATGCTGATGGTTTCAGCGTCGCTCAGGCTGCCATCGCTCACCTGTACGGTAGCGGTATAGATGCCGGGGCCGTCGGTTTCAGTCGGTGTCCAAGTGAACCGGCCCGTTGCCGCCTCGATATATCCCACTGATCCCTTGGACAAAGTGTAGATCAGACGATTAGGGGGCAGATCGCTATCGGTGGCTGTGGCCGTAAAAACCAGCGTCGCCAGTTCGTCCACTACCTGATTGCCGATGGACGCCAACACGGGTGCGGTATTCACTTCATTCACCGTAATCGGAACGACTTCGACGTCATCCCATTGGCCGTTGGTCACACGTACAGCCGCGAAGTAAACGCCGGGGCCATCGGCTTCAGTGGTCGCCCAACTGAACGCGCCCGCCGGGGTCATGGTACCCACCGAACCGGGGTCCAGAGTGTAGGTCAGTATTGTATGCGTGGTATCGGTGGCGGATGCCGTGAAGGTCAGCACCTTAGATTCGTCTATCGTTTGGCTGCCAATCGGAGCCAGCACGGGCGCATCCAGATGCGGTTCAACTGTGAACCACGCGGACGCAGTCCCCGTCTGCTGTGTGCCTCTGAACAAGGCCGTGTTGAGAACAAAGTCACTGTAACCACCGGTGTGCGTAGCCACAAAGGTAAAGGCGAGGGTGGCACCATTGGTGAGCGTACCGTTCCATGTGATCTGATTACCGCTCACACTGGCACCAGGATTTTCAATCCACTCTCCGAAATTTACGGCCGCGGGCAGCGTGTCGGTGAAGAACACAGCCGTATCACTCAGCAGGCCGGTATTTTTCAGACTAACCGTGTAGGTCACCACACCGTGATAAGGCACATCGGCTATGGGTGTGACAGATTTGACCATCGCCAACTCGGGTGCCAAGGGTAGCCCATCCAGAACGATGGCGTCGTGGGTCGAATGAGGCGCATTGCCATTGCCATCACCGATGATGTTCCACGGCAAGTTCCAGGGCGCGCCTGTGCTATCGGGGATCGTGACATTAGCGCAAAAATTATAGGTGCCATTATCCCACGCCCCATAGGACTTAGCGGCCCGCCAGTATACTATGTTCCCGGTCTCTGTGCCCTGCGTGGTGGTTGCCCCTGTGTTACTCGGAGTGTTTGCCACCGAGTTGATGGTCCATCCATCCGGCAGATTCACATCAAAGCGGTCCATATACTCACCATCGGGGGAGTAAACCGTCACGTTAAAGCACAGATCAAAAGGGGCACCAGGGGACACGGGGTTAGGCGTTACAGCATTGACGGTGGAGTCATCGATTCGCGCCAGAACCGGCGCGGCAACTAACATCAGTAACAATGCCAACACCAGTGCTAGCGGCAATGCCAGCGCCACAACCAAACCGCCCAATCGTTTCGTAGACATGTCATTCTCTCCTCAATAGGTTTGCTCCTCCCTTTTTGGCTCAAATGATGTGATGACAGCAACGTCACGCTGTTAACACCATTGCCCCCCAGAAGCATTATAGCGTGAAACGGGATCAATAAGCAATTTTTACGTCCGCCCCAAAAACAGTGCGGGCACACTTGCGTTGCAAGTGTGCCCGCACTGCTGAATGTGGAACATGTGCGTCTTATCGTTCCAACAGTTTCTCCGCCTTCGCGATCTGCCCGCGGGCTGCCGCGGCATGCGGCCAACTGACCTCACCCACCCCGATCGTCCCACTCGCCGAGCGGCCCCACTGCTCCGGCGCGTACATCAGATAGACCTGCGCAGGCAAGGCACAGATCGATCTGCAAGGTCGAGACCTCTTTGATCGTGTGGGCCGGTAATTCGATCGTGTGTTCGACGCTCGACGCCGTATCGCCGATGATCGCCGCCACTTCCGGCACGGCCAGCAGCTCGATCGGCATACTCAGCTGCACGGCATCCGCCGCCTTGTCGGACTTTACGCGCATCGTCACCGTCAGCGTACCCAGCGCCTTCACCTCGATCGGCCAGCCGACCACGGTCGAACTGTTGGCGCTGAGCGCGATCGTGTGTGTGATTGGCGTCAGCGCCTCGCGATCCTTCGACTCCGCTGCGCTCCGCTCACGCCCTGTCTGATGCGAAGCATCAGGGGCGCGCTGGGCGGGATGCGAGGCTGCAACGTCTACCCACACCATCGCCGTGCAATCACGATCGGTGTTGTTGTGCACGATGGCCGAGATCAGCACCTGATCGCCCTGCACCAACTGGCGTGGCAGCATCGGGCGGATGACAATCGGCTGCGTCGTCGTGATCTTGGCGATGGCTTCGCCCACGCGCGGAAATTCGTCGGCGGGTCACGGCGCGTGCCACAGCCCGCCAGCGTGTCAGCGAATCGGGCAGCGTTACCTTCGCCACTGCCCGCCCCTGCTCGTCGGTCACGAGGCGCGGATTCCAATACGCCGCGTCGTGCACGGTCACGCGCGCCTGCGCGCCGATGGCTTGCCCGTTGCCGTCGTTCACCATGACCTCCAACAGCACGGGCACGGCATGGCGGCTGGAATAGTATTCACGAAACAGATAGTCCGGCACTTTCAGATCGATCCAGCCCGACCAGCGCCCGTCGGCGTCCGCGTGGCCCACCGGTTCTTCCTTTTGAAGCGCGCTCCATGTATCGAACGACTCGGCGTCATACCACCACGCCTCGTAAGAGCGCGTCAGTTGGTTCAACATGATCGGCGCATCCGGCAGCGGCGCGCCGAAGTAGGTCTTAGCTTCCACCGTCAGATTAACACGATCGCCGTTGACGATGTTCGCGCGATCGGCCTGCAGCGTCACTTCAAATTCGGGCTGGCGATATTCTTCCACCTTGAAGGCTTGCCGGTGAAGGCGACACCTGCTCGATGAGGCGTTGCGTGTAGAACACCCAGGAGGGCGACAACGTTTGGTCCCGATACAACACCGTGACCCGATAAGCCACATCGGGTTCCCAGATCCGAATGGGAGTGAAGACCAGCGTGCGGCCCTGCCATTTCACGGTGCTGCTGATCGGCGGATCGATTGCCAGGCCCTGCTCGATCGCCCGGCGATCCACATCGCTGCTAAAGGTGATGGTCAACGGCGTATGACGCTGAACTTCAGTCGCTCCCGCGCCGGGCGAGAACGAGGCGATCGATGGCTGCGGCGTGGCCGTTAGCCACGGCGTGTAGGTGGGGTGCAGCGTTTGAGAGGTTGCCGCCCAACCGATCGGCGCGTAGCGGGCCGACGCCCCACGTGAGCCGATCAACGCGGCGCTGCTGACGACGACGATCCACAGCATCACGATCGGGATGTGGCGCTTCTCCAACGGCGGACGGAAGGACTACGCCCGATCAGCTGGCGTTTTGCGTGGTGACATTCGCGCCAGTTTCAACTATAATCATACAAACAAAGAGGGTCTTGGCCCCTGATCGAGGCCTCTGCCAAGCCCTCACGACTAGACGGCGGCGATTGACGTGGCGATCTAGATCGGCAGCGTTGGCGAAAGTGCAGCCCCCCTGACGCCGATTAGACCTGACTTGGAGGTGGCCGATGAGCAACACCACGACATGTAAACCCAAACGACCCGTCTTCAACACGACGTTGATCTTGATCTCGACGGCGGCGATCCTGGTTGGCACATTGGCCGGGATCGTCGCCGTGTTCTTTGGCTGGGGCCGCCTGCCCATCCCAGGTGCACAGGCCCAAGGCGCCATACCCCTCTGGAGCGCCATCTCTCCCCCCCGCGCACAGGGACAGGGGGAGAAAGAAGAACCCCGTTTCGATCATGTCTTCAACACCAATGCCCAAAATGGCGGGCCCATTCTTCAAGATCGAGACGGTTTCATCTGGCTTGGGACGTCCGGCTCCGGCCTGATGCGCTTTGACGGCTATGAACTCAAAGTTTACAAGCCCGGCGGAATCAATCCGTTCCCGGACGCACAAGTGTATGACCTTTACGAGGATCGCGACGGCCTGATCTGGATGATAACCCAGAGCAGCGGCCTGGTGCGTTACGATAAGAATACCGATACCTTCAAGACCTATACTCACGACCCGCAAAACCCCGCTAGCATCAGCAGTAATTCAGGTGCGGTCCTCCTTTCCACGGGGGTAATCGCCGAAGACGCCAGCGGGCGGCTTTGGATCGGCACCGAGGAGGGACTGAACGCTTTCGATAAACACACGGAGACTTTCACGCGCTATCTGCACGACCCGGCGAATCCCAACAGCCTTAGCCAGAATAACGTGTATGCTGTTGTGGTGGATCGGCAGGATCGGATATGGGTCGGCACTAATGGCGGCGGTCTGGACCGGCTGGACAAGGCCACCGGAACGTTCACTCATTTTGTCAGTCAGCCAGCGGATGAGCACAGCCTGATCAGCAATGTGGTCAATGCCCTGCTCGAAGATCAGGATGGCGTCCTATGGGTGGGCACGGACAAAGGTCTGCATCGGTTTAACTCTGCCGCTGGCACCTTCACGCGCTACCTGCATGACCCGGCGAATCCCAATAGCCCGAATTCTGATGTCATTCTCTCCCTTCGACAGGACAGCCGGGGATCCATCTGGATCACCTACATGCTCACGGAGCTGGGAGGCGCTTCTGCCTTCGATCCACGCCGCGGCACATTCCAGCATTACTTGAACAATCCCGCCAACCCTAATAGCCTGAGTACAAATTCGATCGACAGCGTGTTGGAAGATCGCGCCGGCATTTTGTGGTTTGTTAATGATGTGGGCGCGGTGGACAAGCTGGATCCAAACGCTTCCCGCTTCGTGAATTACCCTGTCAGCCACTTCCCCGATCCGAGTATCTCTTACCTTTACGAGGATAGCCGCCAGACGCTGTGGATCAGCACTTTTCCCAAGGGGTTGACGACCTACGACAAGACTTCGCGCTCATTCAAGCAGTACTTCACCGACTGGCATTACTCTGCCACGTATGAAGATAGCGAGGGAAATTTCTGGCTGGGCTACACCTGGCCGGCCGGTCTGGCACTGTTCGATCGGGAGACTGGCAAGATCATCAAGACTTTCACCAACGATCCGGCCAACCCCGCCAGCATGTCGGCCAACAACAATCAGATTGGCGCCATCGTCGAAGACAAGTTCGACCACAACCTCCTGTGGTTGGGCACCTACGGAGCCGGCGTGGAGCAGTTCAACAAAAAGACTGAAACGTTCAAGCACTA
Source organism: Anaerolineae bacterium (assembly GCA_003154115.1). GTDB lineage: Bacteria > Chloroflexota > Anaerolineae > Fen-1058 > Fen-1058 > Fen-1058. The sequence goes on from PMCF01000129.1 coordinate 7,568, forward strand.
TCGGCACAACTCCAACAATCCCAACAGTGTGATCAACGATATCATGTGGAATTTGTACCAGGACAAGCAAGGGATCCTGTGGCTGCCCACTATCGGGGGGTTGGATCGGCTCGACTCGCGCACTGATACTTTCACCCACTACACCCACAACCCCGACGACCCCGCCAGCATTGGTTCTGATACGACTTATACCGTCTTCGAAGATTCCGCCGGCCGTCTGTGGGTGGGCACCGCCCTGGGGTTTGACCTGCTCGATCGTGAAACCGGCAAGTTCACCCGCTACACCCAGGCTACCGGTTACCCGGTGACGTCAATTTACTCCTTCGCGGAAGATGCCAATGGCAATCTCTGGATGGGATCGTACAGTGGCGACGGCTTGATCAGGTTCGATCCGCGCACCAAGACCATGCGAGTCTTTCGTCAAAGCGACGGCCTGCCAAGCGATATATTCGCTCGCGGCGCAATAAAAGATCATGACGGCGAAATGTGGTTCGGCAGTTTTAGTGGTTTGACCAGCTTTTATCCCGACGAAGTAGGCGTCAATCAGTACGTTCCACCCGTGCAAATGACGGCCTTGAAACAAGGCGGCGAATCCATGGCGTTGGGCCAGGTGCCTGAGCGCGTGCGAGCCATCAACCTCGACTGGCAGCACAATTACTTCGAATTTGAATATACCGCGCTGAATTTCACCAATCCAGCCAAGAATCAGTACCAGTACAAATTGGAAGGGCTGGACAAAGATTGGTATAACGCAGGCACGCGCCGCTTCGGGCGTTATGCCAATCTGCCGGGCGGCACTTACACGTTGCGCATCAAAGGCTCCAACAATGACGGCGTCTGGAATGAAACGGGGATCAATCTGAACGTTACCGTCATTCCACCCTTCTGGGAGACGGGGTGGTTCCGCACGTTGGCCGCGCTGCTGCTACTAGGGCTGGTATTCGGTGGATTCAGATATCGCACGCACAGCCTGCGCCAGCACGCGCAACAGCTCGAGCGGGAAGTCGTCGCGCGCACCCTCGAATTGACCGAGACCAATCGACAACTTGAAATCGCCAAAGACACGGCTCAGGCTGCTCAACATGCCGCCGAAACCGCTAATCAAGCGAAGAGTGTCTTTTTGGCTAATATGAGTCACGAACTGCGCACGCCCTTAAATGCCATCCTCGGCTATGCTCAAATTCTCAAACGCCAGCCGCTCGCTGGCAAGCCGCTCGCCGATGATTTCAAGCGAGGCCTGAACATCATCCAACAAAGTGGCGAACACCTGCTGGTGCTGATCAACGATGTGCTCAATCTCGCACAGATCGAAGCGGGCAAGCTGGAGATTCACCCCATCTCGATCGGCCTGCCCGCTTTTCTGGAAGACATCGTCGGCATCATCCGCGCGCGTGCCGAAGTCAAAGGGTTAACCGTCACCTTTGATCGGCCACGGGCTCTCCCCGCCGGGGTACTGGCCGATGAAACGCGCTTGCGCCAGGTGTTGCTCAACCTGCTGGGCAACGCCGTCAAGTTTACGGATCAAGGCGAAGTCGTCTTTCGGGTGGGCGCAACTTATCTCGACGAGCATCAGGCGCGGCTTCATTTTGAAGTCGCCGACACCGGCGTGGGCATCGCGCCTGATCAAGTGGAGAACATCTTCCTGCCCTTCGTGCAGGTCGGCAGTCAGCAGCGTCGCATTGAAGGGACGGGACTGGGCTTGACCATCAGCCGCGAGCTAATCCAATCGATGGACAGCGACATCCATGTCGCCAGCGAACCGGGCCAGGGCAGCACCTTCTGGTTCGATCTCGTGCTGCCGGTGGTCTCCGTCACCGCCGAGGCGCACCCGAATCGTGGGCCGCTCATCGTCGGTTACACAGGCCCTCGCCGGAAGGTGCTGGCCGTCGATGACAACGCGAACAATCGGCAGGTCTTGATCGGCTTGCTGCAACCGCTGGGCTTCGACCTGCGCGAAGCAGACAATGGTCAGGCCGCGATCACACAAGCGCGCGACTGGCAGCCCGATCTGATCATGATGGACATGTTCATGCCCATCATGACCGGCTTTGACGCCACTCGCGCCATCCGCCAACATCCCGCGCTGGCCGCGACGATCATCATCGGCATCTCGGCCAGCGTCGCCGAAACCGATACGCAACGCATTCTGGAAGCCGGCTGTGATGCGGCTTTGCCGAAACCCGTGGAACTGAGCAAGTTGCTAGCCTTGTTGCCAACCCATTTGAATGTCGAGTGGGTCTACGCGGAAGGCGCGGCACCGGGTCGTGAGACCGTCGAGATCGAGCCCGACCTTGTCCCGCCGCCGCCCGAGGAGTTGGCGATCTTGTATGATTTAGCTAGACGCGGCAACCTGCAAGCCGTTCAGGAACGGGCGACTCAGCTGGCAAAGCGAGACGAGAAGTTCGGGCCGTTTGCTGACAAACTGCGACAACTGGCGTGTCAGTTTGAAGACAAAGCGCTCGTGGCCGTGATCCAGCAGTACCTGGAGAAAACATGAATACACCTGCCGATCGGCCAGCCAGCCACAACCTGTCTGGACACACCGTCTTGCTGATTGACGACGCCCCGACCAACCTGGGCATGATTTCAGATTGTTTAGTGAAAGCCGGTCTGGAAGTGTTGGTCGCCCGCGATGGTGAAAGCGGCCTGCAGAAGGCGCGCTACGCGCGACCTCATATCATTCTGTTGGATGTGGTCATGCCCGGCATTGACGGCTTTGAGACCTGCCGGCGCTTGAAGGCCGACGCGACGACTAAAGATATTCCGGTGCTCTTCATGACGGCGTTGACCGGCACCCGTGACACCGCCAGGGCCTACGAAGCCGGGGCGGCCGACTACGTGACCAAGCCCATTCAAGTTGAAGAACTGCTGGCGCGGATTCGCGCTCATCTCACCCTGCATGGCATGGCGCAGCAGATGCAGGAACAAGACGCGCAAGTGCAGCAAGCCATCGCCGAGCGTGAACGGGCGGATGCCGCGCGGCAAATCACCGAGGCCCGGCTGCGTACAATAATCGATCAATTGCCTTTCGACCTATGGGCGATGGATGATCAGCTGCGTTACATCCTGCAAAACGCCACCAACCGCAAACAGTATGGCGATGTGATCGGCAAACGGGTCGAAGACCTGCACCTACCAGCCGAAGTGGAGGCGAAGTGGTTGGAACAGGATCGCCAGGTACTTCGGGGCGAAATCCGACACGAGGAATACGAGACGCAGTCAGAGCGCGAAAAAAGGCATTATGAGAACATGGTCGCTCCGGTAAAAGTGGAGGAGGCCATCGTCGGCATTGTCGGCATCGCAATGGATGTCACCGAACGCCAACGGGCCGAGGAGGTGCTGCGCGAGTCGGAAACTCGTTATCATGAGTTATTGACCCAGACCCAAGTCGCCCTGGCCGAGACCCAAGCGCTCTATCACGTCAACTGCGCTCTCATCGCTTCTGAAACCTTGTCCGGTCTATTGCAGGTCGTGGCAGATAGTGTGGCCGAAGCCTTACCCGCCGATCGCGTAACGCTGGTTACTTTTGATTTACAAGAGCGGCGGACGATCCACTTTGTGAAAGGCGGGCCTGGTGTAAGCAACGTTGTCCACGTTTCCTTTGATGAGTTATGGGAGGGATTGGACGGCTGGGTGTTACGCGAGATGAAACCAGCCCTGTCACCCAAAGCGGGGCCGGATTTACGCGAGAGTCCGCGGGTACAGCAGCGGCGTGCGGAAACGGACTGCGGCGCGATTGTCGTAGCGCCCCTGCTTTATCAAGGCCGGGCTTGGGGTGTTATCACGGCGATTAACCGGCCCGAGGAGCGAGATTTTACTCAGCGGGATGTGGAGTTGATGGTGGCGATGTCCAGCCAAGCCGGTATTGCCGTTGAGAATACCCGACTTCATGAAGAACTTCAATCCGCTTATGCCGGGCTGGAGCAACGGGTGGAAGAGCGCACGGTCGAATTAGCCCAAGTCAACCGCATGCTCAAATTGCTCAGCGAATGCAACCAGGTCTTGGTGCGGGCCGCAGAGGAAACTGGACTGCTGGAGAAGATCTGTCGTGTCATCGTCGAGCTGGGCGGCTATCCGTTGGCGTGGGTTGGTCTGACCGAAAATGCTGAAGATCAGACGGTGCGCCTGACCGCTCACCTGGGCGAAAATACCGGGGATGTGGCTGACTTCATTGAGGCCACTGGCAAACTGGAACACGGGCCAGTGGGCAGCGCTATTCGATCGGGCCAGCCCAGCATCGTCAACGACGTTCAAACGGATCTCGATGATATGCCCTGGCAAGCGGAAGTCATTCGCCGAGGTTATGCCTCCCTCATCGCCTTGCCCTTGAAGGCGGATGATCAGGTCATCGGCGCGCTGAACATCTATGCCGTTCAGTCGAACGCTTTTCATCCCCAAGAAGTAAACGTGTTGATGGAACTGGCAAGTGACCTGGCCTATGGCATCCTCTCCCTACGCGCCCGCGCGGAGCGCCAACAGGCCGAGACGGCCCTGGCCGAGCAGCACCGTTTGCTGCGAACCCTGATCGACGCGATGCCCGATCGCATCTATGTGAAAGACACCAACAGCCGGTTTCTGTTGGCCAATGATATGGTCGCCTGGATCATGGGCACGACGCCGGAAGAGGCCATTGGCAAGCGCGATTTCGATTTTTATCCACCGGAACTCGCTGCGCAGTATTATGAGGACGACCAAGCGCTCCTCGCGTCCGGTCAGGCGCTGATCGATCGCGAGGAACCGGGGCTTGATCCCGCGGGTAACGTGCATTGGATGTCCACGACGAAAGTGCCCTTTCGGGATGAACAAGGAAAGATCAAGGGCCTCGTCGGCATCGGCCGGGATATTACCGGGCGCAAAGAGATGGAACACGTTTTGCGCCAAGCGCGCGATGAACTGGAAGCGCGCGTCGAAGAGCGCACCGGTGAACTGAAGCGCGCCAATGAACGCTTGGCCGGACTCTATCGAATCGCCCAGACGATCGCGGCGCCCTTGCAGCTGAAGGCCGTGCTGGATGCCATCGCCCGCGGCACGGCCGAGTTGTTGGGTTCAGACACCGGCGTCATCTTGCTGCTGGACGAGGCGCAAGAAGTGTTAACCATCGCAGCCGCTTATGGCCTGAGCGCCGAAGTTGTGCAAGGCACTCGCGATCGGGTTGGCACCAGCATCGCGGGTCGGGTCGTGCAGACGGGACAACCCATCATCGCAAATGACCTGCCGCAAGATGCGCGCTTCTACAATCCGGCCGCTGCCAACGAAGGATTACTCGCCTGCGCCAGCGTGCCCTTAATCGCCGGCGGAAAAATCATCGGGACACTGGATGTGCACAGCAAGACCGATCGCCAGGCCTTCACCCAGGAACACATCCAAATCCTGAGTATGCTCGCCAGTCAGGCGGCCATCGCCATCGAGAATGCCCAGCTCTATGAGCGCTTGCAGCGGGCTCATGCCGACTTGGAAGATCGTGTGCAACAACGCACCGCCGAACTGCTGGCGGCCAATGCGCACCTGCAACAAGAGATGATCGAGCGCCAGCGCGCCGAAGAACACGAACGCGATCTCGTGCGCAATCTGCGCGCCATCGTCGCCGCAGTGGATGAGCTGATCGCGTGCGCGGACCTGGATACATTTTTCCGGCGCGCAATTGAGCTGGCGCGCGAAAAACTAGGGGTCGAACGCAGCGCCATCTTCCTGCTCGACCCGACACGCCAATATATGCTCGGGACCTACGGCACGGATTTTCAGGGTCATACCACGGATGAACATGCAGCGAAATTCCAGCCCGATAGTCTGGCGGCGCTCCTCGGTTCCAACGAGACACTGTGGATGGTGACTGAGGACGAGCAGGTGTACTGGGAAGGCGATCGACTCCTTATACGCGGCCGCGGTTGGGTAGCGGCCACCGCCATTCGTTTTGGAGATGAACCGATCGGACTGTTTTCCAACGACACCGGTATCAGCCACACACCGCTCAACGAAGTCACGCAAGAGACGATCGTCATCTATTGCTCCCTGCTCGGCAATCTCATTGAACGCATGCGGGCCGAGGACAAGATCACGCAGCTCAATCAAGATCTCGAACACCGCACGAGCGAGTTGGCGGCACTCAATAAGGCCGGTCGGATTTTGGCTTCCACGCTCGATCCGGATCAGCTGCTTGGCCTGGTGATGGAACAGATCAAAGCGCTGGTCGATGCCGAAGCCGCCTCGGTGCTGCTCTGTGTGCCGGGTGGCGCAGAAGATGCGCCGCCCGAACTGGTATTTGCGGCCGCCACCGGCCCGGCCGCGGGGAAGCTCCTCGGCACACGGATGTCCGGCGCCACCGGCATCGCCGGCTGGGTGGTGCAAGCCAGGCAATCCGTGCAGATCACCGATTCGCAAAACGATCCCCGCTTTTATCAGCAGGTCGATACCGTGACCGGCATGACGACGCACTCGCTGCTGGCCGTGCCACTGATCGCCAAAGGATCGCTGGTGGGCGTCATGGAAGTTATCAACAAGCGCAGTGGCCGGTTTGACGCGCACGATCAGGAAGTCCTGGAAGCCTTATCCAGTTCGAGCGCCATCGCCATCGAGAACGCCCGGCTCTACGCGACCGAACAACAACGCGCGGCGGCGCTCTCGCACGCGCTGGAACAACAGCGCGAGTTGGATCGATTGCAACGCGAGTTCATCCAGAATGTCTCGCATGAGCTGCGCACGCCCATCGGGATTGTTCTGGGCTATGCCGAATTGCTGGAAAGCGGCGAGTTGGGCGAGCTCCCCCCCGATCAACGCGAGCCTATCCGCATCGTCGTGCGCCGCACACATATGCTGCGCAAGTTGGTGGAAGACATCACCGCGATCCTGGAGATCGAGGCGCACACGCGCGGCGGGCCGCGCGTGTCGCTCGATCTGGCCGCGCTGGTGCAGGCGGCGATCGATGAATTCCAGATGACGGCCGAGAAAGTCCACTTGACGTTGACGGCCGAGATCGAAGCGGAGGTGCGGCCCATCCTCGGCGACGCGGTGGCCTTGCGGCGCGTGCTGGACAATTTGGTGAGCAACGCTTTTAAGTTCACGCCCGCCGGAGGACGCGTGACGGTGAGATTACGGCCTGGCGCTGAAAAGGTGATTCTCGAAGTGAGCGATACGGGCATCGGCATTGCGGCCGATAAGCTGGGGCGCATCTTCGATCGCTTCTATCAGGTGGATGGCAGCGCCACGCGGCACTATGGCGGCATGGGACTGGGCCTGGCGCTGGTGAAAGAAATCGTCGAGGCGCACGGCGGACAGATCGAGGTAGCGAGTGAAGTGAATGTGGGCACGACGTTTACCATCACGCTGCCCGTGGGGGAGCAGTGAAGGATGGGGTGCAATAGTTAAATGAGGAAGGAGGGATAGTGGGATAGAGAGAAAGAGGGAATGAGGGAATCCCTCTGTCTCTCCATCTATCCTTCCCTCTATCCCTCTGTCGGCTAAGGGCTTGCCAAGAAATAAGTNNGAGTTGTTCTTTGACGGCTTCTAAGTATCCGCTGCTGTGCTCTCGGCCGGGGAAGTAGAAGTATCTGCGGCTGGCTCTTCAGTGGCCGCCGCCTCCTCTTCGGCCAGCGCCGCGCTCACCACCGTGCCGCTATTCAACGTCAATTTCTCCGCAATCAAATCTTCCGAACCTTCTTCGGCCAACACCACCAACGCGGCCATCCCGGCCTTCAGGCGTTCGCCCGCCTCACGGATTTTCTCGTTCTTCACGCCGCTGTCGATCCACTTCATCGCCAGTCCGCCGAACACCGCGCCTGCAATCGCGGCCAAGCCCACCGGCCCTGCCAGCAAACCGATCGCCAAACCCAGCGCTCCGCCGGAAACGGCTCCGCTCACGCCGCCGGGATCGCCCGTCTCTTTGACGTGCAGTTTATTCTCGGCATCACGCCGTGTCACGGCATACGCGCTGTATTTCAACTGCCCTTCCTGCTGCGCTTCCCGCAGCACACACAGCGCATCCGAGGCTGTTGCTTCATCCTCAAATGTGGCAATCACGACCAGTTGTTGAGTAGACATGAGACTCCTTGATTGTTGAGTGTCGATTGCTGAATGCTGATTGCTAAGCTAAAAAGATGGAGAGAAAGAGGGAATGAGGGACAGAGGGAATGAAAGATAGAGAGATTCATCTTTCCCTCCTTCCCTCCTTCTCTCCGTCCTTCATTCCCTCCATCTCAACCTACGATTTCAACACCAGCTTTCCCTCCGCCGCGCCTTCCACCTGTTCCCGCGTCCACAGCATGGGAATCGTCTGACCGGTGCGCCACGCGTCGATCAAATCATCGTAGTGCGGGCTGCCCAGCTGGCCCGACTGTCCCGGCGCATACACCCATTGCGACTTCGACAGATCACCCAGATCGACAATCTGCCGATAGGTGGGCGCCCACGCCTTGTTGTCGTAGGGTTCATTGGGCAGCATGGCGATCTGGCACACCGTATCGGTATCGCCGCCGATCGGATACGGCCCGCGATTGAAGACTTGATCCAGCGGCTTCTGCAAGGCCAGCGCGTGCGGAAACGTCGAATGATGCAGCTGGCCCCACTGCCATCGCTGCGGATCAGCGCCCAGCGTCTGTCGCAACCACGCCACCGCTTGCTGTAAACTCCGCGCGATCGCCGCCTCGCGCCCGCCAGCTTGCTGCCACCACCACGACTGTGGATTATCCAATAGTCGCAACAGCGTCATCGTGTCGTGTCCGTAAAATTCGGTGGCGTTCATCAACAACGGATGGAACCCCTGCCCCATCAGGCGATCGACCAACGACTTATTCAACGCCGACTCGAAGACATGGCGCGCCAACGTATAGCGCGCCACCTCGTATACCGTTCCGCCGATGGTCTCGGCACTCAGGCTACCATCCCAGTGGCGCAGCAGATCGAGCGCGAGGGATGCATCAGGATCATCGGATTTGAGATCGCCAATGCGCTGCACAAATTCCAGGCCGGGCACGCAGAAAAAATCGAACTGCAAGGCGCGCAAATCTTCAGCCGATAGTTTAGGCTTACTCTCAAAGACCTCCACCGCGCGCCGCGCGCGATAACCATTCATCCATACCTCACCCAAAAAGTGCGGATAAGCATCCGGCATGAGGCGCTGATTGCACGTCACCACGTAGCCCTGCTGCGGATTCAGGGCGTGCGGCATCTCTTCAAACGGCACCTCGGCGATCCATTCGTACTCGCCCGTCCAGCCGGGCACGGGCACATCGCCTTTGCCCTGCGCGCGCACCGGCACGCGACCCGTGCACCAATACCCGATGTTGCCCGCAGTATCCGCATAGGCCACATTCAACTGCGGCGCTTCGATCAAGCGCATGGCCTGCACAAACTCATCCCACCCTGTGGCCTGATTCAGCCACAACCAGCCGCGTGCCACCTGGCTTGCGCGCAACGCCATCGAGTTCACGGCCACGCGCTTGCCGGAATAACCGATCACGTCAGAGATGATCGGCCCGTGATGGGTGATGGTCACTTCTTCCACGTGCGGCTTATCGCGCCCTTTCACGCGAATCTCTTCGCGCACCACATCCGCTGTGCGCCACTCGTCGCCATAGCGATATCTGTTGGGCCGCCCCGGATCGAGTTTCTCGATGAACAAGTCTTCGCAATCGGTGTAGGCCAGCGTGACGCCCCAGGCGATGTGTGCGTTGTGGCCGATCAGCACCATGGGCAAACCGGGCACCGACACACCGATCACGTCGAACGGCCCGCCGATGAGATGCGCCTTATACCAGAGTGAGGGCAGCAGCAACGGCAAGTGTGGATCGTTACACAGAAACGGCTTGCCCGTCGTCGTCTTGCTGCCTGCCACCGCCCACGCATTGCTGCCTTTGCCATGATCGAGAAACGGCCCGCGCACCGCGCGCAGGATGCCGTCCGCATCGATCGCGTTGAACTCGATGCCTTGCGGCAGCGTGGTGGGATTTGTGGTGGGGTAGTGGATTTCCAACTCGGCGGCATGCTCCGGCCCGATCGCCTCGATTAGCTGCGCGCGGACAATCTCGCCATACCACGCGTGTGACATCTGCCACGTCAGCATCGCCATCACCGTGGCGCTGTCCAGCACCGTCCACGGTTCAGGTTGATGGCGAATGAGTGAGAACTCGATCGGGAGAGCAGCGGTCGGGTGTTGGAGGAACGCATTCACGCCGTCGGTATACGCTTGCACCGCATCCAAAATATCGTCGGCGGCATTCACTTGATCGGCGCTAGCGCAACGCCGGAACCCGAAGGTGCGCACCGTCCGATCGGTTTCTAAAGCGACCTCGCCAAAGATTTCGCTCAAGCGTCCGGCCGCCGTGCGCCGATTGAGTTCCATCTGCCACAGGCGATCTTGCGCGTGAACGAAGCCCTGCGCCAGGAAGAGATCGTGCGAGTTGGCGGCGTAAATGTGCGGCACGCCCCACGTATCACGGATCACTTCCACGGGAGCCGTTAGCCCCTTGATATCAAGCGAGCCATCTATCTGCGGCAAGCGGCGTTTGCTCAGCCACGTGAGACCGCCGCGCGCAATCGAGCCAACCACGTTTTGAACGATGGACATGCCGCCTCCCGATTCCTAAAAGGTTTACGCTCCCGTGTGCTCCGGCTGGATGGTACATCCGGCTGCCGGACACTTGCACCCCGCCCAGCGCGCCTCCGCTATGTTGTGGCGGACAAGGCGTGCGTGCAGTGCGGTGTGTGACCCGCTTCGCGCGGCGCGAGCAAACGGGAAGTTGTTGGTTAACAAGCACTCAGGGCTTGCCAAGAAATAAG
>PMCF01000096.1:0-2936 GCA_003154115.1 Anaerolineae bacterium
CCTTGAATCTGACATTGTCAAATTAGGTATCATCACAGTAGGCTTGGCCGCCACACCCGATCAACCTCTCCGTCTACGAGGTCCAACTATGGGCATGTTCGACACCATTCACTTTGAGCAACCGATTGCCTGCGTCGTCTGCCAGGCGCCAATCCTGTCGACCCAGACCAAAGCCTTCGAGTGCATACTGGAGAACTTCCACCTCGGCGACTGCATCGGGCACGCCGAGGAGATCCACATCGTGCGCGAGGGTTTGTATTGCGATGCCTGTCATGCCTACGACCGGCAGTTTGTCTACCTCGCCGTTTATCGCGGCATTCTGGTGGACATCGCGCTCGATCTGGCAACGGCAGAATCGCAATTGCGCACATTCTCTTTCGAGCGGCTCATCCTCTGGTATCACGATCTGTACGCCAAGCGCATTGCCGAGCGGCGCGACCGTCAGCAGGTGGAACATTTTCTGCACGACATGGCGCGCTGGTACGAAGAGGGTTATGACCGCCTGTCTCAGGAAGAACGTGACCAGCATAGGCTGTTCTTCTTTCTCCATCGCGCCATCCTGGAAAACGCGGCCAGCCCGATTGCAGCCATTCGCACCTATCTTGATCAGCAGCAGACCGGTGACGCCACGGCAGCCGATTGAGCGCGGTCATCCCCGTCACAACGACTACGACAGGCGAGTCATGCTCTCGAACAGTGAATTCCACGTTAGTGATGCCTATCGCTACGACCGCCGCTCCACGACGCGCTGGGTGGCGTCGCATATCTGGCGGTATAAGCGGCGGCTCGCGCTCGCCCTGATCTTGCAGATCGTCAGTTTGACGACGTATGCCAGCAGTCCGGTGCTGATTGGCCGTGCGGCCGGCGAATTGGCGAAACCCGGCGGCGGTCAACTCCTGCTGTACGCGCTCGCCATTCTGATCATCCTGACGATGGATGGAATCTTCAACCTGCTGGCCTCTTTCGCCTACACCCATATTGCCGCGCGTTTCGCCGCCGATGCTCGCCAGGAACTTTACGCGAGTTTGCTGGGCAAAAGCCAGACCTTCCACAGCCGACAGCGCGTCGGCGATTTGATGGCCCGCGCGACGGATGATGTCGCTTTGCTGAGTGACATGGTGACGCCGGGCGCCAGCCTGTTGATCGAATCAACGGTCACCATCACCATCGTGCTGATCTTCATCGGCTCGATCAATCTGCAACTGCTGATCGTCCCCGGCCTCTTCGTCACGGCCTACATCTTCGCCGTCCGCGCCTACGTCCACGAACTGGAACCCATCACCGCGCGGCTGCGCGGCCAATTCGGCCAGCTGGATGCCGCGTTGGCCGAGATCATTTCGGGTATTGAAGTGGTCAAAGCCAGCGCCCGCGAACTCTTCGAGCGCGACAAGTTTCGGACCAGCGCTCGTCGCCTGCGCGATACCGCCGTCCAGCAGGGCCGCATCGAGGCGCGTTATCTGCCGGTGCTGTTGTTCGCAATCACCGTTGGGGCGATGTTGTTGCACGCACTGTGGCTGTATCAAAACAACGTCGTTACACTGGCGGATGTGATCGGCGTGATGGGGCTGATGAATGTCTTGCGCTGGCCGACCTTCAGTTCGATCTTTACGTTTTCGCTGATCCAATCGGGCCTGGCCAGCGCCGATCGGATCCTGAGCATCATCCGCGCGGAGACGGATCTGGACGAGAACGCCGCGGGGATCGAGCGGGCGGTGAAGGGCGAAATCGAGTTTGATCACGTTTCCTTCGGCTTCAACGATCAACCTTTGTTACAAGACATTTCTTTCTGCGTTCGGCCCGGTCAGACGGTCGCCATTGTAGGGCAGACTGGTTCGGGCAAGAGCAGTCTGATCGGATTGGTGAATCGCACTTACGATGTCACGGCGGGTCGCATCTTGATCGACAGCGTCGATGTGCGCGATTGGAGTCTGGATGCGCTGCGCTCGCAGATCGGCAAGATCGAGCAGGACATCTTTTTGTTCTCGCGCACCGTGGCTGAAAACATTGCGTTTGGTCGGCCCGGCGCAACGCAGGCAGAGATCGAACAGGCGGCACGCGACGCGCAGGCGCACGAATTCATCCTCAGTTTCAAGGACGGCTATCAGACCGTGATCGGCGAGCGCGGTGTGATGCTCTCCGGCGGCCAGCGTCAACGACTGGCGCTCGCGCGCGCTTTCCTCAGCGACCCGCGCATCTTGATTCTCGACGACTCGACCAGCGCCATCGACAGCGCCACCGAAGCCGAGATTCAACTGGCGCTGCGGCACGTTCAACGCGGTCGCACGACGCTGCTGATCACGCATCGCTTGGCGCAGATTCGCTGGGCCGATCATATCCTCGTGATCGATCAAGGCCGCTTAGTGGCCGACGGCACGCACGACGAACTGCTGCGGCGTTCACCTCATTACCGACGAATTTTCGCGCGCTACGATGTGGCGCTGCCGGCGTTAGAAAGCGTGGCTTGATTTATGGGTTTCATTTTCGACGGCCTCGATGCCGAAGCCTACGATCGCCGTTACTCCGATCGCGCCCTCGTTGCGCGCGTCATCGGTTATTTCAAACCGGAGATCGGTCGCATGCTGCTGGTGGCCGGATCGGTCGTGCTGCAATCGCTGCTCGATGTCAGCCTGCCGATCCTCATCTCGCGCACGCTCGATCAATTCGCCGCGGGGCAGGCGAATCTATTGCTCAGCGCCACCCTCATCGCAGCGATCGGTTCGCTGGCGTGGGTGTTTAACTTTGTGCGCCGATCGTTCTCGTCGCGGGCTGTGGCTGCGGTCGTTCTGAAGTTGCGCGAAGACGCCTTCGACGCCGTACTCAAACGCGATCTATCTTTCTACGATCAATTCGCTTCGGGCAAGATCGTCAGTCGGGTCAACTCCGATACGCAGGCTTTCTCGCAGGTCGTCACGTTGACGATGGACCTGTTCAGCCAG
>PMCF01000096.1:2948-4069 GCA_003154115.1 Anaerolineae bacterium
CACATTCAGGAAACGGTGAGCGGCATCGGGGTGGCGAAGACCTTTCGGCAGGAGGCCGCCGTCTACGACGAATTCGTCGACGTCAACGAGCAATCGTTCCGGATCAATCGCCGCACGGGTTACGTGTTCAGCGCCATCTTCCCGATCCTCAATGTGTTGGCCGGTATCGGTACGGCGCTGCTGGTCTATGTGGGCGGCGTCAATGTGCAACAGGGCGCACTCACGCCCGGCAATTGGTATCTGTTCATTCAGGGGCTGGGCCTGTTCTGGTTTCCGGTGACCAGTATTGCCTCGTTTTGGAGCCAGTTTCAGATCGGTTTAGCCGCGGCCGAACGAGTCTTCGCGCTGTTGGACGCCGAGCCGCGCGTGGTGCAGACGGACAATCGCCCACTGCCGACGGTGCGCGGCGAGATTCAATTCGATCGCATCGACTTCGCCTACAAACCCGGTGAGTCGATCCTGACCAACTTTTCGCTCACCATCCACGCAGGCGAGACGCTGGCGCTCGTCGGACATACTGGATCGGGCAAGAGTTCGTTGGCCCGCTTGATCGCGCGCTTCTACGAATTTCAGGGCGGCCAACTGCTCATCGATGGGAACGATATCCGCACGCTCGATCTGGCCGACTATCGCACGCGCCTCGGTCTCGTCACGCAATCCCCGTTTCTGTTTGAAGGCACGGTGCGCGAGAATATCCGCTATGGCCGGCCCTCTGCCACCGATGATGAAGTGGAGCGAGCAGCGCGACAGGTGGGCGGTGGCGACTGGTTGACAGGCTTGGCGCAGGGCCTATCCACAGAAGTCGGCGAACGAGGCAGCAGTCTCTCGATGGGGCAGCGGCAGTTGGTCGCGTTGGGCCGCATCCTGTTGCAAGACCCGGCGATCTTTATTCTGGATGAAGCCACCGCCAGCATCGATCCACTGACGGAGACCTTGATTCAAGAAGGACTGGATACGGTGATGCGGGGACGAACCAATATCATCATTGCCCATCGCCTGTCCACGATCCGCCACGCCGATCGCATCATCGTGCTGCGGCGCGGGCAGATCATCGAACAAGGCAACCACCTCGCTTTGCTGGCCGCGGGCGGGCATTACGCCGAACTCTACAACACTTACTT
>PMCF01000164.1 GCA_003154115.1 Anaerolineae bacterium
ATCACTAGAGCGAATTCCAGTTTGATTTACGACATCTGGAGAGGAGCCTTTAGTCGGATTCCGGCTGAAGCCTCGAGTCCGGATCGTAAATCAATATGGAAACAGTTTACGGTGTTGAACTTGAGAAGTAATAGCCGATCCACAATCTTGGTGGTCGCGCTTCTGTTGATGCTGTTGGCACTGGGTCTGGCAGGATGCGAGCCGTCGGATGTGCGTGACATCGAAAATACGCTATCTGACTCTGCCACACTGGTAGCAGCCCTGCCCGAGGCGCAGCCGACAAAGAGCGCGCGACCGTCAGCTACGGTGGCTGCGCCGACGAAGAAGCCGACGCGCACGGCAACGAAAAGCGCAGCGCCATCGGCGACACCAAGTAAACGCATCAAGAACACTCCCGGCGATTTTGATTTCTACGTGCTGACGCTGTCGTGGTCGCCTGATTATTGCGCGGCAAGCAACGTCGACGATCCACAACAGTGCAGCCTCGGAAAGAAGCTGGGCTTCGTGCTGCACGGCCTGTGGCCCCAATACAATCGCGGGTATCCGGCGGATTGCTCAAACGTGCCGCTGCCCAAAGACGCGCAGCAGAAATTCCCCAATCTGTATCCCAGCCCCGCGTTGTACACACACGAGTGGGACAAGCATGGCACCTGCTCCGGCCTCACATCCGAGGAATATCTGGCGCTGGAAAAGACGCTGAAAGATTCGATCACGATCCCGCAGGCTTATCGCAGCCCGGCGAAAGCGTTTCGCACTACCACCGATCAGCTCAAGACGGATTTCGTGAGTGCCAACTCCGCAGTGAAGGCCGATGCGCTGGCCGTGCAGTGCTCTGGTTCGGGACGCTACTTGAAGGAACTGTATGTGTGCTTCTCGCGCGAGGGTCAGCCTGCGGCGTGCAGTCAGGAGATTCAAAACGATGCGGCCCATAGCTGCCAGCAGGCAGGTTTTCTGGTGCGAAATGTGAAGTGAAAGGAAGCAAGGCAACGGATGGCTGCGCGCAATGAATAAACGAATACGCTGGCTAACCGCGTCATCCGTTGCCGGGAGCAGTGCGAAGCCTCCTTGTGGGACTGCACCGCAGTCCTGTCCGCCATGTAGCGACGGGAACGCCCTTGGCGTGTGTTCGATGTACTCTGTTGTTGGACTTTCATTTGCCTCCGCGCCGGGTTCAATTTATACTGTGGGAAATGAGTTAAGCGTTGGGGTAGCCAAGTTATAACGACCCCGAACAGTCATTAGATGGAGGCAGATTATGCGCATCCGCGAAATTGTATTCAATAATTTCCGCTCGTTTCGAGGTGAGCGCCGTATTTCGTTTGTCGATCCAGACACAGATATGGTTCGACCAGTTACGGTGTTAACTGGCTCGAACGGTAGCGGTAAGACAACAGTGCTGGAAGCAATCGAAGAATTGCTAAAGTATATGTACAACCCCATGCAGAAGAGTACTCTTGTGCGCGAAGCGCTTGAATCAGGATTAATCGACATGACTGTAGAATTAATGCCTGAAGAGATAGGGGAATCGGCGTCAATCTTCCCGACGTTGCGCTTGCACATAGCAGTTGGGAAATATGAGCTAGCTTCCACTGAGTTACAACAAGGCTCGGGCTCAATTATTAGGCGTCTAAAAACAAGTGAGCCATTAGGTGAAATCGATAACGATATTGGCCTCACGATCGCATTGAGAATCAGAGCGGATCAACAGCAGTCTGAAACCAACGTGTATGGGGGCTGGTTGTATTTTCCACATGATCGGCGACTAAGTTACACACGGGGAGGACCAATCGAATCACCTGATGACAAGCAAGAGTGGTTGTTTCGTTTTTCGGCAGAAGATCAATGGAGAGGCAGCCTGGAACAGCTCTGGGTATGGCAAAACTATCTAGACCTAGAGCAACATAGCAAACACAACCAAGCGACACCAAGTCTACCCACATTCATTGAAAGCGTCGAAAAAGTGCTGGGCGAGAAGCGGCGAATTTTTGTTGAGGAAGGCCGCGTGCGGGTCACCACGCCTTATGCGGTTGATGGCAAAGAAACTTCTGTACGCCTTGATCAATTACCCTCTGGTGAGCAACAAGTCCTATTGTTGTTTGGTGAATTGGCCCGCCGTCGTCGTCAGGGATGTGTGCTTGCCATTGACGAGATTGAAAACAGCCTGCATCCAACGCTGCAACGCCTGGTAATGTGGAATCTCAATCGATTGGCGCGCGAATGGGATAGTCAAGTCATTGTCAGCACGCATTCGCTCGAAGTGATCAATACGGTGCGCGGCGGTGCATTTATCAATCTCGACTATCCGGAAGATCGCTTCAATCTATCGCTGCCTGAAACCGACGCGAGTCAAGCATGACCACTTACCCAGCTCTTACCGATATTGAGATCAAATGGCGTGCTTCTGGTTCCGGTATATGCCTCATCGTCGAAGCGATGATGCAGCTGCGCGGGCTGGCGGGAAAGAATCAGGTCAAAGATGCGACGATCGGCATGACGCAGAATATCGGCGGCAGCGGCTCGAACGTGGTGACGCATATTTTTGAACGTAGTGCGTAGTGCGTCCCGCAGGGAGGCTTCGACTGGTGCGTGGTGCGTGGACTTCTG